>CBDUVZ010000157.1:0-1769 GCA_965370805.1 uncultured bacterium | reverse complement strand
CCGGGCAAGGGCAATGAGGTAGTTGGTCCGGGCGGCCAGCACGGCCAGCGGGTTCAGGTCAAAACCGACGATGTCGGCAAGAATCCTCCTGCCGACCGAGCCGGCGTCGACACGACCGCTTTTCCCGGCGGTCTTGATGGTCCGGTCAATCGCCTGAACCAGGAACGTGCCTGATCCGCAGGCCGGGTCCAGGAATCGAGTTCCGGTTTTGCCTTTGTAACCGGTTCGGTCTACAAGGTATCCGGCAAGCCAGTCGGGCGTGTAATACTCACCCAGGGCGTGGCGTAGCTCTTTGGGGACTATGTCTTCGTAGAGATTCTGAAGCAGGTCCCGAGTCCAGGTCGGTTCCAGAATCGGGGTTGCCGACTCGAACCTGGTCAATGCCTGGATCATGGTCCGTACTGACAGGGCCACGGCCGGGGTCCAGGCATCCAGATACCATGAGAAGAAGTCGGCTTCCAGGAAGTTCACAATCCCGCGCTCAGAGAATTCGGCACCGCTTTCCATCTGCATGAGTCGGCCGCGAAGGGGGCTGTCATCCAGGGCGGCAAGACCGGCCACGAACGACTCGATACTGCTGCCGCGCTGGAGGGCAAGTAGCTCGATGGCGATGAGCTTCATCAGTAGAGCGTAGTAGGTGTGAATCGCGAACAGAAGCTGCTTGAGTCGGATTCCACCCGGCAACTTGTACAGTTCGGCGGTTCGGGCTGCAGCAGTCTCCGCCTTGGCAAGCTCCTGGCCGTAGACGATGCCGAAAATCCTGTCCCATTCCTTGAAGAATGTCTTGACGCGCGAAGGTCCCTGCTGACGTTGCGCTTTCGTGACAGCGGCATACAGTTCAGCAACAGAACGGCACGCGACGTCATGCGGAGGCGCGAACGCCGCAGCCAGGTTCCGGGCAGTCAAGGGAAGTCGTTCCGCGGCCCTGAACAGTACGAGAAGGTTGGCCACGCTGTGGGCGGTGACCGGGTATGGTCCCAAGACCTGGAAGCCACGGCGGACCCCGACTTCGGGAAAGAAGTCCTGTGCCGCCAGTTCACCGGGCACAGGAAGTTGCAGCATTGTAGCGGTTCTGCTGAACCTGATGAACAGAATACGGTGCCCATCCATGACCACACCGACCGCCTTTTCCAGGTAGTCTTCCTGCTGTTCGCCGTACTTCCGAGCGTCGTCACGCAGATACCTTTTGAGTTGATTGCAGGCCTTTGATACTTCGGCTCTGGACCGGAGTCGGTTGGGCTTCTTGTACTCGATAGTCAGGAATCCGTAGACGCTGTCCCTTCGACCGCCGTAGGTGGTCGATGTCTTCTCGTAGCGCACCCCGGCGATGTCCAGCCCCATCTGCTTGAGAGCAGACTGGATTATGGGTTCGACGGCCATCTTGAGGTCCTCTTCCGTTTTCGACCGCTCAGCGGCGGCCTTGATCGATTTGGCGATCCGCTGTGTGTCGATCTGCCACGGTTCTTTCTGACGGCTCATGGATGACGTCTCATGCTTGGCTAGTATAGCCTCCCAGGCGGTCATGCCAAGGGCGGGGCAGTCGGCTTCGAGTCCGAATGACGAATGGCGGTGGAAAGAGCAAGGCAGTTCCGGATTTGGCTGATTTCCTTTCTCGGACCTGTCGGTGGCTGCATGGGCATGGCTCTGCGTGAAGCTGAGGACATTGGTCGTGACGTTGCTGGCGACGATTCCGGCGACGAACTTGGCGACGTCATTGGCGACGTGATTGGCGACGTGGTTGGCGACGTGATTGGCGACGTGGTTGGCGA
>CBDUVZ010000156.1:0-2178 GCA_965370805.1 uncultured bacterium | reverse complement strand
GATTTCGGATTGTAGATTGCAGAAGGCGGAAGCGGACCGGAATTGACCACGGATGGACACAGATGAGGACGAGAGCCCGAATTCGACATTCGCCATTCGGCATTCGGAATTGGAACAACCACCAAGAGCACCAAGGCGGAAGCCGTCAAGGAAGCTCTTACCTTTCCCTCGTGCGGGGATGCCTTCGGCAGTTGTTGGTTGTCCGGCGTTTGATTTCGGCTGGGCAGGGGCTAGACTCGGGGTAATAAAGGAGGCGGAAATGCTGACGAAGATGATTGCCGTTATTGTGCTGGCCGGGTTTCTGGCCCGGGTCCCGGCGACCGAGCAGAGCGCGAAGGTTTCGGCCCGGACCGTCGGAGCGGTCCAGATGGAAAAGGAGACCGACGCAGTGCCGGGCCGGGTGAACTTGCAGGGGTATCTCACCGACGACCAGGGAGAGCCGGTCACCGGTGAGCATTCGATGAGTTTCAGGATTCACCGGGACGGCGGGGTACAGTGGCAGGAGGCGCAGGTCTGCACGGTGAACGCCGGTCTGTTCAGCGTCCCGATGGGCAGCGTCACCCCGATACCGGCGAGTGTGTTCGAACCGGGGACCGCGTGCGAACTGGAGCTGGTGGTTGATGACCAGGTTTTGTCTCCGCGCGTGGAGATGACCAGCACCGGGTTTGCATTCCAGGCGGCTTCGGTCGACCGGCCGCTCAGTCCCGGCATGACGTCGCAGGAGATCGGCAGCGGCGCGGTGACGATGGAGAAGATCAACCAGGCGGGCGCGTTGTCGGGCTACGTGCTGAAGTGGACCGGGTCGGGCTGGGCCCCGAGACCGGACAGCGTGGGCGGGCCGCCGACCGGGAACGCGGGCGGGGACCTTGACGGCAGCTATCCGAACCCGACTGTCGTCGGCCTGCGCGGCCGGGACATCTCGAGTTCGAGCCCGAGCACCAACGACATCCTGGTCTACGAGTACAGTCGCTGGAATCCGATGGAGATTGACGGCGACGTGACCGGCGACGTCGATGACCTTGAGGTTGTCGGCTTGCGCGGCCGGGAGATCCGGAGCACGACGCCCTACACCAACGACATGCTGGTCTACAAGTACAGCCGCTGGGAACTGGAGGAGCCGGACGGGGACGTCGACGGCCCGATTGACGACTTGACGGTTGTCGGGCTCCAAGGCCGGGCAGTTTCAACCAACAGCCCGAGTTCGGGCGACGTGCTGACCTGGTACTCGAGCCGCTGGACCCCGCGTTCGCCGTCGCTCACGGCCGGGCCGGGTCGGTGGCACGAGACGTTCGGCGGACTCCGGCTGACGGACGGGCAGGCGTCGGTGGAACTCGCCCCGGATTTCCTCGTGACGGTTGAGGTCGGCAGCATGCGGGTGTTCCTGACCCAGACTTCGGGAGAACCGGTTCCGGTGGTCGTGCACAAGAACTCGTTCGGGTTCGAGGTTGCCGGACCGGCGAGCGCGGACGTGGAGTTCGACTACCACGTGGTCGCGCCCCGCCCGGGCGGCGAGCGATGAGAGCGATAGCGTTCCTTGCGTTCCTGGCGTGCATTGCCGGCGGGCAGGAGTACGTGCTCGAGTCGAACGTGCTCGACGGCGGCGGATTCCGGGTTGCGTCCGCGAACTACGCGTGCGGGTTCAGTGTCGGGCAGACCGCGGCGTCCGGGCAACTCAGCAGCACCGACTACCGGGCGGTACTCGGGTTCTGGAACCGGGGATTCGATTTGATCGGCATCCGCGAAGGCGGGCTCCGGCTCAGCCTCGAACCGAAGTTCCGGTTCATGCCCTGCAGCCCGAACCCGTTTCAGTCCCGGACAGTGCTCCATTACGTGTTGCCCGAGCCGGCCGCGGTGAGTCTGGATGTATTCGACCACTCGGGGCGGCTGGTCGGTTCGCTGGTTCAGGCCGGACAGCAGTCCGGGCGTTACCGGGTGATATGGGACGTGTCCGGTGTGTCGCGGCAGGAGCTGCCGAACGGCGTCTACTTCCTCCGTCTTGTCGCGGGTGAGTTCCGGTCGGTGCGGAAGGCGGTTGTCGCAAGATAGCCCCGGGCAAAGTGCCGTCGGACGGCACAAGACACGAAGTCGGCAAGAAACAACCGCCAAGCACGCCAAGTGCGCCAAGGCTGAGGACCGGAGCGGAGTGAACACCAATGCACGAAGAGCACAAAGGTGAAG
>CBDUVZ010000155.1:0-2408 GCA_965370805.1 uncultured bacterium | reverse complement strand
ACCCGCTGACGGCAGAGGACGGAAGGGTCCAAGGGGTCAAGGGTCCGAGGGTCCAGGGGATTGTGGATTCCAGATTGGTGATTGCAGACCATCAGGGAATGCCGAATGCCGAATGGGGACTTCTACCCTCATCTGTGTCCATCCGTGTCCATCCGTGGTTACTTCCTCTTGGCGTCCCCTGCGCTTGAGGCGGTTGTCTCCTCTGTCTCCGGCTTGACTACTCCCCCGACCGGCTTATGATGCGGCATGAGAATTATTGCCATTCTGACCGTTCTGGCCGCGGGCCTGGCCCCGGCCACGGAACTTGAGGTTGCGAATCCCGACCTGCTGGCACGACTGACCGAGGCGGACCGGGCGGTGCTTGCCGAGCACGGCCTGGCGGCGCAGACCACCGACTTCGACCAGATATACGAAATCTACACCGCGGCGGCGGACGACGACCTGCCGGTCCTGGTCACGACCGACCCGCTGTTCCACGTATTCCACATCCTGTATGACTACTCGCTGCGCACCGCGGAACTGGACCATTTCTATCCCACGATTCAGTTGATGCTTGAAGCGCTGCTGACTCACCAGACCGGGCTGCTCAGCCGGGCGCGTGACGCCGAAGTGAAGCAGGCACTGGAATGCAATATCGCCTACCTGTCGGTCCCGCTTGCCTACCTGGACTCCGGGTTCGAGGTTCCCGCGTCGGTCGCCGGATGGGTCAAGGCCGAGCAGAGGCTGATCGAAGCCCATGTCGGGTTCGACAGTTCGGAAGTGCTCGGAATCTTTGAGGACTTCTCGCAGTACAAGCCGCGCGGCCACTACACCCGGAATGAGGAGTTCCGGCGCTACTTCAAGGCGATGATGTACCTGGGCCGGATGACATTCCTGCTCAAGACCCCGAAGCAGCCGGAAGTCGGCATGCGGTTGACGCGGCAGGCAATCCTCCTGGCCGATGCATTCGAGTTCAACCAGGGGGGTACGGGCATCCACATCAAGCAGCTCTGGAACAGCGTCTACGAACCAACCGCATACCTGGTCGGCGAAGCCGAAGACCCGCTGCCCCATGACTATGACAGCCTGTTCTCCACGCTCGCAGGCCGGGCCGACGTCGTGGAATGGGTTGCCGAAGACAACAATATCGCCGCGTTCGTGGCAAAGGCGGAGTCGCTGCCCCAGCCGAGAATCCTCTCAGGCTTCCGCTGGGACGATGAGCCGGTCAGCACGACCAACGGCATGCGCCTGATGAGCCAACGCTACATCCCGGATTCGGAGATGTTCCAGCGCCTGGTCTACACCGCGGTCGGCACGCAGGGCAAGCCCCGCTGCCTGCCGATGGGACTTGACGTCATGGCGGTTCTCGGCTCAGCCCGGGCGAGAGAACTCCTCATCGAGACCTATCACCAGGATACGTTCTATAACTACCTGCCCCAGCTCGATTCACTCTGCCGTGAGTTCGCCGCGCTCACCCCGGAAGAATGGAATCAGAATGCCTACTACGGCTGGCTCCATGCGCTGAAGCTGAACCTCGAACCGGTCGGTCTGCCCCGCCACCGGTCCTTTGTCGCCCGGTTCACCCAGTCCGTAGCTTATGCGGACAAAACCCTGGTTACGAGTTGCGGGTCCTGGGCCGAACTCCGGCACGACACTATCCTCTACGCCAAGCAGAGCTACACGGTATGCGTCGGGGTGGAACGGGTACCCGAACCGCCCAAGCATATCGCCTACGTCGAGCCCAAACCCGAAGTATTCAGCCAGCTTGCCCGACTGGCAAAGGTCCTCAAGGAAAAGATCGAGCAGGCCGGTAACCTGCACAAGGAAATCGGGCCGAAGCTGGACAGATACGTTTCTGTGACCGAACGTCTGGCCGACATCGCTGAGAAGGAGTATGCAGGAACCGAACTGTCTGAACGCGACGCCATCTTCTGCAAGTACATTGGCGGCGACCTGAAGCGACTGAGCACCTTCAGCAGGCAGTTCGGAGACCGGTATCTGTCTGAGTCAAAGCCGCCTGCGCCGAAGACAGCACAGTCTCGTCCCAAGCTCGGAGAGGAAGGTCTGGAGCCGGTCGAAGTGGCTGCGGAGCGGCCGGTGTTTGGCGTCTACACCAACGAAGACGAGAGAATGGCGCTGGTGGCCGACGTCCACACCGACCCGAACACCGGCCTGGTCCTCCAGGAAGCGGTCGGCAACCCCTGCAAGCTGTACGCGGTAATCCCGTTCTACGGCAAGCGCTACCTCGCGGTCGGGGCCTGCTTTTCCTACTACGAGTTCACGAAGCCCATGTCCGAACGCATGACCGACGCCGAATGGCAGGCGATGCACCCCAGGCCGGCCATGCCGGTCTGGACGGAAAGCTTCATCACGCGCTAGTGCTTAGTTGCATTGACAACCGATATATGGTAGTATCTTGGGCAATCAGG
>CBDUVZ010000154.1:0-2420 GCA_965370805.1 uncultured bacterium | reverse complement strand
GAGTAAACAACTTCCTTTCAGGCAGATTATTTCTGAGGAAGACCGCCCGCTTGACAACCGGGCGCCAACCAATAAGCTGGCAGGCGATGCATCAGGGACCCGCTACCGACGGCTGCACCGGGCTTTTGTTCGCCCGCCGGTCAACCATGAACAACAGATGATAGAGCGCGACTTCGATATCCCGTTTGTCGCGAATCTGGCTTTGCGGGAAAAGCAAATCCAGCAGAACTACCGACCGGTAATCGCTGTCCACAAGTGGTTTGCCCGGCGTCCGGGTACCCTGTTCAGGAGTCTGCTGCTGTCCGAGTTCACGTCTCAACCTCTGGCCAGGGCTTTCTACCAGGGCAACAACATGAACCGGGTCCGAGTAGCCGACCCGTTCATGGGCGGCGGGACCCCGGTACTGGAAGCCAATCGGCTGGGGTGCAAAGTCGTCGGCTACGATATCAACCCGATGTCGTACTGGATCGTCAAGCAGGAGACGGAAACCATCGACCTCCGGGCATACGAGAAAGCAGCCGGTATCCTGAGGACAACCCTGGCTGCGAAGGTCGGGCATCTCTACCAGACCCGTTGTCTTGAGTGCGGGTCAGAACAGGCCCGGGTGAAGTACTTCCTCTGGGTCAAGGTCAGGGACTGTCGCAATTGCGGCAGGGAGTTCACGTTGTTCCCGGGCTACCAGGTCGCGGCGAACCGACGACATCCGAAAACAGTTCTACTCTGTGCCGACTGCGGCGAACTCAACGAAGTGGACAGTCGAGACCATCCCGGCAGTTGTTCGTCATGCGGGAAGCCGCTGGTAGTCAAAGGTCCGGCCCGGAACGGACGGTGTGCCTGTCCTCGTTGCGGGGAGGTCAACCCGTACACTGATCCCGAATCCGGCCCCCCGAGACACCGGATGCTTGCCATCGAATACCACTGCGCGGACTGCCGGCCGCACCATCGGGGCCGGTTCTTCAAGAAACCCGAACCGGCTGACCTCGGCCGGTACGACGAAGCCTGCTCGCAGTGGAAGAAAACCCGGTCGCGGTTTGTCCCGGACGACCTCATCCCGCGTGGCGATGAGACGGACCGGCTCCTGCGCTGGGGCTACCGGCGATACCGCGAGATGTTCAATCCCCGCCAACTGCTGGGCCTTGAACTCAGTTGCCGGACCATCGAGAAGGAACCTGACGAACGGCTCCGTGATGCGCTGCGGACCAACCTGTCCGACCTCCTGCGCTACCAGAACATGCTGTGTCGGTACGACACCGTGGCCCTGAAGTCCCTCGATATCTTCTCGGTTCACGGCTTCCCGGTCGGCCTGGTGCAGTGTGAATCGAACCTGCCGGGAATCAGGAACACGCGCAAGGGCACGAATGTGGGCAGCGGCGGTTGGTCCAATATCACCGATAAGTTCGCAAAGGCCAAGTCCTTCTGTGATGCGCCGTTCGAGTTCCATCATCAGGGGTCCCGGAAGGTCAAGGTGATGATTCCGAATGAATGGATCGGAAGGACAAGGAACGGTTCGGGTCGGGTGGAGACGAGAGAACTCGAACTTCACTGCGCGGATGCGGCAGAAGCCAAGCCGCGGCCCGGCAGCCTGGACGCGGTGCTGACCGACCCGCCGTATTTCAGCAACGTTCAGTACGCGGAACTGATGGATTTCTGCTACGTCTGGCTCCGCCGCATGGTCGGCAAGAACGCCGAAGGGTTCGCGAGCCCTTCGACCCGCAACGCTCGGGAGCTTACCGGCAACATGAACATGGGAAGGGGGTTGGCGTCCTTCACCGAAGGGTTGTCCCGTGTATTCCAGCGAATGGCGGGTGGCCTCAAGCGCGGCTCCCCATTCGTCTTCACCTATCATCACAACGACCTGGAAGCGTACCTGCCGATTGCGGTGGCAATGCTCGACGCCGGGCTCACGTGTTCCGCCTCCCTGCCCTGTCCCGGCGAAATGGGCGCTTCGATCCACATCAGCGGAACGAAGTCCTCGATTGTCGATACCGTATTCGTGTGCCGGTCGACCGGGCACGTACCCCGACGGTGGATTGCCAAAACCCCGAAGGCCGTGGCCGACCTGGTTGCCGACGACATCAGGCAGTTGCGCGCCGGAGGGGTCAAGGCAACTCAGGGTGACGCCCGGTGCCTGGCTTGCGGCCACGTAATCCGCCTCGCGGTCTGGAACCTGCGTAAGAACTGGCACAAGGAAGAACCGACTGACAGCAAGCGGAAGTCCATCGCCCGGTGGATTGAGAAGTTCGGTGGACTCGAAGCGGTCCTCGAACACCTCAGAGGATTGTCGGCCACTGCTGCGCACGAGCAACTCATGATGGTCAGGGAACCGGAATCAGACTATGGAGTATGGGATGCCAAAGTATCCTTTTGAGGCTCTTCGCGCTTTTGTGTGGGTGATCTTGGCGGATTTGGCTGCTCATAGA
>CBDUVZ010000153.1:0-2429 GCA_965370805.1 uncultured bacterium | reverse complement strand
TACCCGGTGGTGTTCTGAGCGCTGTCACCGCCGGCGACGTTGCCGAACGCGAGAATCGAATCGGTAATCGTAATCCCCGCGGCATGGGTAATCAGCCGGCCGGTGACGCCGTTCGCGGTCTGGGTGCCGTGGTTCTTGACCCAGGTCGGGATGCGGACGATTTCACCCGGGTTGATTGCGCCGTTATTGTTGCCGCCGGGTGCGGTATCGACGATTGTGTGGCTCAGGTAGGTGACGAACTTGTCCGAAGCCATGACCGGTATCGAATCGAGGTAGGGCAGGTTGTTGGCGCAGGTGATCGTGACTTGCAACTGTCCCGGGGTCAGCGGGGAGACGAGCAGCGTTATCTGGCCGGAGGCGTCGGTCCAGCCCCGGGCAAAGGTCTCGGTGCCTTTGAGCAGGCAGACCAGGGCCGAATCGACCGGCGCGTACAGCCCGTCGGTCACGGTGATATTGACCGGGACCCCGGTGCCGATGTTGATTGCACCCGGCTTGGTGACCGAAGCCACGAACGGATGGCCGGTCCAGATCGGCACCGCCGGAGCGCCGAACAGGTTCCGCTCGAACGCTTCCATCCGGAACTTGGCCGAGTCCACCAGGAAGCAGTGCCAGTAGTCTTTGCCGTAGGAGAGCGCTTCGCCCTGCGTGATGCAGCGCGGGGTGCGGAACGCGACCAGGCCGTAGCAGATCGAGTAGTTGTAATGCTCGGCGCACCACATCCAGCCCGACTGATAGTTCATCATCACGCCGACGAAACCGTTGGGCGCGTGGAACGCCATGTTCTCGGCGATGCAGTCGCCGTTGGTCGAGCCTTCGTCCCATTTGCCGGTCTTGCAGCAGACTGCGGTGACGGTGTTCAGCCGATTGGTGTTGGTCAGCCCGTTCATCATCGAGCTGCTGACCGTGCCGTTCATGTCGAACCCGTTCGGGCTGCCGTGGGCGATGATTGCGGAGATGCTGTACCCGGAGTTGAGCGAGTCGCAGTACCGGCCGGTGCTGGGCGTCACCATGCCGCCCGAGTCGTACATCTTCAGGTCGTACCAGGGCGGGGTCGGGGTCGCGTTCGCAATCGAGTCGTTGTAATGGTTGAAGCCGGAGCCGGCCGAGTTCGAGACGAAGCACTTGGTCGCCCAGACCGCGTTGGTGTCCGGCGTGAACTCGTAGCGGAAGAGCTTGGCGATATAGCTGGACAGCTCGGTGAACCCGTCGAGCGTTATCATCCCGACGTGGACGTCGGCGTACCCGTCGACCGAGTCGGCAATCTCGCCGAAGGTGCTGTTGCCGTTGAAGTCCCAGTCGCCGTCCAGGTCCGAGTAGTACATGTCGGAGAAGTTGTTGTAGCCGTTCGCCCGGGCGACGCGGTACTGGTGGGCCGGGTAGTCGTCGCGGGCGATGAAGACGAAAATCGTGCCCCAGGTCGTGTCCGCGTCCTTGATGAAATTGCGCATCTGCTCCGCGGTGTCGCGGCCCGGGTAGACGGCGCAGATCGATTCGAGCGGCATGATGCAGGAACGCCAGCCCTGGCGGGTGCGCCAGTCGCACAACTGCTGCAGCGAATCGGCCCAGTGGGTCCGGGTGATGATGACGTGCTCGTAATCGGCCGCGGGCAGGAACGTCGAGCCGTAGCTCCGGGTGCGCTTCGGCGGGGCGAAACGGCGGACGTCGCCGGAGTTCAATACCAGGTTCGCCACCTGCTGTCCGTGCAGCGCAATCTGGGCTTCGGTGTAGCGCGGGACGTGGCGGCGGCCGGTCTCATAACTGACCTTGACCGTAATCCGGGTCACGACCGACAGGGTCTTCCGCACCGGGTTGCAGCGGACCGGGTAGACGACGAAACTCGCCAGCCGGTAGCCGGATTTGTTGCCGGTATGGACGTGGCGGGCGGCTTGGGCCGGGAAGACCGCGTCCTCGGAATAGACCGCGGGGTCGGGCGGGACGAACGGCCGGTTCGACGTCTCCTCGCCCCACGGAACCGGGTGCTGGGCCGGGATGACGTCGTAGGTGCCCGCGACCGGTTCTTCCTCGATTGCGGTAATCTCGAACCCGGTCACGACCGCGGTCGGCGGGATTGCAATCTGGTAGGGTAGTGCCGGCAGGTCCGGGGAGCCGAGCGGGTTGACGTGGGGTGTGCCCATGAAATCAACCGTAGTGAACCCCTGGTCGGTGCCGAGCTTCAGTGCGCTGCCGGGATAGCGCAGGGTCTGGGTGACATTCCCGGCCATGGCGACCGAAACGGCCGCTACGAGAGCCAGTATGCTCAGGCGTTTCATTCTGCTACCTCCTTGGAGGACTCTGGTGTTTCGGGACAATTGGCCCGTCGGGCTCTGCCTCGTCTGCAGGGCCATCGGGCAGGTGCGGATTTCCGAATCAACCGGACATTATAGCACCCGGCAGGAGAGGTTCAATCCTTTCCGTCATTCCCGGCCGGG
>CBDUVZ010000152.1:0-2588 GCA_965370805.1 uncultured bacterium | reverse complement strand
GGCGCTCTGCGCGCACGCCGGGATGCTGGAGATGACCGTGAGCGGACCGGGTTCGGAGCCGGCCGGGATTGTGACCGTGACCGAGACCGGCGAACCCGCGCCCCGGTTGACCGGCACCGACAGCCTGCCGTTGATGCCGGGCTGGCCGATCCGGATATCGAGCGCGAGCAACTTCGGACCGGCCCGCGGGGTCGCGCTGGCCGATTTCGACGGGGACGACTTGCTCGACATCATCGCGGTGTCGTCGGCCGGTACCCAGACCGAAGTCAGAATCTGGGAAGCCGGGGTTCCGTTCAACCGGACGTGCTGGGAATGGCCGACCTATCAGTTCAACATGCAGCGGACCGGGGTCTACCAATGGGCGCAGGTCGGAGTTGAGGAAAGGGCGAATGACGAATTGGGAATGACGAATGACCGGCACCCGACGGCTACGATTGTGCGCGGGGTGCTCTGTCTGCAATCTGAAATCTACAATCAGCAATCTGAAATTCTCTTGTTGAATTCCACGGGCCGCAAGGTGATGGACCTTGTGCCGGGCGAGAACGACGTGCGGCATGTCGCGCCCGGCGTCTACTTCATCGGAAGGAAGGGCTCGAGGGGCCAAGGGTCCAAGGGTCCGAGTGCCAAGATTGTAATCAGGTAGCCGAAGGTCGGAATCTTATGGCGGGCGGGCTGCGGCCTGCCCGTTGCGCTATTTGAGTCGGAGGACGGACGTGGTGCCCGAGCGCCCGGCGACGTGAAAGACGCCCGGCCCGACGTCGCGGCCGCGTGCGTCCCGGCCGTCCCAGGTGCAGACGCCGGCCCGGGGCAGGAGAGTTCGCACCAGCCTGCCGTCAGCACCGTAGACCCGCACCGGTCCCGGAAGGCTGATGACGGTCGAGCCGCGGAACGGGTTGGGTGAGCATCGGAACTCAGCCGCGCGCACGGGCGGGGTCTCCTCGATGCCGACCGGGTCGTAGTAAATGCGCAGGCGGTTGCAGTAGGACCGAAGCGCGCCCTGCGGGTTGGTCAGCGAATAGCCGTCGAGAACCCGGTTGCCGCCCGGCGGGTAGAATCCCCTGGCATAGACCGCGCGGTGGTCGTCACCGTTGTAGCGGAATTCCAGCACCAGGTTCTCGGTGCCGTTGTAATCGAACGGCTGGTCGAAGACGAGGCTGCCCCACTGGCCGATGGTCCAGGCGAGGTCGAGCGTGTCAACTGCCATCACGGTGTCGGGCAGGTTGCCGTCGTAGTTGGCAGCATAGGTGTTGGTCAACTCGGCGAGCGACGTATGGCAGGCGAGAATCCGGGCATTGTAGAACCAGCCGCTGTCATGCACCGCGCTGCCGCAGAGAAGTTGGACCTCGGTCAGACGGGCCGGCCCGGCCATCTCCGAGGCAAGTACCAGGACCTGGTACCTTATCGAGTTGCCTCAAGTGCCGCAGAACGGACGATTGAGCAGCGCCGAGCCGCCGCTGCCGATTTCGACATAGTCGGCCAGGCCCAGCGAGACGGCAAGCAGAACCGGCAGAAGTAATCGATGCATCGCGTCAGGATAACGGGCCGGGGAGAAGATGTCAAACCCAGGGAGGCGAAGAGGAGGAGCCCGGCCGACAGGGCAGCGGACCGGAGCGGAGAGGACAAATACTAAGGCACCAAGAGGAAGTAACCACAGATGAACACGGATGGACACAGATGAGGGCGGAAGTCCGAATTCGGCATTCGACACTCGGCATTCGCACTTGTGATAGCCGCCAAGGTCGCCAAGACCGCCAAGAGAGGAGTTGTCAATTGCGCACGACGGACTGGGGTCGATGCCGCCGAGGCATGGAGCGAAGCGACGCGGCAGTCTTCCTTCCCGCAATCAGCAATCGGAGAAGCCGCTCAGCGCGTCAGGATGACCTTCCGGCTTGGACCCTCGGACCCTGGACCCCTTGAACCCTTTCCTCTGAGGAAGTAGACGCCCGGGCTCAGGTGCCGGACGTCGTTCTCGCCGGGCCCGAGGTCCATGACCTTGCGACCCCCGGAATTCAGAAGGACGAACTCAGATTTCAGATTGCAGATTTCAGATTGCAGATTGAGCACACCGCGCGCGATTGTGGCAGCGGTGGGCTCAAAGGCAACGGGCGGCTGCGGCTCCGCGATTGCGACTGGCCCGGCCGAGTCGGTCTTGATAAGCCAGACGTCGTAGCTGCCGGCGCCGAAAGAGTAAGTCTCGCCGGCGATGACGTAGCCGCCGTCTGCGGTCTGCGCCACCGATTCGCCGAGGTCCCAGTTCGTGCCGCCGAAGGTGCGGGTCCACAGGGTATCGCCGCAGGAGTCGGTCTTGATAAGCCAGACATCGTAGTGGCCGGCGCCGAAGGACGCGGTGTGGCCGGCGATGATGTAGCCGCCATCCACGGTCTGCGCCACCGACTCGCCGTAGTCGTAGTTCGTGCCGCCGTAGGTCCGGGTCCACATGGTGTCGCCCGATGCGTCGGTCTTGATAAGCCAGACATCGTAGTGGCCGGCGCCGAAGGACGCGGTGTAGCCGGCGATGACGTACCCGCCGTCTGCGGTCTGCGCCACCGAGTAACCCCGGTCGGCGTCCGTGCCGCCGTAGGTCCGGG
>CBDUVZ010000151.1:0-2808 GCA_965370805.1 uncultured bacterium | reverse complement strand
TGTCCGGTGGTGTGAGAGGGGGCGGAACCAAACCGCCCCCTACTCGATTGAGATTGCAGAAGGCGGAAAGACAACCGCCAAGGCCGCCAGGGGAATGCCGAATGACGAGTGTCGAATGACGAATGAGGAAGGAATAACCGCCAAGGCCCCCAAGATGGAAATGACCAATGACCAGGTCCCAATGACCAAAGCGGAAGGCGGAAGGAACGAAGGCCTGCGGTCAGGAGGCTTTGTGTTTCTTGAACTCTTCGGTCAGCAGCGGCACGACTTTGAACAGGTCGCCGACGAGGCCGTAGTCGGCGACGTTGAAGATGTTGGCTTCCGGGTCTTTGTTGATGGCGACGATGCATTTGGAGTTGATCATCCCGACGAGGTGCTGGATTGCGCCCGAGATGCCGCAGGCGATGTACAGGGTCGGGGCAACGACTTTGCCGGTCTGGCCGACCTGGAACTGGTGGTCGCGCCATTCGGCGTCGACCGCGGCGCGGGAGGCTCCGACCGCGGCGCCGATTGTCTTTGCCAGTTCTTCGAGGATTGCGAAGTTCTCCGGACCTTTCATGCCCCGGCCGCCTGACACCACGATGTCGGCTTCGCTGAGTTCGACCGTCCCGGTCACCGCGCGGACGACTTCGGCAACGCGGGAGCGGAGGTCGCCCGGTTTGACGTCAGCGGCGACTATTTCACCGGGGTCGCCGGTCTCGGTCTGCTGGTCGACCGCACGCGGCCGCATCGAGATGACGAGCGGCGTTGCATCAGGCGCTTTGACCCGGCTCAGCGCTTTGCCCGCGAAGACCGGTCGGGTGGCGATGATTGTCCCGCTGTCATCGACCTCGATCTCCATGCAGTCCTGCAGCAACTGGGTTTCGAGGCGAGCGGCGAGCGACGAGGCGAGGTCCCGACCCAGGGCGGTGGCGCTCATGACCAGAACCGCAGGGTTGTGCTGGCGGACCAGTTCGGCCACGGTTCCCGCGTACCCGTCCGGCGTGTAGTTCTCCAAGGCCGGGTCGTCGACGGTCAGTACTTTGTTGACTCCGAACCTGGTTATGCTGTCGGCCGGCCCGGCCACGTTCGAGCCGAGGATTGCAGCCACCAGTTCGTCCGATTTCTCCCGGGCAATCCGGTACCCGATGAGAAGCGCCTCAAAGGCGGTCTTCTTCAGTTTGCCGTCGCGCTGTTCAGCGAAAACCAGAATCATAATCAAACCTCCGTGATTGCTCTTGACACAAAGCAGGATTGTAAACGCAAGCCAACCGGTGTCAAGCAGTAGCCGAGGAGAAGAAAAGCACCAGGAAGAAAACCGCCAAGAGCGCCAAGGCCGCCAAGACTAACAACCGAAGCGCGAAGGGAAAACGCCAAAGGCACGGAAGCGGAAGGCAGAAGTCAGGGCGCAGATTGCAGAAACCACCAAGCCTTCTTTCAGGCGGTGGTTTGACAGCCGGGGCGGCCATCCTATAATTAGCCTTTGCGGGCCAGGATGAAGAGTCAGTTCTCAGTGGCTTGCTTCTCCGAACCCGGCTATTGCTGACTAAAACTGAAAGGATTGGTTATGAAATTCGTCTATTCGGACCGGTACAAGCTGGATATCGGCGCTCACGTGTTCCCGACGGACAAGTACCTGCTTGTCCACGACCGTCTGGCTGCGGACGGCCTTGCCAAACCGGGGGATTTCGTCGAGCCGCCGGAGCCGAATCCCGAGGAAGTCAGGCTGGTTCATACCGATGAGTACGTCGATGACATGCTCAATCTTCGCTGGACT
This sequence comes from uncultured bacterium, assembly GCA_965370805.1. GTDB lineage: Bacteria > Hydrothermota > Tepidihabitantia > Tepidihabitantales > Tepidihabitantaceae > CBDUVZ01. Next base: position 1,052 of record CBDUVZ010000151.1, on the reverse strand, counting down.
CCGCGAACAGTCCGGTCCGAGTTGCCTCTGACCTGGGAGGTCGTCAACGGCTATTTCCTGCACGCGTCCGGGACGGTTCAAGCGTGCCGGCTGGCCCTGGAGAACGGGGTGGCGATGCACATCGGGGGAGGGTTTCACCATGCTTTTGCCGATCAGGGCGAGGGGTTCTGCTATGTGAACGACGTGGCGGTCGGAATCAGGAAGATGCTCGCCGAAGACCGGATCAAACGGGCAGCGGTAATCGACGGCGACCTGCACCAGGGAAACGGGACCGCCCGGATCTTCCAGGACGATGACGCGGTGTACACGTTCTCCATTCACCAGGAGCGTCTGTACCCGATCAAGGAGGACTCGAACTGGGATATCGGACTCGCCGACGAAACCGGGGATGATGAGTACATCGAGAAGTGGGGCGCCGCGGTGCCGAAGATACTGGACGACCACAAGCCGGAACTGGTAGTCCTGGTTGCCGGGGCCGACCCGTACCATGACGACCAGTTGGGAGCGCTCCGTCTGACCAAACGGGGGCTGGCTTTGCGGGACAGGATTGTCATCGAAGGTTGCCACAAGCGGGGAATCCCGGTGGTGCCGGTGCTGGCCGGTGGCTACGCGCTCAAGACCGAAGACACGGTGGAAATCCACGTCAATACCGCCCGGGAATGCCTGCGTGTGCTGGGTGAGTTGCCGCCGCCGGTCGAGCCGGAGCAGGAGTCGGAATCCGGTGAAGAGAACGAATCGGCCGGGCAAGCCGAGCCTGCCGGCCGGAGTCCGGATGCGGCGGAGACCGGTGCCTTGGACACCCCGGCAGACCGGTAGCGTGTCGCCCGGGTCCGGACAAGCCATTGTCGAATACTGAAGCAGAGCAGATCTGCCTGCTTTCCTCTTCACAGCCGGTCAGCTACAGTCGTTTCCTGCTGCGCGAGGCGCATTCCCTTGTCCGAGCCGGGCATAGAGTAACGCTCATCGGTCTGAGCGGGCAGGTCCCGGGCGAACCAATGCCCGGACTGCGCATCATCGGCATCCCGGCAAGACACGGTGCGCGCAAGTTCGCG
>CBDUVZ010000150.1:0-3118 GCA_965370805.1 uncultured bacterium | reverse complement strand
GAATCCAACAGCCCGACTTGACATTTCGGGCAGATCCAATTCTGAGGAAAGACGTCGTCCGAGGCCTCCAAGAACGACGGGGCGGACGTCAGTCTGCCCCGTCGAGCTTTGTTCGTCCCTCCGCGTCCTGCCTTCTGCCCCTTACCTCTTGACTTCTGACTTGTCCCTTTGCTCCGTGTCTCAGGTAGACTGCAATCAGCCCGAAGAGGAGGAGCGAGAGGCCGAAGAAGTACCAGACCCAGCCGGGCAGACCGAACCAGAGCAGATGCGCCTGGTTCCACTGCCAGAAGTCGATCCCGAGCACGAACACCAGGCCGAAAACCGCTGCCCAGGCCAGTCCTTTCCGTTCGACCCGGGCCAGCGGCTCGAGACCACGCGCCGGGAACAGCAGGCTGCCGACCACCAGTACCACCGTCGCGGCCGCAACGACCGGTATCACCGGCAGCAGCCCGAAATCCGGCACCAGCTTGAAATGGTAGAGCACCACCATAGCTTCGCCGGTGACAATCGACGCAACCCCGGCCCAGGCGTTCGTCCGCGACCAGTAAACCGCGGCCAGTGTCACCGGGAAGAGCACCGCCAGCCCGGTGAACGCCTCGGTGGCAATCTGGAGAATCGTGCCTGAAGGCCGCAGCGCCAGGACGAGTCCGACCAGGGCGAGCGCCGCAACAACTACTCGCTTGCCGGAGAGCGGGCTGCGGGGAAACAACAGCGCCTTCGCGTCGCGCACGAACATCGAGCCGAGCGTCAGGAGCTGGGAGTCCATCGTTGACATCAGTGCCGCAAGCCCGCACCCGATTGCGAGCGCGCCCATCCAGGGCGGCAAAGCCCGGCCGACCGCGAGTGGTAGTACCTGGTCCGTCATTTTGCCCACCAGCCCGGGCACCACCAGCCGTCCCATCACCCCGATCGCAACCGGCAGGAAGAAGAGCACCCCGGTGACGAGCGGGTAGAAAAGAACTGTCATCCGCAGTGACTTCCGGTCCCGGGCAGCCAGGAACCGCTGGAACAACTGAGGAAACATTGGATCGCACAGGAACCAGAGCGCCATGTAGGAGAACCAGATTCCGAGCGTGAACCGGGCGCCGCCGCCCGGCCGGGAAAACAACTCCGGCAACTCCTCGAATACCCGGGCGTTGGCCGCGCTGAATCCGCCGAGTGTCCGGGCCAGACCGAAGAATATCACCACCATCGCCCCGAACATCAGGACTCCCTGCGCCGTATCGGTCCATACCACGCCGCGCATCCCGCCGAGGAGTACGTAGAGTATCACGACCACGGTCACCAGCACCGCGCCCCATGCGTACGGAATCCCGAGCAGCCCCTGCAGCGCGTACCCGGCTCCCATCGGCTGAATCGCCAGGTAAGGCAGGGTGAAGATTACCATCACCGCCAGGTAGACGGCCCGCAGCGGCTTGTTCCGGAATCGGTGCCAGATGAGTTCCGGCGGCGTCACCGCGCCCAGCCGCTTCCCGGCCCGCCAGACCGGTATCCCGATCAGCAGGAATGTCAGCGCCATGAACCCGGTGCCGAACGCCATTATCGGGTAGTACGAATACCCGAACCGGTATCCGGCCCCGGCGAATCCGAAGACCGTGAACGCCGAGAAGTTCGTCGCCGCCATTGTCAGGACCAGCACAACCGGGCCCAGTGAGCGACCGGCGAGAAAGAACTCCTCCTGGCCCCTGCCCGCCCGGCGCCTTGCCAGGACCCCGACCGTTGCCACGATGGCAAGATACCCGACGATGATTACCGCGGAAGTCACTTACGCTCCTTTTGTCATTCGCACTGCTCCGGGATGACAAAGGCCACCCCGGGCCGGCCGGGATGGCTCTCGCCTGACATAGCTGGCAATCGAACATACCACCACAGAACCCGGCTGTCAATGGCTCGGTTGTCCTCAGAAACAACCTGCCGGCATCGCCGGACGGCACCGGAATTGCTGCCACTTGCTGTTCCCGCAGCCTCATGATGAAGGCGGCGCGGGGTTGCCGCGCCGCCCTTGACCGGTTGCCCGGTAGTTATCTCATCATCACCGCCTTCTTCACATCACGGTATCCGGGCACATCCAGCCGGTAGAAGTAAATGCCATTGGCAACCTGCCGGCCCTTGCTGTCACACCCGTCCCAGTTCAGGGTGTGGACTCCGGGCTTCTGTCGCCCGCTCTGCAGGGTCCGCATCATCCTGCCGCTCGCATCGTACACCCGCAGGAGCACATTGCCTTCTCGGGGGAACTGATACCGTATTCGGGTCCGGCCCGTGAACGGGTTCGGCCGGCAGGCGTACAGCTTCGGCCGGATGAACGGCTGGGCTCCGCCCTGTCCGCCGCCGCCGAACTGGTCCGAAGCGCTTACTTGATATACCTTCAAGTCAGCGAGCAGGGCATAGCTGCCGACGATGCGCTTGATCTCCTTCCGTATCGCCAAGTCATGCTCGTAGGTCTCTCTGGGCAGTATGACATTTACTGTCACTGGAACATGGGGACGATAGGCGACTTTCGCTACCAGGGTAGTGTCAACGTACATCCCCTCGCGCCAAGCGCCCGAGCCTTTTTTGTACACGACCGCGTGGAGTAGATAAGTCGCCCTCGGGTCGAAGTAAGGGAGCTCATAGATGAGTCCTGCTTGGCTGTAGTCACAGGTAACTTCGCCGTACTGCACCGCGCCGTAGCGCTCGACACAATAGACCGAGGGCGTGCTGTCACCGATTGTCGCCGAGAGATAGGGACTCGTCGGCGAAGTCGGCGTGTACTCATAGCGTCTGAAGCTGACCTGGTAGAGCGAGTCCGGCACTACGGTCTCGGTCCAGATTGCGTTTATCACTGTTGTCGGACTTACCGTCGTGCTGTCGAACTCATCGGTCGTAGCCGTCGGCGCCTCAACCGCAATGTGCGGATACTTTGATGGTTCCTGCGTCTCACTGATGTTGACCCGTTCGCCTCCAATCCAGGCGATAATTTCGTAGTTCGCGGAGTCAATGCTCTCCTGATACGCGACAACGTCCGGAGTGGATAGAACCGGGTAGTCGGACTCCCGGTCCGGTGTCTGACTGATGTTCTCTATCGAGGCTCTTCGTGGATTCGTGTGGGTGGATGGAAGTATCTGGCTGCATGTAACCT
>CBDUVZ010000149.1:0-3511 GCA_965370805.1 uncultured bacterium | reverse complement strand
CCCCCCCCCCCCCCCCCCCCCCCCCAAAGTCGTGAATCTGGACTCGCAATTTGCTGCCGATTCGGCTAACATACATGGGTGGCCTCCTGTGGTCTTGGTTTCATTTCCGGAGCACAAAACCATACCACAGCGCAGGCCACTCTTCCACTTCCTGAAATGGTTATCTCTTTGTAGCAGAATCAACTAGCCGCCCGCACACACAAATTCCGGGGAAAGTCCTGTGCTATTCCGCTTGACAAGCGCAAGCCGGCCGCTAACTTGTCTCAATGAACATTCTCCTGGCCCTGAGCCTCATAGCGATTGACCCCAACGCCGGCACCGCCGGCTTCGATTTCCTGCGCATCACGCCCACGGCGCGCGAGGCCGCGATGGCCGGCGCGGTGACCGGCGACGCCCAGAGCCCGATGGCCTTCTGGTACTCGCCGGTGCATGTGCTCGGCAGCGAAGAACCAAGAGCGCATCTGGGCTATGTGAACTACGTGGCCGGGATCCGACTCGGCTCGGCCGGCTATTCTCGGCCGCTCAGCCCAACTACGGGGGTCGGCCTCGGCGTGGTGTATTTGAACTCCGGCACGATGAAGCGGACCGACGCACTAGGCAATGAAATGGGCACGTTCGGGGTATCATTTGCCGATGTAAACCTGAGCGCCGCGGCGAAGGTGAAGAACCTTGAAGGACACGACGTTTTTTCGGTCGGAGTCGGCATCCAGGGGCTGTACGGCTCGATCGACACTTTCTTCTCGATGGCGCTCGCCGGGAACGTCGGCGCGTCGGCCGGCATACCAATCGAGGGATTCGAAGGCCTGACCGCCGGGGTCGTCGCCCGTAACGTCGGTCATCAGCTCAAGGCATTCCAGAGTGAACGCGATGCCATGCCCGTCGAACTTGCCGCGGGACTGGGCTACCAGCCCGATCCGGCGTTCTGCCTGGCGTTCGACATCGTCAAGCCACTCGACAACCGGGTCCTGTTCCGGGCCGGTGTGGAAGGCTGGATCGGCGACTTCCTCGTCCTGCGCGCCGGGTATAACTCACTCGGCCCGGACCTGAAGTCCGGCGGAGGCTCCGACATCCTTGCCGGCGTGGCGACCGGGCTTGGTATCCGCTACGAAAGCTACCAACTCGACTACTGCTTTATCCCGATGGTCGAACTCGGCATGGCCCACCGGCTTTCTCTTTCTTTCGAGCTCTAGCGACGACTACCAGCTCATGAAGAAACAGTTCATCAAGGACCTGAAGCCCACCATCCCGGTCAACGATATCTTCTTCCTGACCCGTCGCGACATCAAAGAGCGCCGCGACGGAGCGCCTTTCCTGGCATTCGAGTTCCAGGACAGAACCGGTCGAGTCACGGGAATCATGTGGGACCGGGTCGAAGATGCTCTACGCTGCGTTGAAGCAGGCGGGTTCTACCACGTCCAGGGCAAGCTTGGCGACTACCAGGGAAGACCGCAACTGACCGTCAGCGTCATCTACCCGGTAGAAACTTCGGAAGTGAACCGCGACGACTTCGTCGCCGCCAGCAGATTCGACCGGCAGGAAATGCTCAAGGAACTGAACGGATACATCGCCGAAGTCAAGAACCCGTATTTGAGCAGACTGCTTGGAGCCTTCTTCGACGACCCGGAATATACCGAGCAATTCTCCCTGGCTCCAGGAGGAGCCAGGGTTCACCACAACTACTTGGGCGGCCTTCTGGAACACACGGTGCTGATGTGCCGGATGGCAAAGGCTGCCGCGGGGACCTATGAGGAAATCGACGCTGACCTGCTGATGACCGGCACCATTCTCCACGACGTCGGCAAGACCCGAGAGTACGTTTACGATGTAGCACTCGGTCACACGTTCGACGGTCGCCTCATCGGCCATATCGTCATGGGCTATGAGATGGTTCAGAGCAAACTCAAGGACATCGAAGACTTCCCGGAAGAACTCGCTCGAATGATACTGCACATCATCCTCTCTCACCATGGCCATATGGAATTCGGGTCCCCGAAGACCCCGAAGTTCGTGGAAGCCTTCATCGTCTACTCACTGGACAACATGGATTCCCGTGTCATGATGTTCCGAGGAACGGTAGAGAAGAACCCGGGAACCAAATGGACCGACTTCAACCAGTTCCTTGAGACCAACGTCTACGTCAGGGACCCGACCGACTGACCGTCCACCCATCCGCAACTGATGGACCTTGACCTCGACGGGCTCGACCGAGCCTGCCGGGAGTTGAATCTCAGCCTGACCCGGACCCAACTCACGCTCCTGATCCGTTACGGAAATCTGCTTCGAGAGTGGAACACACGTATCAATCTCGTTTCCCGGCGGGATACCGGTCGAATCCTCTCCTATCATGTCATCGACTCGCTGGCCATCGCCCGACTCGTCCCGAAAGGAAGCCGGGTCTGTGATGTAGGTACCGGTGCCGGCCTGCCCGGAATTCCGCTGGCTATCGCCCGACCCGATATCAGCACGGACCTGATTGAATCCTCAGGGAAAAAATGCCTGTTCCTGCACGCCGCAATCAAAGCTCTCAACCTTCCGACGGTTGCGGTTGTCAATGCCCGGGTTGAGAGCTTCCCCTCGCCCGACTGCGACCTTGTCCTCAGCCGCCTGACCGGTCCATTCAGACGCGTAGTCGGCGAGAGCCGCGCCCTCATTGGAACTTGCGGACGAATGGTACTCTACAAACTCCCGAGGCCAGCTCGGGAATCGGTTGCCGCCGGCTCCGTGCTGAAGAAACACCGCCTTGCGACACTCCGCAGCACCGATGTAGTCCTGCCTGTTACCGGAATCACCCGGCGTTTCGTCGTGCTCGGTCCTGCCTGACTGTCAGTTCCCGGACAGAAAAGGAAGAAGGCCCACCCGGCCTTCCTCTTCCTAATTGGAGTAACCACTACGACGTGTCCGGGCCATGCATCGTCTCGTAGAAAGGAGGTGATCCAGCCGCACGTTCCCGTACGGCTACCTTGTTACGACTTCGCCCCAGTCATCAGCCCCGCCTTGGGCCCTCACAAAGGAGGGACTTCGGGCGTTGCCAACTCCCATGGCGTGACGGGCGGTGTGTACAAGACCCGGGAACGTATTCACCGCTGCATGCTGATCAGCGATTACTAGCGATTCCGTCTTCAAGCAGGCGAATTGCAGCCTGCTATCCGAACCATGGCTGCCTTTGAGGATTAGCTTCACCTTGCGATGTCGCAACCCATTGTAACAGCCACTGTAGGACGTGTGCAGCCCTGGGCATAAAGGCCATGATGACTTGACGTCATCCCCACCTTCCTCCTCCTTAACGGAGGCAGTCCCCTTAGAGTGCACCGTTGCCGGTTAGCAACTAAGGGCAGGGGTTGCGCTCGTTGCGGGACTTAACCATACACCTCACGGCACGAGCTGACGACAGCCATGCAGCACCTGTGCAGGCTCCGGGGAAAAACCCCAGTCGTTTCCCTTTCGGGTCCCTACCACCTGCAAGTCAAGCCCAGGTAAGGTTCTTCGCGTAGCTTCGAATTAAGCCACATCC
>CBDUVZ010000148.1:0-3637 GCA_965370805.1 uncultured bacterium | reverse complement strand
TTCGCCGCTCTTCTCTTCCCGATTCAGTCCGAACATCCGTTCGATTGGCTGTTCGCTGGACGCTTCGAGTCTGACTTCGACTCAAACTCCGATACCCTGTTCGACCGGTTGTTCGATTCTAACTTCGATGCTAATCAGGGACAGCCACCTATTTCTGCCCGCCGCTGCACGAGTTCAACAATGAAGTGCAACACTTGGAAAACAGGAACTCGGCCGTCAAGAAACGTACCGCAGGGGCGGATTACGTACTTGTTCTGGAGATGAAGTACCGGGCTATCGCCGTGTCGTATCGACTGGTGAACTCGAATGCACGGCGCGCCATGTTCAGGCGCAACCCGGCTCCGATTTCGCCGTGAGCATCAAGCTCTCTCGACACCTCCCGGTAGCAGTCGGGATGAGGGACCACCGTCACGTATGCGTGATTCTTGGCAGCGGCGCGAAGCAGAGTGACGCCCCCGATATCGATCAACTCCACCAGTTCCTCATGGTTTGCCCCACGCTGCAGTCCGGCCTCGAACGGATAGAGGTTGCAGACGACCATGTCGATCGGGTCCACCGTCTCATCCTGGCGGGTCGTCAGGATCCCGCCCGCGATTCTGGGGTGAAGCGTCTTTACCCTGCCCCCCAGCATTTCCGGCGCTCCGGTGTAGTCCGATATCTCGACAACCGGCACGCCCGCATCTCTTATCGCCTGGGCCGTCTTGGAAGTTGACAGTATCTCGTACTCATGCCTGTGGAGAACCCGGGCGAATTCCGCAACCCCGCTTTTGTCCCACACCGACACAATTGCCCGTAGTTTCTTCACTTACGCCCCGAACTTCCTCAGTTTCAAGGCATGCGCAAGAAGCATGGCCATGACGTCCATGGCCCGGACATGACCCAGGTTGCCACGCGCACAGGCCCTCTCGCCGAACTCCTCAACCCGCACCTGGGGACGAACGTAGGTCGAGTGGATAAGCAGTGGCACTGAATGCCAGGAATGCCCTCTCAGCACGGCAGGTGTGGAATGGTCTCCGGTGATGCAGAGAACATCGAAACCCATTTCGATCAGTTGCGGGAGAATATCCTCATCGAACCGCTCAATCAGTTCCATCTTGGCTTCGAAATCTCCGTCCTCTCCGGCCCGGTCTGTCTCCTTCAGGTGCAGGTAGAAGAAATCATACTGTCCGAAATGGTCGCGGACGGCAGCAGTCTCACTCTCCCAGGTATCGCCCGCATCCAGCACGTCCATCCCGACCAGCCTGGCCAGCCCGCGGTACATCGGATAGGCCGCTACACAGGCAGACGCAAGTCCGAAGCGCTCCTCGAGTGTTGCCAATCCGGGCGGCGTTGCCAATCCCCGCAGCAGCACGTGATTCGCGCGCTTCTCCGCAGCCAGAACTTCTGAACTCCTTTTCAGGAAGGCATTCGCGATCCGGGCCGACTTGGCGGCCACCGGTTTCAGGGCCTGCACTTCCAACGGAATCTCGCCATCGTGCAACGGATCGGAATCGCCCAGACCATCCTCAAGCCCATCGCCACGGAATACAACGACAAAACGGTGCTCCTTGCCCGGTCTGACGATAACCTCGGCATCCTCAAGTCGGGGAATCTCCTGCTGCAGTCGCTCGCAGAACCCGGCACAGAGCTCGGTGGGAATTCTACCGGCGCGCCGATCCACAATCCTGCCATCAGGTCCGACGGTCGCGAAATTCGCCCGGGCACACAAGTCGCCGGGGCCAAGCTCCAGACCGACGCCCAATGCCTCGAGTACTCCCCTCCCCACCTGATTCGCAACCGGGTCGTAGCCGAACAGAGCCAGATGGGCCGGTCCTGACCCTGGTGTGATTCCGACGCCGACCGGACGAGAAAGGCCCAAGCTCGAACTCGCGGCCAGACGGTCAAGATTCGGAATCCAGGCCGACTCGAGCTCCGTCTTCCTTTCGCGTGGAACCCCGCCCAGTCCATCGAGCACGACGAGCAGTATCTTCTTGTCGTTCTTGAAGGCGAGCGATTCTACAAGATTCAAGTAACGAAATGATATGACGGGCAAGAGACCTGTCAAGCAGGTCTGACAAAGGGAGTTACCTTCCGCTCTGACTCCGACTGTGCCACGAAAACGTCGAACCGGCGCTTGAAACGCCGACCCCGGCCAGGCAGCAGCCAGACGGGTATCCGGATACCGTTGCCGCTCCGCAGCACGACCTCCAGAATTTCGGCCCGCCAGCCACCGACCAGCCACCCGGGGAAAACAGCCCGGAGGCCGACGGCACGGATATCCACGATATCGTCCGGAACGACGCGCCACCGGACCCTTCCTTTCTCATCCACCTCAACCAACTCCTCGTCAGTGATAATCAGCTTCTTGCCGACGGAATGCATGAAACCCGACGGGTCGGCGAACAAACCTGCTGCTCCCATGGCAGTCACCCCCAGGGCCGCAACCAGACCCGCAACGACAAACGGTCCCCTCGCGCAAACGACGAGCAGAACCATCAGAAAGATGCCAGTCACCAGACACCCGGCGAGCCAAGTGTTGTACCGGTACTCGATTGGCAGGGCAGAAAACGAGCTTTCCGGGCGGAAACCCGGTTCGGACAAACCCTTTGCTTCGTGGCTCATGACATCCTTATGTAATTTTACCACAACTGGATGGGTAGTCCAGCAGTAAAAGGAAAAGGCGCTTCAGGAGAATTGCTTCGCTGTCCCCCGGCAGGTTACTACCTGATGGCTTCGTCTGCCGCCTGACGCACCTCGGCAGCCCTGCGACGGAGCAACCTGGCACGCTTCTCGGACCGGTAGCGATAGCTGTTGGCCACGTTCAGTTTGACCTCGTACTCCGCGTCGTCCCCTGCGACAACCGAACTGACCATCGAGCGGGTTGCCTCAAGCAACTGCTGTTGATCCTCGGCTTCATCTTCAAGCAGCAACAGATACTTCTCCACGGCGACGTACAGAACACTGATCCGATAAGCATTGGCGGCCCCGGGAACACGGGACATCCCCCGAAGGCGCTGGCTCCCGGCCCTGGCGTCGGCAAGAACACGACCGGCGCTGTCGAGCAATGCTGTAGCAATCTGTACACTTGCCTGGACTTCCCGGGCGGTTTCCGGAGTCACGTCACCCACGGGGAACGAACTCCACGCTTGACGCCAGCAGTCGTGCGCGGCCGCGATGCTCCGCTCGATATCCGTCACCACTGAAAGGAGCAGATCGGAAGACATAGTTCGCTCTGAATCTCCGCTGCTTCTCACGGGAGGAGGTACTCGTCGAATCGGCATCTCACCGGACGCCCCGGTTGATTCCGGACGAACGCTGACCGCTGCAGTTCTTCCTTGAGGACCGGCCGGCTCGTACGTCAGGACCCACACCAGGACAACAGCCAGCACCAAGATCATGGCCAGGAGCAACGGAGTGCGCACCCGGGCAATCCTGGTCAACTTCTGCTCATCAGGCACGAATGTGAGTTTGTGCGTCGCGGAGGGAATTCGCTCACCCCCATCGCGACCGGCTCCACCCTGTCCCCGGTTGCTGTCCGTCTTCTCTTCGGGAAGCACTCCTCAACATAGTCGAATGCGGCAGCATTGTCAATGCCACCCGGCACCCGTCTTTCCTCAGAATTGGATCTGCCCGAAATGTCAAGTCGGGCTGTTGGATT
>CBDUVZ010000147.1:0-3687 GCA_965370805.1 uncultured bacterium | reverse complement strand
CTTGTCATTCGACACTCGGCATTCGGAATTGTGCAAACCGCCAAGAGCGCCAAGGCTGAGGACCGGAGCGGAGAGGCAGAATGCCAAGGCCCGAAGTCGCAATACGCCCTACGCTTGACGCAAGACGTATGGAGCGTCATGGGGTCCGGCGTGATGCCGGCTTGACCGACCGGGGCTTTTGGATTAGATTGTGGTCGTGGCTCTCGGTAAGCTGAGTATCGCAGGCTTTCGCAACCTTGGGCAGGTGGAAGTCGAGTTCTCGCCCCGGACCAATTACCTGTTCGGTCCGAACGGCTCGGGTAAGACCAACCTGCTGGAAGCGATTCACTTCCTGGCAATCGGGCGGTCGTTCCGCCGGGCGCTTGACCGGGAGATGTTGGGCTTCGATCGGGAGATGCTGTCCGTGGCCGGGGCCGACGATAACGGCAAGCGGGGCGAGGTTCGGTTCGACGGCCGGGAGAAGCGGGCGCTGCTCAACGGCAATCGCGTCGAGCGGCTGTCTGACTACCTGGGGTGGCTGCCGGTGGTGGCTCTCCTGCTTGAGGATATCGAGTTGGTGCGGGGAGCACCGGTCTTGCGGCGTAACTTCCTGGACCTGGCAATCGCGAAGACCGATCGCAGTTTCATCGGGATTCTGGGCGAGTACCGGCGTGTCCTCCTGCAGCGGAACCGCCTGCTGGAGCGGCACGATGCCCGGACCGATGTCCACGAAGCATGGGAGGCAGAGCTGGTGCGCACCGGTGTGCCGGTAATCGAGCGTCGGACCGCGGTTGTTGGACAACTGCTGGGCAGAGCGGGGGAGCACTACAAGGAATTGAGCGGACACCCGGCCGGTTTTTCGTATCGGGCAAGCATCAGTCCCGCGCGTGACGTTGCCGCGACGTTCCGCGAGCGGCTTGCCGCGACCAGGGAGAAATCACTGCTGGTCGGACATACCCTGGTCGGCCCGCACCGGGATGACATTAGGATCCGTCGGGCCGAAAGAGACCTGCGGCGGTACGGTTCGGTCGGCGAGCAGCGGCTGGCGGCAATCGCACTGCGGCTGGCTGAGGCGGACCTGCTGGCCGGGGTCCGGGGAGAACAACTGGTGTTTCTCATGGATGAGGTGGCTTCGGAACTGGACGAGGTGCGGGGCAGGCGGGTGCTCGAGATGGTGGTCGAGCGGGGCCAGACTATCTACGCTGCGGCGCGGCGGTTCGACAACAACGGAAAGGAGTTCCATGTTGAGACGGGGACGGTCCAGGAAGTTCCATCGGCTGGGTGAAGTCCTGCCCCGGGTCATGAAGCGGCTGAACCTGGACCGGGTGGTGCAGGAACAGCGGGTGGTTGAGGTGTGGCCTGAAGTGGTGGGCGAGAAGATCGCCCAGCATACCCGCGCTACATCGATGCAGCGGGGGGTCCTGCTCGTGCTGGTTGACAATCCCGGCTGGATGACGCAGTTGACATTCCTCAAGCCGGAACTACTGCGTAAGCTCGCACCCAGGGCCAGGAAAGGCATCGTGAAGGACATCAGATTCCGCCTCTCACGCTAGCGCCGGGAGTCGTTTCAGGGCTTCAGATTCCACTTGATTCCGGCCGGCCGGTCGATAAGATAGACCCCGATGAGTAACGTCTATGATGCTTCGCAAATCCATGTTCTGAAAGGGCTTGAGGCTGTCCGTCGCCGTCCGGCAATGTACATCGGCGACACGGGGACGCGGGGGGTTCACCACCTGGTCTATGAAGTTGTCGACAACGCCATTGATGAGGCGCTTGCCGGTTTCTGCGACCGGGTGTTGCTGACGATACACTCCGACAACACCATTTCGGTCGTGGATAACGGCCGGGGCATTCCGGTCGACCGGCATCCGACCGAGAAGAGGCCGGCACTCGAGGTCGTCCTGACCGTGTTGCACAGCGGTGCCAAGTTCGGGCACAAGACGTACGAGATATCGGGAGGACTCCATGGGGTCGGCGTCTCGGTGGTGAACGCACTTTCCGAGTCCCTGACCGCCGAGGTCCGTCGCGGAGGAAAAATCCACCAGATGGAGTTCGAGCGCGGGAAGGTGATGACCAAGCTCAAAGTGACCGGGAAGGCCAAGCGCTCCGGCACCACGATTACTTTCAAGCCCGACCCGGAGGTATTCGAGGACGTGAGTTTCAACTACGATACCCTCGCCGGTCGGATGAGAGAGCTGGCGTACCTGAACAAGGGCCTTACTATCGTGCTGGCCGACGAACGCAATGACAAGAAGGAAGTCTTCCTGTATCCGCGCGGGCTTGCCGATTTCGTGACCTATCTCGCCGCGGGTCGGGACCGGCTCCATAAGCCGGTGGTGATGGAAGCCAGGCGGAACGGCATGAACGTCGAGGTGGCCTTCGAGTACACCGAAGGGTTCGTCGAGAGTATTTTCTCTTTTGCCAATACGATCAACACCCACGAGGGGGGGACGCATCTCTCCGGGTTCAAGGCCGCCCTGACGAGGTCGATTAACGACTACGCCCGCAAGAGCCATGTCCAGAAGGAGAACGTCGAACTCAGCGGCGAGGACGTTCGCGAGGGAATCACGGCGGTTGTCTCGGTGAAGATCAGCGACCCGCAGTTCGAAGGCCAGACCAAGACCAAGTTGGGCAACAGCGAGGCCAAGGGCATCGTCGAGTCAGTAGTCTACGAGAAGCTCTCGATTTTCCTCGAGGAGAATCCGCGGGTGGCAAGCAGAATCATCGCCAAGGTAATCGCAGCGGCGAAAGCCCGGCATGCGGCCCGGAAGGCCCGCGAGCTGGCCAGGCGCCGCTCGTTACTCGAATCCGACACGCTGCCGGGCAAACTGGCTGATTGCTCTTCGGAAGACCCGGCGGAGAGCGAGCTGTTCATCGTCGAGGGCGATTCGGCAGGCGGTTCGGCCAAGCAGGGCAGATACCGGCGGTTCCAGGCAATACTTCCTCTCCGGGGTAAGATCCTGAACGTCGAGAAGTCGGGCGTGAACCGGGTGCTCTCCAACAAGGAGATCCGGGCTATCGTTTCGGCAATCGGGGCCGGCATCAGCGCCGATGACTTCGATCCAGCCAAAGCCCGGTATCACAAGGTCATTATCATGACCGACGCCGACGTGGATGGTTCTCACATCCGGACGTTGCTGCTGACTTTTTTCTATCGGTTCATGCAGCCGCTGATTGACGCCGGCTTCGTCTACATCGCCCGCCCGCCGCTCTACCGGGCAAAGGCCGGCAAGAAGGAGCTCTACTGCTACAGCGATGAAGAACTGGAGGAGTTCAAGCGGCGGAACGAAGGCAAGGTCGAAGTCCAGCGCTACAAGGGGCTGGGTGAGATGAACCCGGAGCAGTTGCGCGAGACGACAATGAATCCCGAACACCGCGTTCTCAAGCGTGTGACGATGGAGGACGCCACCGTGGCGGAACGGGTTTTCGTCACGTTGATGGGAGACCAGGTTGAACTACGCCGGCAGTTCATCGAAGAGAACGCCGGTGCGGTGCAGAACCTGGATGTTTGATGACGCGCTACGCAAAACGCACTACGCTTCACGCATTGAGCGTCAAACGTAGTATTTCCGGCCAGGATACAGTCGTTAAGCTCGCAATCACCGGCACCGAAGATCTCGATGAAACGGTCAGCGACGGCCTGCGGGTTTTCAGCTAGTGCTTAGTTGCATTGACAACCGATATATGGTAGTATCTTGGGCAATCAGG
>CBDUVZ010000146.1:0-3761 GCA_965370805.1 uncultured bacterium | reverse complement strand
ATGGTCAACCAGCCGCTGGTCGCCGGGGACCTTGCCGCTTCGGACGGCACCCGGAGTCCCACGGCGCCGCCGCTCTGATCATGGCTGTCAGAATCATCCGCGAAGGGGAACTCGAACGGCTGGACCTGTTCTGGAGCGAACCGGCTCCGATGCTCGTTGACGGCATGGAGAACGGAACGGCAGCGATGCCGACTGGCGATGAACAGAGACCCCGGGCCCGCAGAAGGCTCGAGCGTCGAATCAATCCGCTGCACCGGCCGATTCCGGTCAGGACATAGCCAGCGTCGCTCGCGGCGACGCTATTCGACCGTAACGCTCTTCGCCAGGTTGCGCGGCTTGTCGACGTCACAGCCGCGGAGCACAGCTACGTGGTAGGCAAACAGTTGAAGCGGCAGCGCGGCCAGTATCGGCGACAGGTATTCCGGTACGTCGGGAATCCAGAATACCGCTTCGGCCAGGTCTGCCAGGTCTTTGTCTCCTTCGGTGCCGACCGCAATAATCCGGCCCTCTCGCGCTTTGGCTTCGGCCAGGTTCGAGACCATCTTGTCGTAGACCGAATCACGCGGCGCGATTCCGATGACCGGTACCTGGTCGGTTATCAGCGATATCGGGCCGTGCTTCATCTCGCCTGCCGGATACCCGGTAGCGTGGACGTAAGATATCTCCTTCAGCTTCAGGGCTCCTTCCAGCGCAGTCGGGTAGTTGATTCCGCGGCCGAGGAAAACGAAGTCGTGAGCGAAATTGAACCGGTAGGCGGCGTCCCTGATTTTGCGGTCCAGGGCCAGAACCTGCTTCATCTGTTCCGGTAGCTTCCGGACGTGACGGATGATTTCACGGCAGTACTTGTCCGGCATCGACTTGCGGGTTCGGGCGAAATGAAGGGCAATCATCAGCAGGGTAAGAATCTGGGCGGTATAGGCCTTGGTTGAGGCCACGCCGATCTCGGGCCCGGCATGAATGTAGACCGTTGAGGCGGCTTCCCGGTCGATCGAAGAACGCCGGACATTGAGCAGTGCCAGGGACTTGATATCCCGGTCGCTCGCTTCCCGCAGTGCAGCGAGCGTATCCGCGGTTTCCCCGGACTGGCTGATCGGAAGCATGAGGGTATGGCCGTCGTAGATGAACTCCGAAGTCCTGAGTTCGGAGCTGATTTCGACCGAAACCGGAATCCGGCAGAACTTCTCGAAGTAGTACCGGCCGACGAGCCCAGCGTGGTAGGAAGTACCGCAGGCCTGGATGACGATACGTTCGATTTTCTCCACCTGGTCGGGATAGAACAGGAACTCGGGGTCGAGCAGGATATCCGTTCCCCGCAGCCGGCGGTCGATGTTCTCCCTGACAACTCCGGGCTGCTCGAAAATTTCCTTGCGCATGAAGTGGGGATAACGTCCTTTGGAGATTGCCTTCTGCTTGAGTTCAATCCGGGCAAAAGCCCGCCGGACCGCCCGTCCTTTGAAATCGGTCACCCGTACGTCCCCGCGGGTGACGACTGCGATTTCGCCGTCCTGCAGGCTCAGCGATTTCTTTGCGATGCCGACGAGCGCCGGAACGTCGGACGCAACCACGAATTCACCCTTGCCCTGGCCGATGACAAGCGGGCTACCCATCTTCACCGCGTAGAGCCGGTCCGGCTCCCGCTTCGAAACCACGGCAAGAGAATAGGCTCCCTTGAGTCGGGCCACAGTTCGGCGGATTGCC
Source organism: uncultured bacterium (assembly GCA_965370805.1). Classification (GTDB taxonomy): domain Bacteria; phylum Hydrothermota; class Tepidihabitantia; order Tepidihabitantales; family Tepidihabitantaceae; genus CBDUVZ01. Next base: position 2,063 of record CBDUVZ010000146.1, on the reverse strand, counting down.
GCAACCATGTCACGCCGGTAAAGGGACGCCAGCAGGTGGACGATGACTTCGGTATCGGTATCGGACACGAAACGGCAGCCTTGCTTGACCAGTTGCGCGCGCAACTCGCGGTAGTTCTCGACGATGCCGTTGTGGACCAGGGCGATAGTCCACGTGCCGTCGGTGAAAGGGTGGGCATTCTCATCGGTTACCTTGCCGTGAGTGGCCCAGCGGGTATGGCCGATGCCGACGCTGCCGCTGATCGGGTCCCGGGCCAGCAGTTCCTTCAGTTGCTGGAGCCGGCCCGCGGTCTTGCGGACCTTCAGGTCGCCGTCGACCGTGGCGATTCCGCACGAATCATAGCCGCGGTACTCCAGCCGCTCCAGGCCGACCATCACTACGTTGCTGATCTCTCTCGGGCCTACGTAACCGACGATTCCACACATTGCTACCTTCCTTCAGTCACCTCGGTCCTCATTCCGCATTCGTCATTCGGCATTGCGCCATCGGATGGCGCTTTCCGCTTCGCTCCAATCGTCGTTCTTCATTCGGACAGCACTCTTGTTGCCCGACCGGCAAGTTCCTCCGGCGCGGTATCGCCCGAGGTCTCCGCGATGACCCGCACCAGCGGCTCGGTATTGGACGGCCGGATGTGAACCCAGTAGTCCGGTCCGTCAAGCCTGATTCCGTCCCGTTCGTCAACCCGGGCGTTCTCGAATTCAGCCACCAGCCGTGCGCGCCGCTCCTCGAACCGCTCCCGGTCCAAAGGCACAGTGGTCTTGGTCATCCGGTACCGCGGGATTCCGCTCCTCAGTTCCGAAAGACTGCGCCCGGTTGTACTCAACAGCCCGAGCACGCACGCGGTGGCAACCAGCCCGTCGCGGGTGAAATTCACTTCGGGCAGAATCACGCCGCCGTTGCCTTCGCCGCCCAGGACCGCGTTCAACTCCTTCATCCGGACCGCCACCGCAATCTCGCCCACCGACGAACGCTCAACCGGCGCGGAGAACTGCGAGCATACGTCTTCGACGGCGCGGGTCGTCGAAAGGTTTACAACCACCGGTCCCGGATGCCGGGGAAGAACGTAATGACACGCCAGGCAGATGGTGATTTCCTCTCCGAGCGGCGTACCGGTCTCATCGACGAAACCGGCGCGGTCGCCGTCCGGGTCAAACCCGACCCCGAAATCCAGCTTCTTCTCCTTCACGAGCCGGGCCAGTTCAACGAGATTCTCCGCGGTCGGCTGCGGGCGCCGGGGGAAACCCGAACGCAACTGCTCCGGGTCATTGCTGCAGTTTACTGTCACCGGCTCTGCGCCCAGTTCCTCGACCAGCAGCACCGCCGCTGCTGCCGCGGCACCGTTGACCGCGTCGATTCCCACCCGCAACCGGCGTTCGGGCCGGCCTCGCCTGATGGGTGAAAACAACTCGCTGCCGACGACTACCCGGACATGGTCGGCCACGGCCTCGTCGTACTGCCGGCTCTCTCCGATCCGGTTCCACTCGGCCCGGGCCGGTCCGAGTGCGTCAATTATCGCCCGGAGCCGCGCTACCTCGTCCGGCAGCAGAAACAACCCGTCGCTGCCGGCGAATTTCATTCCGTTCCACTGCTCGGGGTTATGGCTCGCGGTGATAACGATTCCGCCGGCCAGCTTCCTGGTCCGTGCGTGGTGCAGCACGGTCGGCGTCGGGCAGATGCCGAGTTGTTCCACATTGCAGCCGCACGAAAGCAACCCGGCCGTAGCTGCCGCGGTCAGCATCTCGCCGGACGGACGGCTGTCGCGCCCGACCGCGACTGTGCCCGGCCCGACGAGCGAGCCGAACGCAACCGCTGCCTGGCAGATTGCCTCCGGGGTCAGTTCGGTTCCGACAACCCCCCGGAGTCCCGAAATACCGAATATGGCAGGTTGCACCGGCCCGAGTATAGCCCAACCCGGACTTCGGGTCAATCCGCCACCGAAACTCCACGCCAGCGACCATTACGTGCAACACGCAAAGCCGGCCGAATATAACAGATTAGGTCGCATTTCGCCCGACCCCGGGGAACGTCCCCTGTCGCCCCCAATTTCGCCCCGAACTACGTCG
>CBDUVZ010000145.1:0-3838 GCA_965370805.1 uncultured bacterium | reverse complement strand
CTGAGAACCGGAGCGGAGAGGAGTAAACACCAAGGCACCAAGAGGAAGTAACCACGGATGAACACGGGTGAACACAGATGAGAGCCGGGAATCCGAATTCGGCATTTGACACTCGGCATTCGGAATTATCCTGGTCGCCAAGTGCGCCAAGGCTGAGAACCGGAGCGGAGAGGAGTAAACACCAAGGCACCAAGAGGAAGTAACCACAGATGGACACGGATAGACACTGATGACTACGTGGTTCCCGGGCGGAGATTGACAGGCGGGTTCGGATTCGGGAGAATAGAGAGTCAAAACGAAGGAGTTAGCATGACCAAGAGAGTCCTGACAATCGGTGCAGTTGTTATCGCGCTGGCGGGTACGGCGTTTGCCGAGATGCCGGCCGATGAAGGTTTCCAGGGTATCGCGGTGCCGCTGGAGCGTCCTGCGCTCCGGGTCGGCACGGTGCCGGTCTGGGAGTGGCTGGCCGGATTCGATGCGGCCGACCGGGCTAACGCCCGGATTGAGCTCGCCTGCGAGGGCGGGCTTGCCCGGGAGATCGAAGCGCTCTGGAACGCGGGCGACTGCGACGCGGCCCTGGCCTTGTTCCCGGAACTGAACCCGCAGGACGTCGGCATCGCCTGGCACACCCCGATTCCGGCCCCGGAAACCGACTGGGGGACGGACGTGCTCGTATCGGCCCGGGACTCGGTAGAGGAGATGGAACTGGAGGCCACACAGGTGGGCAACCACGTGTTCTGTTTCCTGAGGTACGAGGGCGACGGTGTCGTCAACAAGTGGTCCGGCAACATCTCGACCGACGGCGGCGCGACCTGGGCCGAAACTTACACCTGGGGGGCCGGCTATGAGATCCCGTGCATCTCGACCGTGATTGTCGATAGCCATGCGTACATCGGCTACCCGCGCGGGATTGCGCACAACCAGGCTTTCCTGTACCGGCTGCGGACCAGCGACGGGGTGCGGGTCAATTTCCCGGACGGGAGCAGCTACTTCACCGCGGGCGTTGTTTCGGGCGGTGACACAATCACCGAGCTGGCGCTCGCTTCCAACGAGCAGACCTCCAGCGACCGGATCTATGTCGCCTACACCACGAACAACGAGCAGTTGCGTGTGGTCGGATTCGCGACCGACGATTTCGACACCTTCGACTTCAACAACGAACCGGGCGACGTCGAGTGCGGGCTGGACATCGAGTGGAATGACCTCCCGTCCGGCCACCCGCTTATTTTCTCCTACGTGCGCAGCGACAATAGAGTCCGGGTGTACGGCTATGACATGGTCGGGGACCTCGATGCGCTCTTTGCCGGGAGCCAGACCAGTTCGAACACCTACACCGCGCTGGCGGTCAAGGACGACACGGTGATGGTGATGTTCGACCAGCAGCGGACCTCGGTGACCCAGGCCCGATACCTGGTCCAATACGGTGACGGCACCCAGTGGTACCAGGACGGGCTGGGCGATACCACGCTCGGGTTCTCCCGCAGCGGAGCCGCCACCGGGCGCTGGGGAGACGGGGTCGCGGTGGCGTACTGGCAGTACCCGCAGACCGGGCACGGCGTGGCCTACCGCTGGCGCAACTACCGTGGTTCCTGGGACCCGGCGACCTACATGCAGGACGGCAATACGTACAGCGCTTACCTGCCGTCGGTCGAGCGGGTGGCATCGGGTGCGCACGGCATCGTATTCTTCCATGCCGTGGGCGGCAGACGCGCCTATTTCGACCGCACCGACTGGACCGGTATCACGGAGCGGCCCGGACGGCCCGAACCGGTCGAGCGGCCGGTGGTCGCTACGTTCGTGCGCGGAATCCTCAACCTGCGGGGCGACGCGCGGGCCACCTTGCACGACGCGACCGGGCGCAAGGTGATGGACCTGGTCCCGGGCGACAACCCGGTGAAGGGACTGAACGCGGGCGTGTACTTCGTGCAGCGCGCCGCGGATGAGTTCACGGCCAAGGTCATCATCAGCCACTGATTACCAGGATAGCAGTCAGGAGAGGGGCGGGTTTTCCGCCCCTCACTTCTATTGCGCGGCCCGGGTTCCGAACAGCGGGACCCCGAGCTTGCGGAACGTGACCGCGGTCCATACGACCGCGGCCGCAATCGCCAGCCCGTCCGACACCGAGAATGCGGCCCAGAACCCATCAAGCCCGAACACCCGGGACAGGATGAGCATCGCCGGCAGGAAGAATACCAACTGCCGTGTAAGCGACAGGAACATCGCGGGTACGGCCCTGCCGATGCCCTGGAAGAACGCGGTGAACACGACCGCGGCCCCGACACCGGCAAACCCGATTGACGAGATCCGCAGCCCGCGTGCGGCCAGGGCTATGAATGCCGGGTCCTGGTTGAACAGGGATACGAGCAGATGCGGCACGGCGATAAACAAGACGCTGAACAGGGTCGTGATTCCGGTGGCGGCCAGCGCACCCTTGACGACTACCTCGCGCACCCGGCCCGGTTTCTTTGCCCCGTGGTTATACCCGACGAGGGGCAGGACTCCCTGGCTCACGCCCATGCACGGCATGAACGCGAACGCAGCCAGCTTGAACATCACTCCGTACGCGGCCAGGGGCAGGGACCCGAACCCGGCTACTATGTTATTGGCAATCGCAGCCACCACGCTGCCCGAAAGCTGGATTGCCATCGACGGCGCGCCGACCGCATAGATCCGTCCCCAGATCCGCGGGGCCGGGATGAAATGCCGCAACCGGAACCGGTATCCGCTTCGCCTGCTCATGAAGTAGATAATGGCCAGGGTCAGAGCTGCGGTCCGTCCAATCACGGTCGCGAGTGCCGCGCCCCGGATGCCCAGGGCCGGGAACGGGCCGATGCCGAAGATGAGCAGCGGGTCGAGCCCGATATTGACGAGGGCCGCAGTGATCATGACGCCCATTGACAGCATCGGGTTGCCCTCGGCCCGAATCAGGTTGTTTGCAATCATCGGGAGGAAGATGAACGGGGCGAACCAGACGATAGTGCGAATGTATGCACGCGAGATCGGCAGGATTTCCGGTCGGGCTCCGACCAGCCGCAGAATCGGGTCGGTCCAGATCAGCACCACGATCATCACCACGGTCCCGGACAGCACCCCGAGCAGAAGCGCCTGGGCCCCGGCGTGGTTCGCCTCCTCGTGATCCCCGGCTCCGAGCCGCCGCGCGATCAGCGAATTCGCGCCCACACCCACTCCGAGCGATAACGCCATTGTCACCAGTTGCAGGGGCCAAACTACGGTCAGACCGGCTATCGCCTCGTGGCCGAGCCGGCCCACGAACGCCGTGTCCACGACGTTGTAGGTCGCGTTCACCAGCATCGCAACCAGGGCGGGCAGGGAGAACCGCACCAGCAGCCGGCCGACCGGGTCGGTGCCCATCCCGGCCGACCGGGCGAACCGGCCCCTGTCCTTACCCGATTCCGGGGGAGACGGTGTCCGAGGGACGGGTGGGGGTGAAGGTGTGTCTGAACTCAACCGGACATTCTAGAGAGCCGTCGCCCCAAGTCCAGCGGGGAGACGCGGAGAAAGACAACCGCCAAGGCCGCCAAGTGCGACAAGGCTGAGGACCGGAGCGGAGAGGAATCCTACCACAAAGGCACCAAGAACACGAAGAGGAAGTAACCACGGATAGACACGGATGGACACGGATGAGAGCGGAAGTCCGCATTCGACATTCGCAATTAGGACAACCGCCAAGGCCGCCAAGTACGCCAAGGTTGAGGACCGGAGCGGAGAGGAGTTTTACCACGAAGGCACAAAGAGCACAAAGAGGAGAGTCGTCATTGCGAAGGAGCGAAGCGACTGCGGCAATCTTCCTCGTTTCATTCACCATTCGCAATTCGGC
>CBDUVZ010000144.1:0-4375 GCA_965370805.1 uncultured bacterium | reverse complement strand
GAAGTCGGTCGTCTTGTAGCCCTTGGTCGCGTAGATGAGGTTATCGCCGTCATTGTACGTGGTCCAAGCGCCGCGTTTGACCGCCTTGCCGCCGGGCAGCGACGGAATCGGCTCCACTTCGACCCAACCCGGGATGCCGGGCTGGCAGTTGCCGACGCTGAACGACCCGCTAAGCGTGTCGTTGTCGGCATTGAGGTCGGTGACAATCAACTCGGCCCAGGTCGCGTACGGGCCTTCCAGGGCCGGAGTGGTCCAGGCCGGGAAGGTGATTGCGCTGTCGCTGCCGACTGAAACACCGACTACCGCGGTCGTCTCGTTGTAGATCTCGACGTCGGTTGCGGTGTCGTTGATAGTAAACCAGGCCGAGAAAGCCACTTCGACGTCGCCGTAGTTGTGCACCGTGACTTCCGGTGTCACTACCGCGCCGGTGTCGAGGAACCCGACCGGTACGTCGATTGATACGATGCCGATATCCGGGTTGCCCATGACAGTAGTGAACTCCCAGACTGCGGACTGGACCGTGCCGATGATGTTCTTCGCGTCTACCCGCCAGTGGTAGGTCCGGCTGCTGTCGAGTCCGGCATACGCGAACGTGGTATCGGTATGGCCCGGGCTGCTGGCCAGTTCGAGCGGCGGGTTCAGTGTATCGAGGTACACGTCGTACTCGTCCGCGTAGTCGGCGGCATTCCAGACCAGGCTGCCGTCAACCGGCTGGTTCGCGGCGCCGTCGTCCGGCGAGATCAGGTTCACCACACCCGGTCCCGGCAGCAGGATGACATCCCCGGAGCGGCGAGGAGTGAACTGCCGGCCGTTGTGGTCACTGATATTGCACACCAGGCTGAACCAGTTGGTCGGTATCGGCGCGTTCACGAAGCCACAGTTGGCCGTGACGTAGAGCGTCGCGGTATCGGTGCCGGCATAGTTGGCGAGTTCATACACCCGGGTGCCGGCGAACACCCCGGTGCTGTCGAGGACCTGGAGCGTATCCACCCGGACCAGGACTCCTTCGTACGCCTCCAGCCTGGATTCCGGAATCGTCAGAACCGTCGTGTCGCAACTGTGCCCGGTTCCGCTGACCACGAGCCGGTCAGGCACGATCTCGGTCAGCCCCATGAACTCCTGCAGCTCGCCGACGATATCCAGGCTGTCGCCGACTTCGACCGCCTGGCCGGCGTTGTAGACGAACAAGCCGTGCCACGGCCCGCCGGCCGCATCACCGATGTAGAACTTCCAGTTGGTCAGGAACCCGGTTACGATGCCGGACGTGTGGACGGTCGAATCCTCGTACGGCGAGATCTCGGTCGTGAGCGTATCGCAATACTGGATATCGTAGATCGAGACGTCCGATGGAACACGGAATGAGTAGACCGGCGAGCTGTCCGGAACCGCTCCGCTATTGCTCCAGGCTTCAATCAGGAAATGGACCGAATCGCCCCCGCTCTGCGGCGGAATCGTGTAGTAGCGCGTGGAATCGCTCGCGTGGCTGCTGTCTTCGCCGACACCAATCCAGGAAAGCCGGTCATTCGAGTAGGAAAGCCCGGTGGAATCAACAGTGCCGCCAGCGGAGTGGTACACTTTGGCCGAGACTGTGACGCTCTCGGAGCTGAACGGATACTGCGGGGTCCAGGCGACGTTCTCGAACTGCACCCCGGGCGGCGGCGTGTAGGTTATCAGGATATCCGGGCGGCTGGCGGCCCGGACCATGTTCGGCGGATTCGTACTACCGTCATTCCGTCCTCGCTTGTGCCGGTACATCCCGCTGCCTTGGAAGGTACAGCGGTAGTTCTTGAAATCCGAGACTTCGCCGCTTCCGTCCTGGTGCCGGAAGGAAACGAGCAGGTCCTGACCCGCGGCATGGACAAACGGAGTGGTGAGCGTCAGACCCAACCAGCCGGTCCCGGTCCTTATCAAATCCCCGGACCAGACCGATATGCCCGGTTCATCCCAATCCGCATTGGCGAATATGGTGTCACCCGGGATGGTATCCTTTATCCAATGCTCGCTGGTATTCATCGTGTCGTCACCAGCGGTCGACGTATAGAACGCAATCTCGGTAATCGTACCCCCACCGCTCAGGCTGGTCATCTCAGAATCCAGGTACAGACTCTGAGAACGGTAGTAGTTGTAGCGGGCGTACCACATGAACCAGCCCCAATTGCTGCCGTTGCCGATCTGCTCCTGAGCGTCAATCTCACCCTCCGGTCCCCGCGGCTCGCGCGCGCTCCGTTCGACTCCCCGAGCCGGTATCTCGCTTTCCGGCAGGTCAACCCACAGCCCCCGCGCGTCGCGGCGATGAAGCGGCCCGGCAATCACCGTGGACCACATCCCGTCGTGGTTGTCAAAAGTCTTGGAGTTCTCGCAGCGGTATTCCGTAATCTCGTCCGAAGGAACCCAGCGGCCGAAAAGCCCGCCCGGGCTCCAGAGAGCCGGCGCTTCCGCCTGAACGGCTTCACCTGCCCGGACCGGGGCCACCAACACCACGGCCACAAGCACGGCGAGAACCACCGGCATCTGCAGCAAACGACTGCACATCTTGCCTCCTTTTGTGCCGGTCGTGTCTCCTCTCGCCATAAGCTGACAGCCAGACCCGACCTGCACTCAACGCCGCCGGACCTGCTTTCGGTCTCGGCTGCCGGCACGCACGGCCCGGTTGTCTACCGAATGTCGTTGCCTGACATTTCCTGGCCACAGTATGGAATCCAGCACCCGGCTGTCAAGGAGAAACGCAGACCGGACTTGACAGTTCGTCCGGGCCGCAGACAATGGGAAACGTGCATCGCATCGTACCATTGCCGCTTCTCATCCTGCTCGCCGCCGGCTGCTGCGGCTACTCGGTCCGGGCCCTGCTTCCGCCCCACCTCGGCTCGGTTGCGGTCCCGCCGGTGGAGAACACCACCACCAGGCCCGGCCTCGGTGACGAGTTGACCGATACCCTGACCGACGCCTTCAAACAGGACCGCAGTCTGCGGATAGCGGTCCTCGAGAACGCCGACCTGGTCGTGACCGCGAACATCAGCCTCTACTCCCGGGTCGCATCCACCTACACCGGGGAACAGGAAATCACGACCTACGACATCTCGGTCTCCGCCGCGGTGGAAGCCGAAGACCAGGTGAGAAGCGAGACGTTCTACAAAGGCACCGCTGCCGCGCGCGTCACCTATGACCCGGATTCCGAAACCGAAGAGGAAGCCGCGACCCGGGCCCTGTCCGAACTGGCCGACGAGATTGTCCGCCTGGTCATAACCGCATGGTAGTCGAACTGGTGGTCGACCGCATCGTTGCGGGCGGCACCGGTCTCGCCGAACTCGACGGTCGCAAGGTCTTCGTCCCGTTCGCCGCGCCGCAGGAACGAATCCGGGCCAGGCTGGTCACGCGCAAGAAGGACTACGCAATTGCGGAAATCGTGGAGGTCCTGGAGCCGTCGCCGCTCCGGGTCCAGCCGCGTTGCACTCATTTCGGCGACTGCGGCGGATGCCAGTTGCAGCATATCAGCCCGGCAGGCCAACTGGTAGTGAGGAAACTCATCATCAACGACGCGCTTCAGCGACTGGGCGGCATCTTCGTGCCGGTCCGCAACATCTCCGGCGAATCGCAGTGCTGGCACTATCGGAACAAGACCCAGTACCCGGTCGGGTTCAGTCGCGGCCTGAGAATCGGCTTCTACCGCCGCGGCTCGCACGAACTACTCAATATCCCGACCTGCCTGCTTCACCCCGAACCGGTCGACGGCCTCCGGCGGACCGTGCTCGAATCGATCCGGGCGACCGGGGAGACTGCCTACGAGGAACCCGCGCATCGCGGCAACATCCGGCACCTGGTCTTCCGGGGTTCGGAACCGGACGGCGAACGGCTTGCCATCGTCGCGACCCGAACCCGGTCCCTGAGCAGGAAACTGGTCAACCAACTGGCCGAACAGCCGGGAATCGCCGGGGTCGTGCAGAGCGTCAACCCGGACCGCACCAACCGCATCCTCGGAGACCACGCGGTCGCACTCACCGGCCGCGACCACCTGTTCCAGACCGTCCTCGACAAACGCTTCCGGGTCTCGGCCCGGTCCTTCTTCCAGGTGAACACCGACCAGGCCGCCGCGCTCTGCCGCAAAGTCCTGAAGCACGTCGAGCCCCGGGGCGACGAGACCGTCCTCGACCTGTTCAGCGGCGTCGGGGTGATTTCGCTCATCCTCGCCGGGTTCGTCCGTCGGGTCATCGGCATCGAACTGGAATCCTGCGCGGTGGATGACGCTCGATTCAACGCGGAATGCGACGGCGCGGACAATGTCGAATTCATCGCCGGTGACGTCGACCGGGCAATCACCGACATCGAGCAAGCCGACGTGGTGGTGTTCGATCGTCTGGTCAGTGCCGAGATCCTCGAT
>CBDUVZ010000143.1:0-4803 GCA_965370805.1 uncultured bacterium | reverse complement strand
CTGGTCCAGCTCATCACCCCGACCGGGGTCTTCGCCCAGAAGACAGCCGTGCTCAGGTAGCTGCGGAATAACTCAATGCGGTGCGCCGGAATCGGCGCACCGCTGCTGTTTTTTCCTCGTAGAACTCAGCGGCCGGTAGCCAATCGCTCGGCCAGGAACTCCGGCAGCCCGGCCCGGAGCATCTTCTCCTGCACCGCCTTGATGTCGTATTCGAGGCGGTGAACCGACATCATCCGCGACCGGGTATCGAAAAGCAGAGCGCAGGCACGCGGGTCTCCGTCCCGTGGCTGTCCCACGCTGCCCGCGTTGATCAGGTACTTCACGTCCGGTCGCACCCTGAAACTGCTCTGCTTCACCAGCCGGGCGGACTCGTCGCCGCGCTGCTCAACCACGAACGGGTAATGCGAATGCCCGAGCAGGCACACGTTCGCCGAGAAGAACTTCATCTCCTCCTGGGCGTCGTGCAACATGAATACGTACTCCCACTGTCCGGGCGCGGACGGCGAAGAATGCACGATGTAGAAAGGCTCGGACTCCTCGGTCAAGGGCAGGGAATCGAGATAGGTCAGTTCCTCTTCGCCAAGCTGTTTCTTCGTCCAGGCAAGCGCACGGACTGCAAGTTGATTGAATTCCTCGGCCGGGATGCGTTCCAGAACCCCGTAGTCGTGATTCCCGGCAACGACCAGGCCGCGCAATTCGGCCACGGTCCGGACGCACCGAACCGGGTCCGGCCCATACCCGACCAGGTCCCCGCAGCAGACAAAGCTGGTTGCTCCCTGGCCACGCAGGAAATCCAGCACCACGTCCAGCGCCTCGGCGTTGCCGTGGACGTCGGAAAAAATCCCGAGCTTCACCCGGTGGACTCCGGTCCCTGGATATCTTTCAACACGCCGTCCAGCACCCCATTCACGAACCTGCCCGAGTCGTCATCCCCGAACTTCCTGGCGATATCCACCGCCTCGTTGATCGAAACCTTGGGCGGCACGTCATCGAAATAGAGCATCTCGGTACATGCCATCCGCAGTGTCGCCCGGTCCAGCACCCTGAGTCGCTCCAGCCGCCAGTGCCGGATGTGCTTGCGCAGCATCTTGTCGACTTCATCCTGGTTGTTCAGCAGGGTCTGGACCAGCAGTCGGAGATAGCTTTCCGCCTCGTCTGACGGATTCTTCCGGTTCAGTATCTCCTCAATCGTATCATCCGGTTCATCCGCCACCAGGTCCAGACGGTAGAAAACCTCAAGCGCGGACTCCCGCGCCAGCCGCCGTTGTGTCATCCGGACTCAATCGATGCGGGCGGCGAGGTCGGCCATCTCAATTGCAGCCAGCGCGGCGGTCCAGCCCTTGTTGCCGGCCTTGCTGCCGGCCCGCTCGAGTGCCTGTTCCAGGCTGTCCGCAGTAATGACGCCGAAAGTCACCGGCACGTCGGTCTCGAAATACGCCTTGGCCAGCCCTTTGGCCACCGCGGCACTGATGTACTCATTGTGCGGAGTATCGCCCCGAATCACCGCGCCCAACGCCACAACCCCGTCATAGCGCTTGGTCGCCGCCACCCGGCGCGCCACCGGCGGAATCTCATACGCCCCGGCCACCCAGAACACGTCCGTGCTCTCGGCCCCATGCCGCTCAAGACAGTCGAACGCCCCTTCGAGCAACTGCCGGCTCAGCAGGTCGTTGAACCGCGACACAACCAGCGCGAACTTCCTCCCGGTCGCGTCAAGTTTTCCCTGAAATTCCTTCTTCTTCATCCTCAACTCCTTTCTCGATGTCACCCAGCAGATGTCCCAGACGGTCACGCTTGGTAATAAGGTATCCGACGTTCCGTCTGGTCGGCTTGACAATAATCGGGACTCGCTCGGCAATCTCCAGCCCGAAACCTCTCAGACCCACCACTTTGCGGGGGTTGTTGGTCAGCAACCGGATACTGGTTAGACCAAGGTCCGAGAGAATCTGGGCTCCGATGCCGTAGTCGCGCAGGTCCGGCGCGAATCCCAGCTCGATATTCGCCTGCACCGTATCCAGACCCTGGTCCTGCAGGGCATACGCCCGCAGCTTGTTTTCGATACCGATTCCGCGACCCTCCTGGCGCATATAGAGCACGACGCCCCTGCCCTCCCTGGCGATGAGCTCCATTGCCCGGGCCAGTTGCCGGCCGCAGTCGCACCGCAGCGAATGCAGCACGTCACCGGTAAGACACTGGGAATGGACCCGGACCAGAACCCGCTTCCGCCCGCGGACATCACCCTTCACCAGCGCCAGGTGAGCGTACGACTCCACCACGTCTTCGTAAACGTGAACCCGGAACTCCCCGTACTCGGTCGGCAGGTCGGTTTCGACAATCTTCCTGACCAGCTTCTCCCGCCGCTGGCGATACTCAATCAACTCCTTGACCGTGATTACCTTGAGCCCGTGCTCCCGAGCCAGCCGGCGCAGCGTCGGCAACCGGGCCATCCGGCCGTCCTTCGCCATCACTTCACACAGCACCCCGGCCGGCTTCAGCCCTGCCAGCCGGGCCAGGTCAACCGTCGCTTCGGTATGGCCGGCTCTGACCAGGACCCCGCCGTCCTGGGCCACGATTGGGAACACGTGACCCGGCCGTCCCAGGTCTTCCGGTTTCGTCTTCGGGTCCACCAGTACCTGGACTGTCACCGCGCGGTCGTGAGCCGATATCCCGGTCGTCGTCCCTTTCACCGCATCCACCGACACCGTAAACGCCGTACCGTGCAATGCGGTATTGGAAAAAGACTGGGCCGTCAGTTGCAACTCCTCGGCCCGCGTCCGGGTCAGCGCCATGCAGATCAGACCCCGGCCGTACCTGGCCATGAAATTGACCTTCCGGGCGCTGACCTTCTCAGCGGCGAAAACCAGGTCCCCTTCGTTCTCGCGGGACTCATCATCGGCGACAATCACTATCCTGCCCCGCCGGATATCGCTGATTGCCTCTGCTATCGAAGCAAAACCCCGGCCGGTCGGCCGGTCGCTGCTCGGGCTCCTGGAACTCTTCATAATGCTCGACGTATCAGGCGAACGCCCGACCTTCCCTGCGGACCTCCACCCGATGCTGCTGCACTCGACATTCTGTCCATCTCCGTGCACCAGCAATCATGGACCATAAGATAGTCTCCCGGCCAGAACTAGTCAAGCCGGACAATGGCCGGCCCGGCATTCGACATTGCCCCTGGCGACGGCAGTTGCGGGCAGATTGTCGCCGGGAGCCGGAGAACCGGCAACCGAAGGCGGACAGATTACTATCGCCCTGCTGTCCGCAACGTCAGGGAGAACCTGCTCTCAGTGGCCTGGCCGGCACACCGACCGCGATCACCCCCGCCGGGATGTCTTTGGCCACGACCGCGCCGGCACCGATTACCGACCAGTCGCCGACCTTGCGACCGGGCACGGTCCTGACGCCGGTGCCGAACTCCACGCCGGTGCCGAGTTCGGTATGGCCGGAAATGCTGCAGCCCGGTGCGATTGTGCAGAAATCGCCGATCACAGCGTCATGACCGATAGTCGAAGCCAGATTGATGAGTACATGGTCCCCGATCACAACCTGGGTGGTAATGATACTGCCTGCGCAGACAATCGTGCCCTGGCCGATATCAACGAACCTGGAACGACGCACATCCGGATGCACCAGCCGGCGGAACCTCACCCCCAACGGTTCAAGCCGGCCCAGGATGGACTTCCGCACCTTCGGACTGCCGACACCCCAGATGCCCATGACCCCGGCGTGCTTCTCGAACCAGTCCAGCCCGCCCAGCACCGGCAGCCCGCAGACCTCACAACCCCGAAGTTCCTCGCGTTCATCGACGAACCCGACCACATCCAGTTGTCGGCGGTCGGCATTCATCTCCTCGCTCAGCCAGAGAACCTCGCGGCCGAACCCTCCCGCGCCGACGATTACGGCCCTATCCATTCGCGGCCGCCCCGGTTGCATCACCCTTCCGGACTGTACCGCGGAACAACGGCATCGTGGCATGACCCGTCCGGCTGATACCCTGACGGTTCAGCACCTTGACTACTGTCAGCCGGAGAACCCTCAGGTCAAGGAACAGCGACCAGTGGTCAACGTACCAAACGTCCTGAGCGAACCTCTCCGCCCAGGTAGTATCATTGCGGCCGCACACCTGGGCCCAGCCGGTAATCCCGGGCGACACCTCATGCCGGCGGGCCTGTTCCGGAGTGTAGCGGCCGAGATACTCGGGCAGCAGCGGGCGGGGTCCGACCAGTGACATCTCGCCCCGAAAAACGTTCCAGAGCTGCGGCAGTTCGTCGATACTCCATCGCCGTAGCCACCGGCCGAGTCGGGTCAGCCGGTCGGCATCCGGCAGCAGACTGCCGTCGCCAGCGCGGTCGTCGGTCATGGTTCGGAACTTGTGCATCAGGAACGGTCGATTGTCCTTCCCGAGCCGCGGGTGATGGAAAAGAACCGGCAATCCCATCTGCCGCCGGACCAGCAACGCAGCCAGGCCCAGCAACGGCAAAACCAGCGCCAGGCCGGCCGCACTTGCGCTGACGTCAAACGTCCTTTTCAGACTTCTCTGGAGATGCGGAATACGTATCGTGGCTCCCCCGATTCGTGATTCATAGTTAGCAGCTTCCATCCTTCAGCCCCTATTATACCCGAAATCCGACCCCCTGACAACCGCAGTCAGACCTGTCTGACAGAGTATCATATCACAAAGATGCAACACGCAAAACCGGCCGAATATAACAGATTAAGTTGCATTTGACCCGACCCCGGGGAACGCCCCCTGTCCTCGCCAATTTCGCCGCCAATCGCGTCCCGAATTACGTCGCCAAAGCC
>CBDUVZ010000142.1:0-5178 GCA_965370805.1 uncultured bacterium | reverse complement strand
TAAACACCAAGGCACCAAGAGCACGAAGAGGAAGTAACCACGGATGGACACGGATAGACACAGATGAAACCGGAAATCAGGAGATGGGCTGGGGGACACGATCCTTATCCCCAGGGCGGGATAAGGTCATGTCCCCGATGCGTTCCGCGTCGGGCATCCGGCGTGCGGCATCTGCTTGACAGCGCTGTTTCCCGGCCGCATACTCACAGTGACAGAAGGAGTAGTGAGAAAAGCCATTTTCGCCGTAATCCTCCTGGCCGCGACCGTCGCGTCCGGGCAGCACTGGGAGATCGAGGCCATTGATCCGGCGTCCTCCAGTAACTGGAGGGACCCGGTGAGCATTCGTGTTCTGTCCGACGGCCGGCTGTGCGTCTGCTACGCTGCATCCGGTACGGTCCGCGTGGCCATCAGGGATTCCATCTGGCTGTTCGAGGATGTTGACGTGCCTTCAGCCGAACCCTATCCGTCCATGGATGTGGGGTGCAACGGGCGCGTTGCCGTGAGCTATGGAGACGCGGACTCAATGCGCTACGCGGTACGCACCGATTCCGGTTGGGTGCGCACGGCTATTCCCTACGCCGGCGGGACCCCGGTGCTGGCGCACGACAGCGCTGAGACGCCCTATGTCCTTTTCGGCGGGGGGGAGTGGGGAGATCGCGTCCTGCTGTCAGTGCTTTCTGATTCGGGTTGGACCCTTGATACGATTCACATCGGGGTACAGATGGGCTTTTCGGCGCTTACATACGGTCCGGTCCAGTTCACCAGGGACGGCCGGGCCACTGTGTTCGCGGGGCATTTCTATGATTGGAACCCACGGGTGTACGGCGGGGCCGTGGGTTTGTACCAGTGTGTCGGGGATAGCTGGGAGGAACTGTGGAGCAGCCAGGTGTACGGGTTGATGATGGCGTTGTCCATGGCTCTCGATACGGCCGACATTCCAGTGTGTTGTCATTGGCTGACGGTCGAGGGCGGCAACTGGCTTGTCTGTGCCGGCGATACGATTGGCGGGTTTTCGAGTTCGGCCACCGTCCGTATCGACGAGTTGAACCGACCCGGCGTTGCGCACACCGGCGGATGGTGGGAAGGTGGCCCACTTGTGTTCACGTGGCGGTCGAACTCGGGCTGGCGGAGTTCGGTCGTGCCTGAGGTAAATGACGTTTATACCTGTGACTTCGTGCCTGGTGACGACGGACAGCCGCTCATAGCCTACCGCCGGCAGGATAGCGGTGTCTGGCTTGCGCGGGGCGTGAACATAGTCGGATGCGAGGAACCGGAGCCGCCGAGTGTGGTTCGTCTGCCGTCGACTGCCACGGTCGTGCGGGGGATGCTGCGGCTGCCGGAAGCGTCAGGCGTCCTGCTCGATATTGCCGGCAGGTCTGTTCTGGACCTCGCGCCCGGGGAGAATGATGTCCGGCACTTGAGTCCGGGCGTGTACTTCGTCCTGACCCCTCACCCTGACCCTCGTGCGAGGACGCACCGGCGACCGTGCCCGCAAGGGGAAAGGGAACGGCGTCAGGCGTCGAACGTCCACAAGGTTATCATTCAGCGGTAGGCGGACAGCGGTCGGGTTTCGGCTTGACAATTGAGCGGTGGTGGGGAATACTGGGGTTGGTTGATGGATGATTCTTTTCTGCTTTCCCTGAGATGCGCGAAGTCGTTATGGGATTGGTGTCTCGGCACCGTGGAGGTTTTGTGAAGTATGCTGGATGGTTCCTGATTCCGCTGGTCCTGCTGGTTGTCGGTTGTCCCGGGCCGGAGTCCGTACCGAAGCCGACCCGGAAGGTGACGATGCCGGAGTTCAGTTCCGAGGAGCTGGCCGGGGCCAAGCCGTTGCACGTTGTTTCGGGTACGCCGACCGGGACGGTGGAACGTCTGCATGAGGCGGATGAGGTCGTGGTGGCTTTTGACGCGCCGATGGTAGCGCTCGAAGCGGTGCCCGAGAGCCTGGACTTTCCGCTGCTGCTGGAGCCTGACGTGCCGGGAACGTGTCACTGGCTGGGCACCCGGAATATCGTGTTCCGGCCGGATACGTTCTTCCCGCCCGCGACCGAGTTCACAGTTACGATTCCCCGGGGCGTGAAGTCGGTGGAGGGCCGGATGCTGAAGCAGGATTATTCATTCAGTTTCTCATCTGTGCGGCCAAAGCTGACCCGGTCAAGACCTTACCATGGCGCGAAGATGATTGAGCTCGGGCAGGCGGTGCATCTCGTGTTCAATATCCCGATGGACCCGAAGCGGGCCCGGGAGCATATCCGGCTGGTTGCGGATGATGGAAGCGAGCACGGGTTCAAGCTGCGCAACATGAAGCCGGACGAGGAAGCGCCCAGGCATTGGCGGTACAATCCGGAGCATTCGGCTGACGTGCTGGTGCTGACGCCGCGCGGCCAACTGCGGATTGAGACCGAGTACGAACTGGTGCTGGAGAAGGGGCTGCTCGCCCGGGAGGGGAACCTGGGCATGGAGCGGGAACGGCGGATGTCGTTCAAGACGTTCAACCGGTTCCGGTTCGAGGGTGTCCCGACCGCGGACGGGCATCACCCCGAGGACGTGCCGCACTTCGTGTTCTCCAACCCGGTGCCGCTGCGGAACCTGGCCCTGGGGATGAAGCTGGCGCCCGCGGTGGAGATTCCGGACCGCTACCGCGGGTCCGAGTACGCGACCTACCATCATCGCCTGGGCCTGGAACTCGCGCCGCAGACGAAGTACACAGTAGTCCTGTCGCGCTGGCTCAAGGACCAGTTCGGCAACCGGCTGGGTCGTGACGTCAAGTTCGAGTTGCGGACGGTCTCTTACCGGCCTTCGGCGAACATGCCGACCGGACGGGGAATTGTCGAGTCGGAAGGCAAGCTGTTCCACCCGGTCTGGCTGGTGAATATCGACAGCCTGGCAATCGGGATGCGGCGGCTGCCCCGGCATGAGGTTATTCCGTTCTGGCGCCGGGCGTATGATTACGACTACGATGATGACGGGAAGAAGCCATGGGAGCGAGACGGTTTCTTCACCCTGCGGCGGATGTGGCGGCCGGACCTGGAGCACGACAAGCGGACGATGCTTCCAATCCGGCTTGAGCCCGCGCTCGGGGGCCGGCGGTCCGGGTTTCTGTTCTGCGAACTGGACCTGCTGTTCGACCCCTACCGTGGCAGACAACGCCCGCGGGCATTCCTCCAGGTCACGCCGTACGGTCTGACCGCGAAATTCTCACCCGAGAACGGCCTGGGCTACGTGACAAAGTTGAGCGACGTTTCACCGGTTGCCGGGGCCCGGGTGCGGTTGCGCGATGACGAGAACCGGGTGCTGTGGCGGGGCCGGACCGGGGACGATGGGCTCGTACGGATGCCGGGTTGGAAGGAGCTCGACATCGAGGCGCGGAATTCGTGGTCGAGCCCGCGGGTGTGGATGTTCGTCGAGGATTCGGGCGGCGAGGCGTTCGTTCATTCGGACTGGGGGACCGGGGTCCGTCCGTACGAGTTCGGCATCAGCTACGACTGGTATCCGGACCCGTACAGACCCAAGGGGTTCCTGTTCACCGAGAAGGGGCTGTACAAGGCCGGGGACACGGTGCGAATCAAGGGGATGGTCCGGGCCAAGAAGCGCGGGCGCTGGGTGATTCCCCGGGACCGGGGCGGGACTGTTATCGTTACCGACTCGCGGAGCGATGAGGTCTTCAAGCGGAAGCTGAGCCTGTCCGGGCGGGGCAGTTTCGACGTTACCGTGCCGCTGTCAGCGGAAGCGCGGTCCGGTTACTACTCGGTGCGGTTCGAGCAGGATGAGCATACGTTCCGGGGTTCGTTCCGGGTCGAGGCGTACCGGCCCGCGGAGTTCGAAGTGGACGTCGAAGCGGACAAAGAGGAGTACGTCGCCGGCGACGTGTTCAAGGCTTCGATTACCGGCCGGTATCTGTTCGGCGCGCCGATGTCCGGCGACCGCGCGGCGTGGAGCGTATCGCTGAGCCCGGACTGGTATCGTCCGCCCGGACATGACGGCTACCGCTGGGGACCGAGCATGGACGACGGCGCGGACAACCATCGGCTGCTGGCGTCCGGCGAGTCGCGACTGGACAGCGACGGCCGGCTCGATGTGGAGGCAAGGCTCGACCTGGGCAGGGGACTGCGGACCTGCCGGGTGACATGCGAAGGGACGGTGACCGCCCAGAACGAGCGGACTATCGCCGGCCGCGAGACGTACCTGGTGCACCGGGGCGAGGTCTACCTCGGGGTGAAAGCGGAACACAGTTTCATCGAGGTCGGGGATTCGCTCGGGTTCGACCTGGTTGCGGTGAAGCCGGACGGTGAGCCGGCGCCGGGAACCAATGTCAGTGTCACCGTCTACCGGCGGGAGTGGAAGTCGGCGCGCAAAGCCGGCACCGGCGGGCGGTATTCATGGCTGAGCGAGAAGCACGACCGGAAGGTCGGCGGACTCCGGGCAAAGACCGGCAAGGGGCCGGTGCGGAAATGGTTCAAGCCGGACAAGCCCGGCTACTACTGGCTGAAGTGCGAAACGCGGGACCGGCGGCGGAACCCGGTGCGAACCGACTACTCGTTCTGGGTCGCGGGCAAAGGCGTGGCGTCCTGGCGGATGCGCGACGACGACATGATCGAACTGGTGCGGGACAAGGAAACGTACACGCCGGGCGATACCGCGCGCATCCTGGTGAAGTCGCCATGGACCGGGGTCAAGGCCCTGGTCACGGTCGAGCGCGAGTTCGTGATTGACGACTTCACGACGACTATCGACGGCAACGCCGAACTCATCCGGGTTCCAATCCGGGAGGAGTACCTGCCCAACGTGTTCGTTTCGGTCGTCCTGCTCAAGGGCCGGACCGCGGACAACGAATTCGGGGAAGAAGGCCAGGACCTGGGCAAGCCCGGGTTCAAGGTCGGGTACGTCGAACTGCCGGTTGACCCTGGTTCGAGGCGGTTGACGGTCGCAGTCACGCCCGACCGGGATGAGTACCGGCCGCGGGATACCGTTGCCCTGGAGATTGACGTCGATGGGGCAGAGGGCCGTTCCGAAGTGACGGTTGCGGTCGTTGACCTCGGGGTGCTGAAGCTGACCGGGTTCCAGACCCCGGACCCGTTCAGTTTGTTCTATGCGCGGCGGCCGCTTTCGGTCTCCACGGTCGAGTCGCGGCAGCACGACAACGGCCAGCGCAACTACGGCGCGAAACGCGAGGCCCCG
>CBDUVZ010000141.1:0-5227 GCA_965370805.1 uncultured bacterium | reverse complement strand
GGTGCGACTGGGGACATGACCCAATCCCGTCCTCGGCATTGGGATCGTGTCCCCGACCGGGACAATAGTTGTTTATTATGTCCCCTTATCTCCCTGTAGGTCTTGCCCGTGCCGGGTCCGGCCAGCACAAGCACGGGTCCGGGCAACGTGAATGCCGGATCTTCTGGGTCCAGGCGCCGACTGTCATCGGTCCTCGAGTTCTGCTTCATTCTGCCTCCTGTCTGCGCCGCATGCACGGCGTCAGATTCTGTCGTCTGATGACCTCTCGCCTGCCCAAGTTCGCCTGCCCGTCCTTCCCGCCAATCATCATGGCGCGGACATGGTCATGACCTAGCTCCGTTCGGTCAGTTCTTCCAGACTTCTCTGTATCTCTCTCAGTTCCACTGCGCTGAGGCCCCAGAGTTCGGCGGCTTGCTCATCCACTTCGGCCTCGATCTGTTCCAGCTTCGCCTGCTCGCCTGTCTTGGCAACCTTGTGTGCCTGCGCCGACAACTCAGCTAGCTGTTTGTGCGCTCTGTCCTTCGGGTTATAGCGCGGGATGCGGATGTTCTTCAGCACATGAGGCGAACCCATGCTCTTGCCTCCAGCTTGACTGTAGGAGACGGCTGCGAACTGGAAGGGTGTTGAGTTGACGGTTGCCGCCAAGTAGTGTGCTTCGGCCGCCGTCCCGCAGGCGACTAGGGAGATGGTCTCTTGCGGCACCACGGCCTTCTTCCTTTCCTTGCCGACTACCGCGGCCTGTATGGAGCCGATTCGAGTCCACACTACTTTCCAATCAGCAAAGGTGTAGGGCCCGATGTCGAACATGGAGTAGAAAGGGTCACGACCTGGCGTGTAGTAGCGCTTGTACGCCGCGCGTTGCCGGAGGAGTTTCTCGAATCGCTTCAGATAGCTGTACGTTTCAGGCCATCTCTTCTGCATCTCGGATACGTCCCATCCTCGCCGTTTTGTGGGATCCTGCGCCATGATAATGGAAGCCGATGTTGAGGCGTGCCATTTCTTGAGGTCACGGGGCCTCAGCAAAGGATACAACAGGTCGGGCTCAATCGGCAGTGTGGTTTGGTCGACCTCGATTTTCGCTCCCTCTGTGATGTTGGTGACAACGACCAGCCCCCCGGTGCGTCTACTGACTTCACACAGCCAGAATACTGCGTTCGTGCCTCCGGAGTAGGCTCCCGCGTGCGCTGTGTATTGGGAATTGCCCAGCAGGCGTCGGGTGGCTTTGAGCGCCCCACGTCTAGTCGTCAGCCAGGCTGAAGTCGGGTCGGTCGCATCCACCGGTTCGGCAACGAAGTTGAGGCGTCGGGTGGCTCGGATGGTATCTTCCAACGAACTGTCAGGAGTGAATCGCTGACCTCGAACCCGGCGCCACAGCGTGTAGGGTACTGGATACTTCGTGGCTCTGCCCTTCTCGATCACCAACACAGCCGTGCGGTTGGAGGCACCCTCGAACGGGTTGAGGTCAACCATGTCATCAGCGTAGACCGCTTTCAGAGGAACATCGCGCTGGCCTTCCACGGGAATGGCGAACCGCCGGAAGCCCTGACCAGAGCCAGCGGTCTTGAAGACAGACTGGCTGATTACGAAGCCGAGCCGGCCGTTCATCTTGAGCAAGGCATCGCAAGTCGTGTAGGTCATGAGCATGGAGATGTCCTTCTTGCCCTTGCCCAGTATCGTGTCCAACCCGCTGTGAGGGAAGAGGCCGTACTTCACCCAAAGAGGTTTGATGGAGTCGCGATATGCGTCTGGGAGGTTGTCCCACAGTACCCACGGCGGGTTGCCAACGATGTAGTCGAACTGGCCGATGGTGAGCGGGGCGAAGTTGTTCCTGAGCAGCCGAGCCCAGAGGCCGTTCATGCCCTGTTTGTGCAGGTCGAGGAGGCTACCGTAGAGCTTGGCGAGTACGCTTGCATCCTTGTGGTCCCAATCCGACCTGAGACCGAGTTCACTGGTTACTCTGTCCGTGAAGTTCTCTGCACTCATCTCGCTGCGCACACTGTCTTCGAGCAGGCCGCAGAACCGGTCAAACCGACCCGGTTTGCACAGCACTGCCGGGACTTCGAACTTGCCGACCGCGGTGGGGAATTGGTATACGCCGGCACCGAACAGGCCTTCGCCTTCTGCCGGAGTGCGGACCGAGTCTGCCAGGTAGACCGGGATTGCGACTTCTCCTTTTGCGTGTTCGAGCAGGGGCGAGATGTTGAGCACGTAGTTGACCCGGGCGGTCAGGACCGCGAGCGGGTTGAGGTCGATGCCGACGACGTTGCTGAGAATGGCATCAAGCAGGTCCGACTGCTTGATTGGCAGCGAGTCGGCCATGTCCCGCATCCGGGCAATGGTAAGCACGAGGAACGTGCCTGAGCCACAGGCCGGGTCGAGGAACCGGGTATTCAGGAGCTTCCGAGTCATGCCCTTTTCGTCCCGGCTCGGGTCAGAAGTGAAGTACTTGTTGTCGACCTGGTTCAGGAGCCGCTGCGCAAGCCAGTCCGGTGTGTAGTACTCACCGAGGTTGTGGCGGACTTGACGCGGCAACAGGTAGTGGTACAGCTTCTTGAACAGGTCACGGGTTTCGTCCGGCACGATTGCCAGCGTGGTCGGGTCGTACCGGTTGAGGTGTTCGAGTAGAGACCGGACTCCGGACTCCATGTCTTCGTTCCATGCGAACAGATACCAGGAGAAGAAATCGCCTTCAAGCAGGTTGGAAACACCATAGGCCTTGAAGATGCCCCCGTCTTCCATCTCCTTGAGTTTGGTCCGCAGGGCTTCGGACTCGGCGGATACGAGACGGGTGAAGGACGGGCCGCCGAGTTTGCCGCCGATGTGCCGGGAAAGCGCAAGCCAGGCGAGGAGTTTGACCAGCAGGGCGAAGTAGGTATGGAGTACGAAGAAGAAACGTTCCGCGTCCTCCGATGACTTGATGTCGATACCGGCCTTGGCGACCCACTTCTTGAGTGGTTCGAGCTTGCGACCGCCGAACGCGGATGAGTAGTCGATTGACTCCGAGAAGAACAGACGCCACTGCTCGAACAGCTTGGAGACAATCCGGTTCTCACCCTTCAGCGCCGTGTCGAGCGCGGAGTAGAACGCGGCCAGGGTGTTCTGCGTGTGGGGTTGTTCTACCGCGAAGTCGGCACACAGGTTTTCCGGGGTCAGTGCCATCCCGGTGGAGAGTCCGGCGAGCCAGGACAGGAACGTCGCAAGGCTGTGCTGGTTGACCGCAAGCGGGCCTTGGGTTGTGAACTTGCCGCCGCGGAACCGAACGAGAATGATGTAGCAGCCGTCGAATACGACGCCGGCAAGCCGCTTGGACCCGTCCTTCGTGGCCTTGTCTCTTACATAGCCTTTGACCTGGTCTACAGCACTCCGCGTGATCAGGTTCCAATTGCTGCTGAGGACACCGGGCCGTTTGTACTCGATGACGAACCGACTGAATACGGCGTCCGCCTTGCCGGAAGCGAACGAGAACTCTGCGTGTTCCATCGGCGGGACTCTTGCTTCCCGGCAGAACTGGTCGAGCAGTGGTTCGACCGCGCGACGGAAATCAGCCTCGTTGGGTTTCTTGTGGACTACTTCTTCGAGTCTGGCCAGGAGCTTCTTGGCCCACTTGCGGACCACGCGGTCGCGAGCTACCGGGTCGAGGTGTCCCTTGTTGGAACGCATGGTCTGTCAGCATATGCACGGTCGGGCGGTTGTCAACAGGTGACCTGACAACCCTGCCGGGTTTCTGAGCGTCATAATTACTGGCAGCGGATGCAATTCTTTTTCACTGTTTTGGCTTTATCGGGTTATTACCTGTGAAGACCAGCACGCTGGTCTGAGGGGCGCTCTTTTCTGAGGTTTGTGTTTCCGGTTGAGCCGGTTGCCCCCGGAGCGTCCTGAGCGCAGCCGGCTCAACCTGTTCGACCTGCTTTCCCGGCATAATTGACCGGTCCGGGTGGACCGGATGAACTGACGGAGGTTATCATGGCTTGTGTTACAGCAGCCACGTCGGAGAGCAGAGGGGGGAACAGGCTGACCGTTGCGGAGTTGGACCGGATGTCCAATGAGCAACTGGTCGTGTTGGCGCAGCGGGGAGAGTATCTTGACGAGGCGTTCGCGATACTGGTTCGGCGGTTGCGGGGGACGGTGTACGGGTTGATTCTCAAGATGTGCGGGAACCGATGGGATGCCGAGGAGGTTGTCCAACGGGCGTGGGTGACGGCGTGCGGGCGGCTGCACCGGTATGATCCGTCGCGTGGGGCGTCGTTCAGTTCGTGGTTGTGCCAGGTGGCGGTGAATCACCTGCGTAACCTGCACCGGAAGCGGGCGCGGGGCTCGCGTTGCCTGGAGCTGATGAGCGTGTTGCGCCCGTCGTCGGCCTGCGGGCCGGCGGAGGAGTTCTGGAGGAAGCGGGCGCTGCAGCGGGCGCAGAGGTGCATGTGCCGGCTGAGCCGGGAGCAGCGGGTCGCGGTGACGTTGCGGGTGATGCGCGGCCTGCATTGGAGGGAGGTCGCGCGGAAGCTGGGGTGCAATGAGGAGCACTGCCGTTACCTGGTAAGGTGTGGGCTGCGGATTCTGCGCGGGCAGTCAGGGAATCTGCGGGAACCGGGGATTTCGTGAAGGTTTTTTCACACTTTTCGGGTTATCGGGTTATTACCTGTGATGAGAACGAAAGCATGTAACCGGCAGTACGCGGTGCCTGTTCGACCGCGGGCACCAGCATGGTCGAGAAAGGAGGTGAATGGTTATGGCAACAGATCCCTCCAGACGGATTGCGAAGTGGAACACCAAGTACAACACCGAGCGCATCAAGGCGACGTTGGACGAGATGCGGCCGGATATGTACGCGCGGGTCCAGGCGGTGTTCCCGCTGCTGACCGCGATGGAGTCCCAGGTGAAGCAGGTGCTCGACCTGAAGGGCGTCTTCACCATCAGCTACCCGTGGTATCTGGACTTCGGCCGCGAGGTGTGGAAGCTCCAGCGGCAGGAGATATCGGGTGAGACGCTTGCGATAGCAGTGGCGACCTTGATTTCCAAGTGGACTGGTCGCGGCCTCACACAGTCCGTGCTCGAGTCCATCCGGACCGGGGTGTTCAACGTGAGCGCACCGGCCGGGCCGTAAGGGTGAGCAATCCGAACGCGCCGGCGGGTGCGCACAGCCCCCACCCGCCCGCGCCCCAGGCCGGGATGTTAGCCACGGCTGAAAGCGGGAGGAAAAGGCAGAAGTCAAATTGCAAGGTGCCAAAAT
>CBDUVZ010000140.1:0-5307 GCA_965370805.1 uncultured bacterium | reverse complement strand
TCAATCCAAAGCTGTCAAGCATGACATTTTCCCTCGGTGCTTAGCCTATGACATTTTCCCTGTGTATTCACATCGGACGGCCGTCTTGTTGACAAGGAGACGATTTGCCCTAGAATCCCGTCTGCCAGCCGGGATAGCTCAGTTGGTAGAGCACGGGACTGAAAATCCCGGTGTCCACAGTTCGATTCTGTGTCCCGGCACCTTATTGATAAACGGAGGAGTATTGGCCAGCAAATCACTTTCGGTCCTGAAGCGGACCAGGCAGAACGAGAAGCGTCGCCTCCGCAACCGCAAGCGGAAGCAGGAGCTCAGGCAGGCAGTCAAAGGAATCCGGTCAGTCGGCAGCAAGGAAGAAGCGCAGAACCAACTGCCCGGAGTGCAATCCGTCATCGACAAGTCTGCCCGGAGCCACATCGTCCACCGCAACGCTGCCCGCCGGCTGAAGTCACGCCTCGCGAAAGAAATCGCCGAAAAGGAATAGGCCGCCCGGGCCGGGTCGTCCTGTGACAAGGAAACAAGCCCGGCGGACGACCTGACAGAACCCGTCAACTGATGAAAATAGCGATTCATGCCATCTACTACCATCCGGAAGTAGGCGGCATGGAAAGCCACATCAAGGACATTGCCGAGGAATTCGCTGACCGGGGCCACGAAGTCCACATCGTCTGCGGCAACTCCCTGCCCGGCCTTGCCGGGACGGAAACCATCGGTGGTGTCCAGGTCACGCGAACACCATGGTTTGGCCGCCACCAACTGGGCTGGCTGCTTTACGTTCTCTTCTCAATCCGTGCCTTCAAACGCGTGGCCGGTGATGCCGACATAGTGCACGGCCAGGGCTTCCCCTCGGCCCTGGCAACCCGCGCTGCGAAGAAACGGCTGGGGACACCCAATGTCGTCACCATTCACTCGTCCCACTTTCTCAAGCTGGCACCCAGGAAGGCGCTGCGGCCGCTCTTCAGATACCTGTTCTCCCCGGTGGACTACATGCTGGCTCCCAGCGAAGAACTGGCCGACGCGGTCCGGCTGGTGTCGCCCGGGCAGCAAGTGAAATGCTATGTGAACTCGGTCAACACCCGGGCGTTTCGCAAGGTCGAACCTGCTCTCAGGAACCCGGGCAAGATAATCATCGTCTGCCCGCGGAGGCTCGTGGAGAAGAACGGCGTCCGGTTCGCGATTCAGGCCCTGCCTTTTATCCTCAAGGACAGCCCGGCTCACCTGTACATGGTCGGACCGGGCCCGCTCATGGACGAAATGAAATCCCTTGCCCGGGAACTGCGTGTCGCGGACTCGGTCACGTTCCTCGGCAGCACGCCCCACGAGAAGATGCCGGCTATCCTCAGCTCAGCAGACGTCATCCTGATACCGTCGCTCATGGAAGCGACCTCGATTGCGGCCCTTGAATCAATGGCCTGCGAACGGGCGATTGCCGCATCCAATGTCGGCGGCCTGCCCGAAATCATCGACAACGAAGTCGGCGTCCTCTTCGAACCCGGCAATCCCGAAGACATCGCGGCCAAAGTGAAGCTCCTGCTCCGGCGTGACCGGGAACAGATGGGCAAGGTCGCTCGCCGGCGGGTAAAGGACAACTGGAGCGCCGCCCGCCTGACCGACCAGCACCTGGAAACCTACAAGCACCTGGTATCCGGCTGCTCCACTCAAGACGGCTCGAGCGGCTGATGGCTTCTGCGGGACCGGAAGAACGGACGAAGCGCCGGTTTCCCATCTGGCTCAAGACTGTCATCGGGCTCGTTATCGGTGCAGTCGCACTGTACTTCCTCATCAGCAGACTGGCCCGGGATTGGCACAACATCCCCTGGTCTGAAATCAGGTTCAGCTATCCCCTGCTTGGGGCTGCATTCGCGGTGCTGCTCTTCGTGTATATTCCCCTGTTCGGGCTGACCTGGAAAGTCCTGCTCAGGGCGATGGACGAAAGAATCCGGCTGTTCGACTCGGTCGCAATCCTCACGGTATCGCAGATGGGCAAGTACATCCCCGGCAAAGTCTGGTTCACGCTCGGGCGTGCCTTTCTGGCGAAGCGCAAGGGCATCCCCGAGGCCAAGACGGTTGTCAGTGCGTTCATGGAAGCGGGTTTCGCCCTGCTCGCCGCCCTGCTGCTTTTCGCCCTGACTCTGATTCTCCTGCCGCGAACCGAAGTCCCCGGATACGTCTACTACGCTTTCGCTCTGATACCCCTGTGCCTGGTAGTCATCTACCCGCCGGTCCTCAACCGGCTGACCAACTTCTTCCTCAAGAAACTGCATCAACCGCTCATTGACGTCAGGTTTTCCTTCGGCCGCATCCTGACAATCATCGGTCTCTACCTCGCGATGTGGCTGGCCCAGGGAATCGGCTGCTTCCTGCTTATCAGTTCATTCTATCCTCTGGCAATCAGCAAGCTCCCCATCGTAATCGGCGGATACGCCCTGGCCTGGATACTGGGTTTTCTGAGTTTCGTGACCCCGGCCGGACTCGGAGTCCGGGAAGGCATCCTGACATTTGCCCTCAGGTTCGCCATGCCGGAACCGGTGGCAATCATAGCCGCGCTGCTGGCTCGGGTCTGGATTACTATTACTGAGGCGCTGGTTGCGGTGGTGATGGTGTTCTTCATCAGAAGGAAGAAACAGGAGGCGAGATGAAAACCAAACCCAAACGCGGCAAGCAGTCTCCGAAGACAACAGCGCCCCCGAGGCCGACACCGGTATCTGAACAGAATCTTCACCGCATCGCCCTGGTTGTGCTGTTCCTGCTCCCGCTCGTGTTCTACGCCAAGTACCTGTTCGGCGGGCAGATGCTGTTCGGCACCGACTGGCTCGGTGCCGGCGGATACCAGATGCGCGAATTCATGGCCCGGTACATCTCATCCCACGGCAACATTGCGTTCTGGATGCCGGCCATCCTCAGCGGCCAGCCGACTGTGGCGGCATTCTTCGGCGACCTGTTCTACCCGACCCAGTTGTTCCGGCTCTTCATCCCGGTCCACGTAGTCTGGGCCTGGACTTTCTACCTGCATGTGTTCGTCGCCGGGCTCGGCACCTACCTGTTCCTCAAGGAACTGAAACTCCCGGTCCTGCCCGCAGCACTCGGCGGGGTCGCATACATGTTCGCCGGGAGCCTCCTCACCCTCACATATGCGGGACACGACGGCCGGCTCATCGGCTGCGCCCTGGTGCCGTTCGCCCTGTTCTTCCTTCACCGCGGCATGAACCGCCGCCAGTTGTTCTACTTCCTGCTGTGCGGCTTGATTGTGGCTCTCCAACTCCTTTCGGGCCACGTCCAGAAAGTGTATTACACCGTCCTCATTCTGTTCGCCTGGTTCCTGTTCGTGTGGATACGGACAATCCGCGCCGAGCGGTCCGCCGCGCTGGCAGTGAAACTGGCAGCATTCTTCGGAATCGGCATGGGACTCGCCCTGGCACTCTCCGCCATCCAGTACCTGCCCATCATCGGCAACATGTCCCTGGCCGCCCGCGGCAGCGAGCGGGGATACGCCTACGCAACGTCCTGGTCAATGCCGATAAGGGAAACCCTCGACCTCATTTCTCCCAGCTTCTCCGGCATCCTCAACGATTACCACGGCACCAACCCGTTCAAACTCCACAGCGAATACATGGGACTGATTCCGCTTATCTTCGCCGTCTGGGCAGTAGTGCGGGCATGGAAGAACCCGCGCGTGAAGTTCTTCCTGCTTGCCTTTGCCGTGACGCTGCTCATGGCCTGGGGCGGAAACACCCCCTTCTACCGCATCCCGTATCACATCCTGCCCGGTATCAGCAAGTTCCGGGGCCCGGGCATGATTTTCTTCCTCGCCTCCTTCTCCATCGCCGTGCTGGCTGCTTTCGGGTTCCAGCAGGCGATGCGATGGACGGGCAGGAAGAAGTGGCACCGACCCCGCACTCCGGTGGTGCTCGCAGTTGCCCTGGCCGTTGTCATGACAGTCGATATCGGACTGTCGCTCAGGCTCTGGAACAAGAAGGAAGGCTTCATTCGAGGCGTACCTCCGCCCGCGCAGTACTTCAGCGAGGACGAAGCCATCGCTTTTCTCAAGAAGGACACGACACTCTATCGCGTCATGCCCATGAACTACGAGCGCTCGGACGCCGGAGTCCTGATGGGACACGGAATCCAGAGTGTCGGGGGACAACTGCCCAATCCCCTCCAGAGTTATCAGGACTTCATCGGGTCGGGCTCCAGCGTCATGTTCCAGTCAGGAAACCTGGAGAACCCGAATCTCATGAACCTGCTGAATATCAAGTACGTTATCTCGCTCACCCTGCCCGAGGACGCATCTCGCTACGACCCGAAGAGCCGGCAGGTCATCCGGCACCTCCGGCACCTGTTCGCTCAGCCCAGATTCGAACCGGCCCATATCGGCACCAGGTACACCGTGCACCGCAACCTCGGTGTCCTGCCCCGGGCGTTTCTTGTCCCGGGATACGAACTGATGGACACCAGGGAACAACTGCTCGAGAAGCTGAAACGACCGGACTTCGACCCGGCCGCGATAGCCCTGCTCTACGATGACCCCGGATTCACTCCGGCGTCCGTGATGAATGACTCCGGTGACGTCGGTTCGGTCCGGGTAGTGAAGCACAACGCCAACGAAATCGTGCTCCGGACCGATGCGAGTACATCGTGCCTCCTGGTCCTGAGTGAGAACTACCATCCCGACTGGAAAGCGTACGTCGACGACAGAAGGACCACCGTGCTCCGGGCATATCACACCCTCAGAGCGATACCGCTCGAACCAGGCCGGCACGAGGTATCCTTCCGCCACGAATCGACCCACTTCCGAACAGGAACACTCATTTCCATCCTGGCACTTGCTTTCCTGGCCGCCGTGGCGGTTGTCACGGTCGCACGCCGGAAGAACAGGAACAAGTAGCCGGGCCAGACTGGACCGCACCTTGACTAGAGTGAAGACCAGACCTAGAATCGCTGTGTTGAACCGCGCAACGCCCGCATGCTTTGCATCGCTGTGCCTGCTGACCGCGCTGAGCGCGACCGCACCGGGACAGACCCAACACCAGTATCCAAAGGACGGCGCAGCACTCATCCGGGACGTTACCGTCCGTGAGATCCTCGCACCCCGGGCCGAAACAGACTCCGGGACAGTCCACACACCCCGCGCCGTCGTCCAGAACCTGGGACTCGAGGACACGACCTTCCCGGTCACAATGCTCATCGGCACCGAATACGTCGAGGTGGTCCAGGAAGACCTCGGCGGTGGATTGACCGACACGGTCGGATTCCCGGTCTGGACTGCATCGCCCCCCGGCACACTGGACGTCATCTGTTACACCAGCCTTG
>CBDUVZ010000139.1:0-5398 GCA_965370805.1 uncultured bacterium | reverse complement strand
ACAGCGTCCCACAATCATACTTCATGAACCCAGTATAATATATAAGGCACGAAGAGCACGAAGCCGGAGAGAATAACCGCCAAGACCGCCAACGCGTTACTTCCTCTCCCTTGAGGGAGAGAACTGAGGTGAGGGTGACAGGATGTGGAGTGCGGGTGCCCTGCTGTCGTTCTCCACAGGCGGAAGGCAGACGGCTGTTGACAGGGGCTTTTTTGATGGTATATATTCTGATGGCCGCGTCTGGAGCGGCCGGAGCATAATCGTTTTCAAGGCAGCAAGCCTGAGGAGGCGCAGATGAGCAGCAGAGTAGTGAACCGGCGGGCAATCGCCGCAGCACTGGTGTGCGTGGTGATGCTCGCAGTCCCGGGCCTGGCTTCGGCCCAGATCGTGAATGGTGATTTCGAGACCGGGGATTTCACCGGCTGGACCAATACCGGGCCGCACAACGCCGACGTAACGACGAGGCACAGCAGTTACGTCGGGCATATCGATATCCTCTACGGCCACGCGGCCGGGTCCGGACCTCCAAACGCCGAATGGGAACTTGTGTTCCAGGAGGTGGTGCTTCCGTCGTCAGCGGACTCGCTGGTGTTCTGGATGGAAGTGACAGGACATGCGTGGCACGACGGCGGTTTCGTGTACCTGAAGCAGGATACTTTCATCCGGCTGTTTGCGACCGGCGGCGGTGGTGGCTCGGGCCAGTCCTATCCCTGGCAGCAGTATGAGGTAGACATCTCGCCCTGGGCCGGTCAGACGGTCGATATCGTGTTCGGCGGCATGAACCGGAACGGTTTCTCCGACCACCAGTGCGATATCTGGTTCGACGACATCGAGATTACCGGCGCGGAGCCGGAGTCCCTGGACCCCGAAGTCGAGGTGACCCTGCCGAACGGCGGCGAGACCTGGACCGTGGGTCAGATCTGGACCACGACCTGGACCGCGTTCGATTCCTCGGGCGTGGTCAGTGACAGTGTCTACTACTCGACCGACGACGGCGGGTCCTGGATTGCGCTGGCCGAGCAGGCCGGCAATCCGCAGTCCTATGAGTGGCTGATTCCGAATACCCTGTCGGACGAGTGCCTGCTCAAGGTCGTCGCGTACGACCGGTGGGACAACCGGGGCGAAGATGAGTCGGACGTGGTCTTCGCTATTGTCGCGGATACGGTCGCGCCGACGGTGACCGTGACCGCACCGAACGGCGGCGAAGCCTGGGGCACGGGTGAGATGCACTCCATCCGGTGGGACGCGGATGATAACGTCGCGGTTGTCGGGGACAGCGTTTACTACTCGCTGGATGACGGCGCGACCTGGATTCCGGAGGCATACCAGACCGGGAACCCGCAGAACTACTCGTGGGTTGTGCCGGACAGCGTGTCAACGACCTGCCTGGTGAAAGTGGTGGTGTTTGACGGCGGCGGACTGTCCGATGTGGACGAGTCCGATTCCTGTTTCACCATCTTCGACCGGCCGGCGGGGGAGTACCGGTACGCAATCATCGTCAGCAATGCGACGCACGCGGATTCGGGCTGGGCCGAAGTGGTAGACGCGCTGGCGTCAAGACATACCGGCCAGGTGTTCACTTATGCGAGCAACATCTCGGAAACCCAGGCCGCGGTGGCGACGTACGAGCCGGACTACGTTGCGTTCGTGTGCACGGTTCCCGAGGCGAACGCCACGTTTGTCCAGAGCCACGCCTGGCCGTACATGCGGGGTCTGGATGCGGACCCGTTCTGCGACGCAATCTGGGGCATCGTGACCGGGTGCGAGTCCGCGGACGCGCTGCGGATTGTGACCGGGCCGACCCAGATGACAATCAGGACCATGCTCGGGGGAACCAGTTCCTGCAACGTCAACAGTTATCCCCAGGGAATCGGCACCAACGAAGTCACCTACGGCCGCTACTATCTCAAGCACCCGGATTCGGTCAAGTCCTATGTCTGCGATGACGGGCCGCGGGACCGGACCAACTGGCTGGTGGACATGATCAACGGCGACAGCCTGATCTTCGATGACACGGTCGATATCTTCGTCACCAGCGGCCACGGCAATCATAACATCTGGGTGATGCACTATCCGTCCGGGGAAGAAGGGTATTTCCGGTCCAGCGGCATGGGCCGGCTCTACGGAGACCCGTATTCGGGCTCGGACGTGGACATCATCTCGTCCCACCCGAAAATCTACTTCGCGCTCGGCAACTGCAAAGTCGGCAAGATTCAGGAGAACGGGTCGATGATGCCGGCCTGGATCCGCAACGGCGGGGCCTACCTGGCCACCGGGTACGTAATCAACGAAGGCAGCCAGAGCTACCAGCACGGGGCGACTAAGGCGTACTTCTGCCTGCAGGACCACTGTGCCTGGCCCGAGGCGTTCTTCCTCGGCAACTGCGTGTTCAGGTTCGACCTGGATAACCACACGCCGGGCGTAACCAGCCCGCCGGACTTCAGCGGTGCGGGCATGTACGGGGACCCGGCAATCGACGCCCGGATTCCGAACGCCGGGACATACGACACCCTGCTCTACACCAAGGAGTTGGTCGTCTCCCCGGGCTATGACCACGACACGATTACGTTCCGGATTACGATGAACAAGAACGGACGGCCCGGGTATACCGGCAAGTGGGGCTACCGGTCGCCGATTATCCGGTTGCCTTTCCGGGTTGACAGCGTTGAGATTATCGACACCAACGCGGATACCGCGGTCATCGCCGACAACTTCGTCTTGATGTACATCTGGCACCAGGGCCAGACGGATCTGCCCATGGGCACCGAGCGGTACGTCACCTTCACCGCAGTGCGGCACCACGTCGGAATAACCGAGCCCGGGACCCTGCCGGTTCTGCCCGCGGTTGCAACCCTGGTTTCGACTTCGCCGAACCCGTTTTCGGGCAGGGCCGCAATCAGGTACAACCTGGCCGGGAGTGAAGCGCGGGTCAGCCTGCAGGTGTTCGACCGGACCGGTCGGCTGGCAAGGACCCTGGTGAACGAGCAGCAGCGGCCGGGAGTTCACACCGCGGTCTGGGACGGCCGGGATGACTCCGGTCACGAGCTTGCGGCCGGGGTCTATTTCTGCCGGCTCCAGGCGAACGAGCAGACGAGCAGTCGGAAACTGATGCTGTTGAGAAAGTAGCCAGATACCGGCCGGGGGCGGCTGCTGTCGCTCCCGGCCGGCTTGCACGAAGGAGACGATATGAGGAAAGTGATAGTGCCGATACTGGCGTTGCTGCTTGCGGCTTCGGTCCGGGCCCAGGAGCCGGATTCCTGGATTCTGATTGACTCGGTTTCGTTCCAGGCAAGGATTCCGGCCGGGGAGCGGTGCTGCGTGTACTTTGACCGGTCGGCCGAGTCCCTGCGGACGGTTCCCCCGGACGACGGACTGATACAACCGGCAAGAGACGCGGTGGCGAAAGCCCCGGACTGGCTGCAGTTCGCCCTCGAGGACAACTTCGCCCGAATCGGCAGCACGTATCAGATGCTGTACGCGAACCTGATTCTCGATGCCGTTGACCCGTGCGTTGACGAGATTGCGTTCACAGTAGCGCATCTGGCACCCCAGACCCTGACGAGTTCGTCGATGAACATCGACATGCTGCTGGAGAACGCGGAGTGTGTCTACATGAACGACGCAGCCCTGGACTATGTGACAATCGTTGACTCCGGTGATGCGCTCGAAGGCGGGAACTACTTCTCGACCACGTGGTACGCGGTCGGCGACAGCAGCAGCGACGATACCACAGTCTACGTTCTGCCCCGGGAGATCTACTACTGGTTCATCGTCAATCCTAAGCTGCACAAGGAGTTTCCGGGGTACGTCAATCCGGCGACCGGCGGCCTGGCAGATCCGCCGACCGGCAAGTTCTGGCGGAACTGGCTGTTCAACGAGGCGGAGTCGGGCTACCCGATACTCAAGGACCGACTGGCCGGTTGCCAGACGCTCTGGGAGAGTCGGGAGAATAACATCGACAACGGTGCAGTCGGCGTCGTTACCCAGTGGATGAAAGACGTGATGGAGTTCATCTCCACGTCCCATCACGACCAGCCGGTGAGAATCTACCACCAGCACCGGGGAACGTGCAGCGTCTGGGCATACCTTACTTCCGGGGTGGCCCGGGCCTGCCTGATACCGGCAACCGTGACCGTGGCTTATCGCAACAACCACAAGTGGAACGAGTTCTACGAGCGGCGCTGGGTCCACTGGGAGCCGGTCAATACCTGGATGGATGCACCGTACCGGCTTGAACGGATGGGTTCGGTCGGCCAGCTCCGGTCGGTGTTCAACTGGCGCGGTGACGGGTATTGCTGGACCGCGAACGAGCAGTACACCACGGTCTGCACCCTGGTGGTGGACGTGGATGACGTGAACGGCAACCCGGTTGACGGTGCCCGGATTATCATCGACGGGCCGGGTTATCCCGGTCCCCGGGCGACGTTCGGACTGACCAGCAGTTCGGGCCAGTGCCGGTTCCTGCTCGGGGATTCGATAAGCTGGTTCTCGGGCAATATCGAGAGCGACGTGGGCAGCGAGCCGACAACGACAATCATCACCAACAGCCAGCCCGGTATGCTCTACACCTGGGACGTTGACCTGACCGGCTCCATCCCTCAATTGCAGGCCGAGCCGGACACGATGCCGACGAGTCCGCGGAACGACTTCATGTTCGAGTTTCGGTTCGACGTGCCCGGCGAGTTCGACTACGCGATGAACCCGGACGACGGCGACATGTTCTCGGAATCCTTCTCGCCCGGGAACCTGGATTTCTTCATCTGCGATTCCGGGAACTACGAAACCTACGTTTCCGGCGGCAGCTTCCGGGCGTTCCGGATTGCGGAAGACGCAACCTCGGGGGAGAGCACGTTTGTGCTTCCCACCGACGACCGGTGGAGCATGGTCCTGTCCAATGAGGATGCGTCCACTGCCACGGGAGCGCTGGATATCCAGGTGAAGCTGTACCAACAACTGACCGGCATCGCGGAAGGGGTTGTTTTCCGGGCCGGTCCCGCCAGTTGCCGGGTCAGCCCCAATCCGTTCTCCGGGACAACGATGGTCTATGCGACCGGCGCGGTCGACTGCCGCAAAGGCGTGCAGGTCTGGGACGCTTCGGGCAGGCTGGTGCGGCGGCTACCGCTTGACTCGGGCGTGGGGCTGCGAACCTGCTGCTGGGACGGCACTGATGATGCCGGTCAGCGGTTGAGCCCGGGCGTCTACTTTGTCTGCCTGGAACACGCTACCGGCAGGCTGCGGGCGAAAGCGATTCTGACCGACTAGACCGGCGACAGTTCTTGACGTGAAACTCGGGCGGCCTTCGGGCCGCCCGAGTTGTCGGTGAGGATTACTCCCCTTCCTTTTTCGGCTCTTCGTGGATTCGTGTGGGTAGTTTGAGTAACTCGCCTCGCGCAAGTTC
>CBDUVZ010000138.1:0-5490 GCA_965370805.1 uncultured bacterium | reverse complement strand
GCCTAATGTACTCATGGAGCCGCAGCCATTTTCAACTAGGAAAGGGACAATCTCTCGCTGGATCCGAACTCCGGAACTGAAGCAGCTTTCCCGTCCTGGGTAGTGGTAGCCGGCTTCCACACGTTGAGTTGCTCCACCATGCTCGCCCATGACAGCAATCCCGACAACGACAGACAGATGCTGACCTTGTTTGGCCAGCGGCCGCCGGTCCTGTTTCTGGAGCAGGACCAGGTGCACCGGGTTCGGACCGGAGAGACCCGGAGCTTCAGATTCTCGGCAGAGCTCCAGGGTGATGCAGGTGATGTGGTCAAGCTGGTGCCGCCGGCACAGACCTCGGGCTGGAAGACACAGCTCTACGATGCTGACAATGCCACCCCCCTCCCCCTGAACGGTGATGCCGCCGAGCTGGGCTTCCTCGAACCCTATTCCAAGGTGTATTTCAACCTGGAAGTCGAAACACCGCAGACCCTCACCGGAGCCGTCGACTCACTGTGTGCTAAGGTCCGCGGATTCGCCCGTGGCGACTCCAATGCCAGGGACAGCGTGCTGCTGGTTCTCCTTCTGGTCCCGGAACTCGGAATCCACAACTTCCCGAACCCCTTGGAAGATGCAACGACCTTCGTGATCGGCCTGCCTGATGACGGCACAGTCAAACTCACTATCTACGACCGGTCCGGCGAACTCATCTCCCACGTACTCCGCTCCCGGACCGAACGGGCTGGCGTCCACCGTATTGGCTGGTCGGCCCGGAACGACCGCGGAGGGGTTGTCGCGCCCGGCACTTACCACTACCTGCTGGAGTTCACCCACGAAGGCAAGACCGACTTGATAACCAAGAAGCTGGTCATAACAAGGAAGTAGCCACCTGCACTCCGTTCTCCTCCTCGCCCTGGCCGCCTTCCTGAACCTGGGAGAGAGCGACGGCCCGGTCTTTCCCTTGCTGAAGCTCGGACAGGGCCCACGCGCCGCTGCCATGGGCGAAGCGTACATCGGCCTGGCCGATGATCCAAGCGCGCTCTACTGGAACCCGGCAGGCCTCGGCCAGTTGTCCAACTACCACATCCACCTGTCCCATCACCAGTGGTTCGCCGGCATCAAAGACGAACTGCTCCACACTGCCTTTCCAATCGGTCCCGGTGCCCTGGAACTGGGCATGGTGTACACCGGTGAGCCGGACATCGAGTACTGGACCGGGAACAACCAGCCCATCGGTACGTTCCGCACCTGGGACGGCATCCTCAACCTCGGTTATGGCGCCACCATCGCCCGGGATTACCACCTGGGATTCGGTTTCAAGGGTTTCTACCAGAACCTGCACACCGCTGAGGGATACGGCGGAGCGCTGGACCTCGGCTTCCTGGCCCGTCCGCTGCCGTTCCTCGGACTCGGAGCAGTCGCCCGCAACCTCGGCATTGCCCGCTACGGCTCGGCCATGGAGGACCTGCCGTCCAGTATCGGCGTCGGGGCGAATCTCACGATGTCCCGGTTCCGCATTACGGCCGATGCGTTCTACCCCTTCGCCGACGACATCGACATCCGGGCCGGCCTCGAATACGCACCGTGGCAATCCGTAGCTCTGAGACTCGGATACCGACTCGGCCCGGCCGACCTTGCAACGCTCGGGTATCTCAACGGCATCACTGCGGGCCTGGGTGTCTCGCTCGGCAACTTCGGCCTGGACTACTGCATCACTCCGTATGGGAAACTCGGAATCGCTCATCGCATCGGACTCCGGGCCAGAATTACCCGTAAGGGCCACGGGATCCTCGAAATTCGCGTCATCAATGCCGGAACTATGGAACCGCTCTGGGCTGCGGTCGCGTTCTCCGGAATCCAGAACCACGCAACCCGTACCAATCGGCGCGGCGAAATGAAACTCCTCCGGCTCGTCCCCGGCCAGCTTGTCATCAGGACCAGCATCGAAGAGCACCTGCCCAGAATCGATACGCTCCTCATTCTGGGCGACCGGACCCAGTACGCGACAATCGCCCTGAAACAGCTCGAATACGGCAGTGCCTGGGGCGTACTCCGCGACGCCGTCACCGGGAGTCCGGTCGGCGGCACAATCGCCTATCAGGGTCCGGTTTACGGCGAACAGGCCGTGCCGGAAAACACCGGCAGCTTCGTTCTGGAGAACCTCCCCACCGGCAGATACGTCCTCACCGCTACCGGCCCCACACCGGAATACATGCCGCAAGCCTGCACGCTCGACATCAGAGCATCCAAAGTAGCCGAGTACGACTTCCGCCTCCTCAAACGGCAATAGCCGGCCCTCTCGACAATCTCAGCCCGGAATCGACAGTACGGGCTCGCCGTACCGCATCTGACCCTGAACGGCCGAGTACCACACGGGAAATCAACTCTGCTCAGTAACTGAAAGGAATCCGGCGGTAGCCGACTCGTGCCAGTAGAAACGAAGTGCCCGTCTGCTAGACAGAACGGCGAACCGAGGAGAGACGCAACAATAGCACAGGCGGGAACCGGCTCAGCAACTGCGGCTCTGTCTACCTCTGTTCGCCCAGCTTACTGGTGTCTCTCCGTCGCCAAGGAACCGCTCTCACCCGAATACCCGATGACCGTGATGTCGCCGTTCCGGCTCGGAACGTAGACCTGTCTTCCGTTCGGCGTGCAGAAAGCGCTAAACGGGCAGTAGCCGACCGGGATT
The DNA here is from genome assembly GCA_965370805.1 of uncultured bacterium. Lineage (GTDB taxonomy): Bacteria > Hydrothermota > Tepidihabitantia > Tepidihabitantales > Tepidihabitantaceae > CBDUVZ01. The sequence goes on along the minus strand of CBDUVZ010000138.1, from coordinate 2,825 downwards.
TCGGCCACAACGGTGTTGTCCCGGGTACGGATGACCGATGCATTGTTTTCATGCTGGTCCGCGACGTATACGTAATCGCCTGAAGGCAAGGACATAAGCGCCATCGGGCCTGCCATCGGGACTTCGGCCACGATGGTATGGTCTGAAACCCGGACGACCTTGACCACATCGCTGTACATGGTTACGTACAGGTAATCGCCGGACGGCAGGACGGCAAGCCGGTGGGGACTGCCACCGGTCCGGATTGTGGACTCGACCGTGTTGTCCCAAGTGCGGATGACCGAAACCGTGCCTTCGCCCCGGTTCGTCACGTACACGTGATTCCCGTCCGGAGAAGTGATGAGCCCGCTGGCGTCGCTTCCGACCGGGATTGTCGCCACTATGGCATTGTCGCTGGTGCGGATGACCTGGACCGTATTGGTCGGTTCGTCGTTCGCCACGTAGACGTAGTCACCCGAAGGCAGGCAGGCGATACCGTGCGCGTCACCGGTGACCGGAATCACAGCGACCACGGTATTGTCGCAGGTGCGGACAACTGAAACTGTGTAGTTGTCATGGCTCGACACGTAGACGAACCGGCCGTTCGGGGTGCAGGTGATGTGAGTCGGTGCGCCGGGTATCCTGATTGTGGCGACAACCGTGTTATCCCGGGTGCAGATTGCATACACCTCGTTGGATCCCCCACCGGTAACATAGACGTGTTCGCCGCCGGGAAGGGCCACCCCGTTCTGTGCATCACCGCCCACGCGGATTACGGCAATGACCGAGTCTGGGTAAGAGCGCCGGGTGGTGATGGTGATTTCGTGCTCGCAGGACCAGCACGAGCGCAACTCGAGAATGTCTTTGGCCTGGGCTTTCACCGTGTACGTACCCGCAGAATCCCAAGAGTGAAACATAGTCACCGGCATTCCGCTTGGCACGAAATCACTCCAATCAGACATCTGGCCGTCACCCCAACAGAACCGGTAGGCAATCGGATTGCCAGTCGGGTCGGTGGTTACCGCTGAGAACGAATAGGCGACTCCAACGTCACCGGAAGTTGGTCCAACGGGCTCCTCCGGGGGAAACGGAGGAAGCACAGAGCAACTGGTCAGCACGACTGCCAAGACGGCAATAGCTGAGAGACTGAACATACGTATCATGTTACCTCCTAAGTTGAATGATAGGCCACAAACACGCGCTGTCAAGCCGACAAAGCACGCACACACGACACAATCAATTGACTTCGTACTTTCCTGCGGTATAATCCAGAGTAGGAAAAAGGAAAGGAAGGATTTTGCAGGGCACATTATTGCTTGTCGTGGCAGTTGCCGTCGCGCAGTCGTCACTCGTCCGTGGAACACAATACCCAGAGCCGACGTCGCATACTGTGGTGTCGTCGGAGGTCTGCTCCGGGAATCAACATGACGTTCACTGCGGTTCCGCCGACCTGAACCTCGATGGCCAGCAGGAACTGATCCGGTGGGACGCCGGTGCCGGACTGCTGACCATCCACTGGGGTACCGAATTCGGTCCTTCGACCCGTGATACAACTCAACTCGCCATACCCGGTTTTGGTGAATCGGGAATGGCCCGCGACCTCAACGGAGACTCCTATCCCGACATCCTGGTTCTCGCACCACAAGGACTACTCCATATATACTGGGGTTCCAGTTCGGGCTACTCCGGCGGAACTCACTCATGCATCCACCTGGACGGCTTCTCCGGCCGCATGTCGGAATCAATCAGACCCCGGCATGCAGAATCGCCGGCTGACACACCCGGTTTCCCACCCCTTGATGAGGACGAACTCGATGCCGCATCCGTATTGATCGTCGCACCTGCAGGTCAGGTTGACTCCGGCGATGTCATCACTCCCCAGGTGATCATCGCCAACCTGAGCACGCTGCCGACCAGCATCCCGGTCTGGATTCACATCGGCACCGTGTACGCAGAGACTGCCGAAGTCCTGGTCCAGCCATTCCAGGCGGCCACTGTTTCCTTTCCTGCATGGACAGCCCTGCCGCTCGGTACTCATGCAGTCGGGTGCTCCACCATGGTCGACGGCGACACGTCCGCCGCAAACGACGCGCTCCATGATTCGGCGACGGTCGTCAGCCGGATCGACGCTGCCACAATCAGTATCATCACTCCACTGGGCACAGTCGACTCGGGTTCTGTTGTGACGCCGCAGGCGGAAGTCGCAAACCTCGGGACGAGCCAGACCACCATTCCGGTTCGGATGCACATCGGAACAGTCTATCGCGACACCGTTGAGGTCGTGCTCGCGCCCGACGAAACCACCACCGTTACCTTCGCTGGTTGGGTCGCCGAACCGGTCGGACTGCACACCGTCTGCTGCTCGACGATGCTCACCGGTGACGAAATACCGGCAAACAACCGCAAGTTCCATTCCACCATTGTCAGGCCGGTCATCGACGCAGCCGCCATCTCGATTGTCGCCCCGGCCGGGTACACCGACTCCGGCACGGTCATCACCCCGCAGGCCCGGGTAGTCAACAACTCAACAACTCCTAGGTCCATTCCGGTTCAGTTCAAGATCGGGACCGCCTACGACGAAACATCAACCGTCTGGCTCACCCCGGGCGAATCGACAGACGTCACATTCCTTGACTGGACCGCGTCCCCGCTCGGCCTCTTCGTAGTACGCTGCTCAACCATGCTGGTCGATGATGAGGATCCGGCAAACGACACCGCCTCCGTTCTCATCCAGGTAGGCACGAGAACCGACGCCGTAGCCCTTGCAATCGTTTCGCCTGCCGGCACGGTGGACTCCGGCACGGTCGTCACCCCGGTCTGCAGCATCGCCAACAACGGCACCAGGA
>CBDUVZ010000137.1:0-6015 GCA_965370805.1 uncultured bacterium | reverse complement strand
GTTGCTCCATTTGATGCATCCTTCGGCAACGGAGTCGTTCGTGAGGACGACGCGGCGGACTCCCCACAAGTGCCATCCGCCGTAGCCATCGGCTTCCAGAGTGCCGACGAGGACGAGCACGACGAGGAAGAAAAGGACTGTAGTCTTGGGTGTACCGGTCACGCCAGCGTATTGCCTGCGGGAGTTTTGGGGAAGCATTGCTTACCGCGGCGCGGTCCCTGAGCGGGCGAGCCTTTGATTTCCATCGCCTGCCAGCTTAGTTGGGGCAGACGGGTATGTCAAGCAAGAGACGATTCGCGATTTCGGATTCTGGATTGAGGATTGGCGGAAGGCGGTTCGCGGTCAGCGGAAAGCCGTGAGCGGGTAGGTGTCCGATGTCGGGGTGTAGGTGGGCCTTTGGAGACAGCCGGTTCCTCGGCCAGTTGACAACGACGGATTGGCTGCCTATATTACGTCAGTGCCGATACTCCCTTGTTCACACCCTGATGAGCTCGTCCGCCAGATAGAACCAACCAAGGAGTTGCTCAGGAAGCTGGATGCCGAGCATCCAGACCTCCTTGAAGCCCGGGGTATAACACCCGCTGACTATCATGGTCGCCTCGTTTTCAGGTCCGCGGTCGAGAGCATCCGGGGTACGTTCGCAGCCACCACCAGCCCCAGAGCCGGTTTCACCAACGGCATCCTGGAAGGGCTGAAGAAAGCCAGGGCCATAGGCGAGTGGCAGTCGATAGGCGGGCGGGGTCGATGCGACTACAACGTGCTCATTGCATCGAAGCCCAAGGGACTCAAGATAGCCATCGAAAGCAAGGGTGGTGAAGGGAACAGCTTCAACATCGGAGACAGGCCGATCTGGGCCGATGAGTACGTCATCTGGGGACACCTGGATGGCGCGATTGTCCACCAGCCGTCGCACGGGGCCGAGTCCAACCTGTTCACGCGCCTCAGCGCTGAAATAGTGGCCAATGGAAAGAAGGTTGACGCTTACATTGTCCTGGACCGGTTCTGCGGCACACCAATCCGTCCTTGTCCGAAGATGCCGGACCCTGCCTCTGGAAGAATCCCGCCGCCCTGTGTGTTTCTTCTGCCACGCGGGGTTCCGTCCGCTGCCGAACCGACTCCCCGTCGGGCCAAACCGACTGACGTCAGGTTCGTGAACAAGATGCTGGCGTACTTCGGGGTCAAGCCCAAGGACCGGGGCCTGCACATCAGAACCGTAGGCATTGAGGTGTTCCGGCGCGCGTCCAAGAAGAAGAGCTACAATGCAGTTCCGGTACGCAAAGTGACCGTCTATCAAGGCCGGACTGTCCTGGAATCCCGCGAACTGAAGATTACCCGGGGCCGGGACATTCTGCGCGATGTTCCATTGCTCAGGGAGCACAGCTAACTGGAACCCATGGAACAGTTGATGCTGGTCGAGACTGCATCCAAGGCATTGGACCCCTGCCTCTGGCACGGTTCATTCAACGGCAGCGAAAGCAGTCTGCACCAGCTTTCGCCCTATGTCGGCAAGCTCAAGTCCGGGATGGTCAAGGTCCTGCTCAAGCGATTCTCCCGGGAAAGCGACTGGGTCCTGGATCCGTTCTGCGGCTCGGGTGTCGTGCCGCTCGAAGCACTCCTGCATCGCCGGCGGGCCATTGCCAATGACCTTAGTCCCTACGCCTACTACCTGACATTGGGCAAGCTGACCGCGTCCGCATCCGAACGGGAGGCGCTTCGGCAGGCGACGAAGGACCTTGATGCTATTGAGCAGCGCAGTCGCGAAGTGGACCTCATGAGAATACCCAAGTACGTCCAGGCCTATTTCCACCCGGACACGCTCAAAGAAGTCCACGCCGCCTTTGGCGTGCTGCGACGACGCAAGCACTACTTCCTGCTTGCTTGTCTGATGGGTATTCTTCACCACGTCAGGCCGGGCTTCCTGTCCTATCCGGCCAGCCACTTGACGCCGTATCTCCGGCCCCGGAAGTACCCGCCGGCCGAGTTTCCCGGGATGTACGCGTACCGGCCGCTCAGGCCAAGGCTGCTTGCCAAAGTACACCGTTCGTACCGACGAACGCTTATCACGCGGTACTGGGATTCCGGTGACTACCGGGTGCTGTGCGAGAATACGATGAACCTGTCCGTGCCTGACGAGACAGTTGACCTGATTCTGTCCAGCCCGCCTTACTTCGGAGCCCTGGATTATGCAAGAGACAACCGGCTCCGGTTGTGGTTCCTTGGACACAAGAACTGGAAAGCGCTGGACAAGTCCCTGACCGCAAGCAGCCAGGTTTATCTGCCTCAGATGAGGGTCTGCCTCGGGGAGATGAACCGGGTACTGAAGCCTGGGAAGCACTGCATCCTTGTCCTGGGAGACGTCGAACGGAACGGTAGGCAGAGAAGGACTGCGGAGATAATCGGTGAACTGGCCGAGGAAGTGACCGGTGGTTCCCTGCGCGTGCAGGAACTGATCAGAGACGAAATACCGGACATCCGCCGCTCCCGACGTCACACCCGCACAACCAAAGTGGAAAAAGTCCTGATTCTCAGGAAGACCTAGCCCTCAGCCGACAAGTCCCGTCACAAGCGATGGTCGCCTGCTGTTTGCCGTCAGCGGATCACGGCTAGCGGAAAGCGGAAAGGGGATGATAGGTTTGATCCGTCAGTGGATTGCGGCGGGCGGAGATAGGTATTGTGTCCCTCTAGCTCCCGATCTGCTGGAGCCCGACGAACTTAGGGAGATCATCAGTCAGGCCTTCGTGTTCCTCCAGGCAGAGCTCCAGGACTTCCTTCAGGTTCTTCTGAAGTTCGTCCAGCGTGGCTGCCTGAGTATGGGCACCCGGCACACCGGGAATGATGCCGACATAGAGCTTGGTTGCCGGATCCCATTCGACATATGCGGTGAAGTTCTTCATTTCTACCTCCAGATGGTTCACTACAGTATCTTACACTCGAAGCGCGGGCGACGTCAATGGCTGATTAAGGACAGCTCTTCATTTCGGGTTTGTGGCCAGTGGCCGGTAGTCCACCCGGATTCCAGATTGGTCATTGCGGACTGCGAAACCGCCAAGAACGCCAAGGCCGCCAAGAGGGCAGAGGAGGGAATGCCCAATGCCCAAGTCTCAATGACCAAGGCGGATGGCGGCGGTCAGGGCGTTGGCTGCGGAGCGAATTGCATGTCGTGGCCCTGGGACCAGGTGAGACGGAACAGGCCTGAGGCGGCGACGATTTCCCTGGCGCCGGCGAGCTTCATGTGACCGGGTTCCAGGTAGAAGATTCCGTCCGGCTTGAGGATGCGATGGATTTCTTTGAGCAGGGCCGTCCGGTCGCCAATCTGGTGGAATGCATCGAGGTGTAGAACCAGGTCGGCGCATGAGTTGGGAATCCCGGTATCATAGGAGTCGATAAGGATGGTTTCGATGTTCTCCAGTCCGAGACGAGTCGCCTTGTCTTTCACCATCCTGGTTGCCAGAGGCTGAACATCGACCGCATATACCCGCCCGCCGGGTTCGACCCGCTTCGCGACTTCGATGGTGTATCGGCCCGGACCGCAGGCGTAGTCTACCACGGCCATTCCTGGCTTCAAGGGCACACGGTCCAGCCGTTTGCGCGGGTCGGCGAACAGGCCGACCAGCTTGTACATCCACGTCATGACCCGAAATCCGAAGTCGGGCATCAGCTTGATTCGTCCTGTATCAGCCATCTATCCAGAATAACCGGGAAAGAGCGGAAGTCAAAAGGGCGGCCTGCGTCATGCGCAGGCCGCCCGGGGAAGAGTGGTATCGGCTATGGCCGGTGGACGTTGCCACTGGGGCAGTCGTAGAAGGTGTTGTTCGCTTCGAGGCTGTCGGGGTCCGGATACTGGCTGCCGGCAAGATAGATACCCCAGGCGTTGCTGTGGCCGATTGAGTCGTTCTTGATTTCAGGCACGGCGTCCCGGATGTAGATATTGCCGTAGTCGGAGCCGGCGTATTCAATCTTGCAATTCTTGAGCTTACACTGGCCGTTGATTGCGTGGTCGTAGAAAGAAACCTCTTCCCAGTCTCCGGGTGAAGGTGATGCGACCGCACTGGTGAATGTTATCTGCCCACCAGTGCCGTCCGCAATCAGACCGCCCGGGTCACTGTATCCGGCATAGAATTCCAGGCCGCTCCCCATCTTTATCGTGTTTCCGGGTGCGATGGTGAGCACCGGGCTGTTGGTTGCGTCTTGAACCCCGACGTCGTTCGCAGTGACAACATAAGGCACGCCATGATTTCCCCAGGTGCCGGTGGTGCTGACATTGCCACCGTAGACCTCAATCCCGTTCAGGGTGTTGCCGGTAAGGATATTACCGGTGCCGATTGTCCGGGCGTACTCGGCATCGGTTCTTATCGGGTACTTGGCGCAGGCTGTCACAGTGTTGCCGGTGAAACTGTCGAAGTATCCGTCCTGCTCGCACCAGATTCCATAGTCACCGCTGTTCTGAATCGTGCAGTTGTCCATCTCCAGTTTGCACTCACGGACAAAAACCGCACCTTTGTTCTGCTCGCTGCCGGTATATTCGATTTTGCAGTTCTTGAGCTTGCACTGGTTGTTGATTGCGTGGTCGTAGAAAGAAATCGCTTCCCAGTCACCGGGCGAAGGTGAAGCAACCGCGCTGGTAAAGGTTATCTGGCCGCTGGTGCCGTCAGCAATCAAGCCGCCCGGGTCACTGTATCCGGTATAGAGCTCCAGGCCGCTCCCCATCTTTATTGTGTTTCCGGGTGCGATAGTGAGCACCGGGCTGTTGGTTGCGTCCTGAACCCCCACATCATTTCCGACAACAACATAAGGCACGCCGTGGTTTGCCCAGGTGCCGGTGGTGCTGACATTGCCGCCGTAAACCTCAATCCCGTTCAGGGTGTTACCGGTAAGGGTATTGCCGGTGCCGATTGTGCGGGCGTATTCGGCGTTGATTCTTATCGGGTATTTGGTACAGGTTGTTACGGCGTTGCCGGTAAAACTCTTGAAATAGCCGTTCTGGGCGCACCAGATTCCGTAGTCACCGCTGTTTTCAACCGTGCAGTTGTCCATGTCCAGTTCGGTTCCCCTGACAAAGACCGCACCTGCGTTTTCCTCACTGCCCGCATACTCGATTTTACAGTAACCCAGGCCCGCGGACGGCATTGTGTAGTCGTAGAACCCGAGATTCCGCCAGTCGCCCTGCGACGGGGTCGCCACATTCGACGTGAAAGTTATCACCGAATCCTGCGTGCCTACGGCTACAATCGCACTCGGGTCGCCATAGCCGCAGTAGAGTTCGTTCCCGGCAGCGAACTTCACGATACAACCCGGTTTGATGGTCAGGGTGGCGTTGCTTTCGACCGAAACATCGTCTTCGATGATATGCGGGTTCCCGGCCGGCCACCAGGTCTCATCTGCGGTAATCGAGCCGGAATGGAGCGTCGGTCCGGTACCGCCGCCGCCGGCGATAACGATTGTCGCCGAAGCGGTCGCGTTGTTGCCCGCTTCGTCGAACGCCTTTGCCGCGATGGTGTGGGAGCTACCCCCGGTCTCGCCCGAAGCGTCCCAAGTGTAGCGGAAGGTATCCGCGACACCAGCTTCGTCGGTGCCTTTCAGCACGCCATTGATGTGGAACTCGACCTTTGTCACTCCCTTGTCATCGGTCGCGTGCACCTTGATCAAGATGTTGCCCGCGGCAATCGTGTCGTTGTCCGCAGGCTGGACGACGACCACGACCGGATCGGTGGTGTCCAGGACAGTGCAGCCGAGTACCACAAGCAGACCGGCCATCGTTGCCAGTGCAATGCCCTTCTTCATGTTTGCGCCTCCTCTGGTTTTGCTGACCCTGCCGTCTTCTCACCTCACGACGCAGGCAGGGTCCTCCGGCGGCTGCCCGGAGCCGAGGCTCGAGCCGGCCGTAGGATTCCCATCCGGCTGCATCTCGATGATGAGTATCCTTCGGACAATACTACCAGAATTTGGCTGTCTGTCCAGCGGCCGGTCTTCCTCAGAAATAATCTGCCTGAAAGGAAGTTGTTTACTCAGAATTAA
>CBDUVZ010000136.1:0-6485 GCA_965370805.1 uncultured bacterium | reverse complement strand
CATCCTCCACCGCTTGTGCGGGTCCCCGTCAATTCCTTTGAGTTTCAACCTTGCGGCCGTAGTCCCCAGGCGGTACATTTATCGCGTTAACTGCGGCACGGGGATAAATCCCCACGCCTAATGTACATCGTTTACAGCTAGGACTACCAGGGTATCTAATCCTGTTTGCTCCCCTAGCTTTCGCGCCTCAGCGTCAGTAGCAGCCCAGAAAGCCGCCTTCGCTACCGGTGTTCTTCCTGATATCTGCGCATTTCACCGCTACACCAGGAATTCCACTTTCCCCTACTGCACTCAAGTTAACCAGTTTCACATGCAATCCTCAAGTTGAGCCTGAGGTTTTCACATATGACTTGGATAACAGCCTACGCGCTCTTTACGCCCAATGATTCCGGACAACGCTTGCCTCCTCCGTATTACCGCGGCTGCTGGCACGGAGTTAGCCGAGGCTTCCTCGAGGGGTACCGTCATTATCGTTCCCCTCAACAGAGGTTTACATCCCGAGGGACTTCATCCCTCACGCGGCGTCGCTGGGTCAGGCTTTCGCCCATTGCCCAAATTTCTAGACTGCTGCCTCCCGTAGGAGTGGGGACCGTGTCTCAGTTCCCCTGTGGCCGGTCACGCTCTCACGCCGACTACCCGTCGTTGCCATGGTGGGCCGTTACCCCGCCATCAAGCTGATAGGACAAGAGTCCCTCCCAAGGCGGCACCTTGCAGCGCCTTTGTTACGGCAGAGATGCCTCCGCCGCAACACACAGGGTATTAGCCCGTCTTTCGACGGGTTGTACCCATCCTCGGGGTAGGTTGCCCTTGCGTTACTCACCCGTCCGCCGCTAAACACAGCCCGGTGTTGCCACCAGAAAGTGTCCCGCTCGACTTGCATGTCTAAGACACACCGCCAGCGCTAGTCCTGGGCCAGGATCAAACCCTCCAAGCAAAAATGCTAGAAAGGAGTATCTGGCATAGCCCGGACACGCGTTGGGTTACATCCGAATTATCAAAGAGCGATATCTCTGTATCTCAAGAGTACAGAGAAAAGACTCGGATGTCAACAGATTCCAGACGTCGCTTGCGCATCCTATCCCCCGGTGGTAACAACAGTTAGCAATCAGGCGGGGTTTCTGTGTCTGCGCCGATGCGGAGGGGTGATTGTGGCTGTCGGCAGGACCTGGCACTCCGGTGCGGAAATCGCGCCCGGGAACAACAGTCCCGCAAAGTGAACGCGCACACCGGGAGGAACGGACGCCGGAGACGCTGCCGCAGCCTACTTGTCGGTCGACGAACTGGAGTCCGAAGGACCGGGCTTACCTTTGCCGGTACTCTTCGATGGTTTGGTGTCCGGCTTGCCGGCCGGGCTGTTGCCCGGCGAGTCGGAACTGCTGCCGGAAGCAGGACCACCGCCGGAGGCGGCACTCCGCTTGTAGTCGGTCTCATAGAAACCGGAACCCTTGAAGATCAGGCCGGACCCGCCGGAAATAATCTGTTCGACCGTCCCTTCGGACTTGCACTTCGGACAGTCCTTGACCGGTGGGTCGACAATCCGCTGGAACAGATCGAACCGGTGACCGCACTTCCTGCACCGGTATTCGTAAGTTGGCATCGGGGAACGAGAGGGGTGGGGATTGCTCCCCACCCCTGGTTCATTCGGGACTAGTAGTCGCCGTAGCCGCCGGGCGCTCCGCCGGGCATCGGCGGGGCCTTTTCCTTTTCCGGCAGTTCGGTGATCGCGCACTCGGTCGTGATCATCAGACCGGCGACGCTGGCTGCGTTCTGCAGCGCGGCCCGGGTCACCTTGGTCGGGTCGATGACACCGGACTCGAACATATCGACGTATTCCATCGTCTCGCAGTTGAAGCCGACATTGGGCTTCTCGGTCTTCACCTTCTCGAAGACAATCGAGCCATCCACGCCGGCATTGCTTGTGAGCTGTCGAATCGGCCCCTCAAGAGCTTTCTTGACGATATTGACGCCGATTGCCTCATCGCCCTCGGCCTTCATCTTCTCGAGCGCCGGAATGCAGCGGACGAGAGCGACACCGCCGCCCGGGACGACGCCTTCTTCGACCGCGGCCCTGGTCGCGTGCAGTGCATCCTCGACCAGCGCCTTCTTCGACTTCATCTCGACTTCGGTGGCAGCGCCGACATTGATAACCGCAACGCCGCCGGCCAGCTTGGCCAGCCGCTCCTGCAGCTTCTCTTTGTCGTAGTCGGACTTGGTCTCCTCGATCTGCTTGCGGATCTGCTCGATGCGAGCAGTGATGTCGGCCTTCTTGCCGCCGCCCTCGACGATAGTGGTGTTCTCCTTATCGACCACCACCCGCTTGGCAACGCCCATGTCACTGGTCTCGACTTTTTCGAGCTTGACCCCCAGGTCCTCGGAAATCAACTTGCCGCCGGTCAGCACCGCGATATCCTCGAGCATCGCCCGTCTGCGGTCGCCGTACCCGGGCGCTTTCACCGCGCAGCAGCGCAGGATGCCCTTGATGTGGTTGACCACCAGGCCGGCAAGCGCTTCGCCTTCGACTTCTTCGGCGATGATGACTATCGGCTTCCCCTTCTGGGCGACCTTCTCAAGAACCGGCAGCAGGTCGCGCATCGAGGTAATCTTCTTCTCGAAGAGCAGTACCATCGCATCCTCAACGACCGCTTCCATCTTCGGGTTCTGGGGTGTAGTCGTGCCTGGCTCGAGCGCGAAATAAGGTGAGAGGTAACCACGGTCGAACTGCATGCCTTCGACGACTTCGAGGTTGGTCTCGATCGACTTCGCTTCCTCGACCGTAATCACGCCTTCCTTGCCGACCTTTCCCATCGCGTCGGCAATCAGCTTGCCGGTTTCGGCGTCGTTGTTCGCCGAAATCGTCGCCACCTGCTGGATCTCGTCCCGCCCCGATGTCTCCTTGGACATCTTCTTCAGTTCGGCGACCACGGTCTCAACCGCCTTGTCGACGCCGCGCTTCAGCGCCATCGAATTGGCACCCGCGGTCACGACCTTCAGGCCCTCGCGGTAGATCGCCTCGGCCAGAATCGTTGCGGTAGTAGTCCCGTCCCCGGCTACGTCCGAGGTCTTTGACGCCACTTCCTTGATCATCTGGGCGCCCATGTTCTCGAAATTGTCCTCAAGCTCGATCTCTTTGGCAACCGTGACCCCGTCCTTGGTGACCGTCGGCGCGCCCCACTTCTTGTCGATTACGACATTGTGGCCTTTGGGCCCCAGCGTGACTTTGACCGCACGGGACAGCTTCTCGGCACCACGGAGAATGGCGCGTCGGGCTTCGTCATCGAATCTCAAATCCTTGGCTGGCATCCTCAAATCCTCCTTATTTCTCCACGACCGCCAGGACGTCGTCCTCGCGCATTATCAGGTATTCCTTGTCATCAATCCGGATTTCGTTGCCGGAGTACTTGCCGAAAAGGATCTCGTCCCCCTTCTTCGTATCCATGGGAATACGCTTGCCGCTATCGTCAACCCTTCCCGGGCCGGCTGCGATTACCTTGCCTTTTTGAGGCTTCTCCTTGGCGGAATCCGGAATTATGATTCCGCTTTTCTTGACCTCTTCCTCGATACGCTCGACCAGGATTCGGTCCTGGAGTGGTCTTATCTTCATTGCTCCTCCTTAACAGTCCTCATTGCTCTCAGTCTCCTGCACCCCGCAATCCGCTGCGGCAGGATGCTGATTCGTTGCTGGGCTCCGGACAGGCAAACCGGACACGGCACAGTCGTCGAACCCTCACTGGCTTTCCGTCATCTGCTTGATTAGACGCCGGAATCCGCAGTCCGGATTCTGACGGGATTACCTCAAGACACCGCTGGCCCAGGTCGTAACCAGTGCATTTCCAATCAGTTACCTGTCAGTGGGCGATATCTGACTTGAACAGATGACCTCCTCCTTGTAAGGGAGGCGCTCTAGCCAACTGAGCTAATCGCCCTCGGGCAGGATTATAGGCCGGGCACCATGACTGTCAATGACCAGGGTTGACAGACAAGACCGCCCCCTTATTCTCTTCTGCAACTCAGCAATCTGAAATGGAATACCCGAACGGCCTGCTCATTGACGGCAAATGGCGTGAGAAACAGAACACTCTTGCGGTCACCAACCCTTACGACGATTCGGTAGTCTGTCGGGTCGCAGTCGGGGATACGGATGACGCGGCTGCGGCAACAGCCTCGGCCGCAGCCGGATTCGCCGAAACCCGCCGCCTGCCGGCCCACGAACGCGCCCGGATTCTCAACCGAACCGCCGACCTGCTGGCCGGGAAAACCGCGGAGTTCACCGACACCATCATCCGGGAAGCCGGCAAACCCCGCCGCTACGCTACCGGTGAAGTCGACCGGGCAATCCAGACCATCCGGTTCGCGGCCGAAGAAGCAAAGCGCATCCACGGCGAAACCGTCCCGATGGACGCCGCCCGCGGCTCGGAAAACCGGCGCGGGTTCTTCATCCGCCAGCCGCTCGGCGTGGTCGCAGCCATCACCCCGTTCAACTTCCCGTTGAATCTCGTCTGCCACAAAATCGCGCCCGCGCTCGCCGCGGGCAACACGGTCGTGCTCAAGCCGGCCAGTGCCACCCCGCTCAGCTCGCTCAAACTGGGCGAACTCCTGCTCGCAGCAGGCCTGCCCGCGCGCGCCATCAATATCGTCACCGGCCCGGGTTCCACGGTCGGGATGGCGCTGGTCCGCGACGCCCGGGTCCAGATGGTCACTTTCACCGGCAGCGCTCCGGTCGGCGAGACCATCAAGGCCGAATCAGGCCTGAAGAGAGTAGCGCTGGAACTGGGCTCGAACTCCGGGGCAATCATTGACGAGACGTGCAACCTCGATGCCGCGCTCAGGAGCTGCCTGGTCGGCGGGTTCGCCTACTCGGGCCAGGTCTGTATCCACACCCAGCGGCTCTACCTGCACGACTCGATTGCCGGGGAATTCACCGCGCGGTTTGTTGCCGGAGCGCGGAACCTGGTCGGCGGCGACCCGGCGCGGGCGGAGACCGAAATCGGCCCGATGATCAACCGGGCCGCGCTCGAAAAGGGCTTGAGCCTGATTGAAGAAGCCCGTGAGAATGGCGCCCGCGTCCTCTGTGGCGGCAAGGCCGAAGGAAACATGCTCCTGCCGACTGTCATCACCGCAGTCGGACCCGACATGAAGATAGTCTGCGAAGAAGCATTCGCCCCGGTTGTCACTATCGAGACCTTTGCGCACTTCGACCAGGCGGTCGAGCAGTTCAACGCCGGCTCATCCGGCGGGACGTACTCGTACGGTCTGGCTGCGGGCGTCTTCACTTCGGACATCGCGCGCGCCTTCCGTGCGGCGGAAGAACTGGCGGTCGGCAATGTCTACATCAACGACTCGCCGACCTTCAGGGTCGACCACCAGCCTTACGGCGGCATCAGGGACTCAGGAATCGGCCGCGAAGGTCCCCGGTTCGCCATCGAGGAGATGACCGAAATCAAGATGGTGTCTTTCAATCTCGAAGAGCAAAGGAGACCGGAATGACAATCGAATCCACAACCCGCTGGACCGGTCAGGGCCTGCAGTTCGTCAGTCACGCCGGGTCCGGACACGGAATCCTGATGGATGCCGCCGGGAAAGTCGGCGGCACCGATACCGGCCCGAGACCCATGGAACTGATTCTTCATTCCCTGGCCGGATGCACCGGCATGGACGTAGTGTCGCTGCTCGGGAAAATGCGAGTGGAATTCACCGGCCTGGAAATCAACATCAAAGCCGAGAAAGCAAAAGAGCACCCCAAGACCTACACGAGAATCGACCTCGAATACGTCATCACCGGCACCGACATCGACGAATCCAAAGTCAGGAAGGCAATCGACCTGTCCCAGGACAAGTACTGCTCAGTATCCGCAATGCTCCGCAAACACTGCCCGGTCAGTCACACCCTCCGAATAGTCCAGACCTGACCCCGGCTTGCCGTCCCGGCTTCCGGCCGGCTCGGACTGTCTCCGCCCACGGAAACCGGATTCTCTTCCCGCATCCCCGATGTCCGAACCGAAAACAGCCGGGCGACTTGCCAGCAGACTTGAACAGTCGATTGAATCGTCCATCGAATACGGGGGTGAAGACAGGATGGAACTCAAAGTTGAATGGTCCATTGAACATCTGCCCGGATGGGTGGTCGAACAGAATGGAGAAGAGTAGAAAGAACAGAGAACGCAGGAGAACATGCTCTCCATCATCTGAGGGCTGATTGAACCAGGAATCGGACGGCTGAACGTCGGTAGAAGGTCACATTCAGCCGGAGAGTGCAAGCGGCCCCTGGGGCGAGGGAGGGGGGTTGACTCAGAAGCTCGGTAACAAATTGAAGCCGTGGAAGTTGAGCCCGATTTCGGCCGTTCGGCAAATGGGACAATATTGTATCATCGGGCGGGAGCGACGTACAAACAGAAGGGGCGGCAGAGCCGCCCCTTCCGGGTTTAGTGCTTATCGAGCTTAGTGCTGCACGACGAGCTTGCTGGTGGTCTTGAAGCCGTCCGCTTCGA
>CBDUVZ010000135.1:0-6667 GCA_965370805.1 uncultured bacterium | reverse complement strand
AGCACTAAGCTCGGATAAGCACTAAACCCGGAAGGGGCGGCTCTGCCGCCCCTTCTGCTTGGTCCGGTGGAAGCGGCGTCCCTGCCTCGACAGTCGGTAAGCGGAGTCGAAGCGTAAGGAAAAACAACCGCCAAGGCCGCCGAGGCTGAGGGCCGGAACGGAGAGGAATCTTACCACGAAGGCACGAAGAGCACGAAGAGGAAGTAACCACGGATGATTGGAGCGAGTGAACGAGCGGAAAGTGCTCTCGGAGGGCACAACACGGATAGACACGGATGAGAACCGGGAATCCGAACTCATCACTCGGAACTGCAGTGAACACCAAGCAAGCCTTCACCCTGCTCTCTCCCAGAGGACTGCTTCCTTTCCCTTAAGGGAAGGACTGAGGTGAAAGTGACGGAATGTGGAGTGCGGGCGCGAAGCCCCCGCTTTTCCTTTCCTGAAGCGATGCTGCGGCGGGCCAGAGCGGCAGCATGGGTATGGCTCTGCGCCAAGCCGAGGACGTCAGTCGAGACGTTGTCGGCGGCGACAGGGGACGTTCCCCGGGTGGGGTCAAATGCGGATTTCGGGTGTTATACTCAGCCGGTTTCGGGTGTTGCACCTTGCAGGAAATGCTACATCCTTTCATCGCTGCCGGTTCCTGCGGAACGGAATGGCAACCGGTCGAGCAGTCGAACGGAACCGCGATGGACAACAGGTGTCCGGCACTCAGCCGGCAAGGCTCGGGGCGGTGCCGTCAGGCGCCGCCCCGAGAACCGAATCGACAGGTCTATTCGGTCAGTATCAGTTTGACGAGCGCACGTTCGTTCCCGGCAACGAGCCGGGCGAGATAGACCCCGGTGCCAACCATCCGGCCGTTCTCGTCCCTGCCGTCCCAGATGAACGAATGCGACCCGGCGTCAAGAACCGCGCCGGCCAGGATCCGCACCCGCCGGCCCGACCGGTCGAACAGCTCGATTGAGACGCGACCCGGTCCGGGCAGTTCGCACCGGATTGTGGTCCGCCCGGCGAAAGGATTGGGGGAAGCGGTCAGCGCCGATCGCAGCGCGACGCGGCCCGGTTCTTCGATCGCGCCCTGTCCGTCATCGAACATAATCTGTGACTGGTCAGGCGGTGCCGGAAGGTCGTACCAGACTCCCTGGGTGACGTCAGTGATGTTGAACGTCTCGTGGCGCATGCCGTTCAGGGTCACAATCACTGTGACCATCTCCGGCCATTCGCGCCGGCCGAAGTCGAAGGTATCCACTCTCCCGGGGCTGCCGCCGAAACCCGGAGTTCTGATTGTGTCCATTGTTGCCTGAACCCGGAAGATAACGGTATCGACGTCCACGTTCCAACCATTGGTCCGCACCACGCCGACCGTGGTCTGAGCATCCCCGGTCCCGACCAGCGCAAATAGCAGCAACGCCAGACCGGCAAACACGATTCTTCTCTGCATGCTTCTACTCCTTGTTCGTAACTGACTACGCTGTGGTCCTGTCCGTGCAGGATTCAGACTGCATCGACGCTGATTATACCCCGGCCGTAGGGCGGGTCAAGTTCCGTGTGACTGAGCCCGAATCCGTGCGTGAGACCGTCTTCCACGTGGAGCGGAACGAACGTTTCGTTGTGCGATATCGTTGACGCCACACCCTGCCCGACTGCCTTCCGGGCAGGCCTCCTGAGCCGGGCGTTCCCGAAATACCTTCGCTCCATGGCATGCACCCGACCCGCAGTGCTGCCGGTGGATTCGCGGAAGAACACCAGAATTCCTTGACTCGGCGTGATGCAAGACTTAGAATGAGCCGCGGGACAGCAAACGCCGAGTACGGGCTGATTCGCATAGCCCGTGCGTGAATCGTGCGGCGCACTGCCGGTCGTCCATTGAGGCCTGACAACAGGAGGTAGTTGTGCATAGAAACATCATGGTGGCTGCGGTATCGGCGTTCATCCTGGTGTCGGTGCCGAGCCAAGCGAGCGCGACGGATATCGGCGGTGTTCTCGTAGCCAATGATTTCGACGTCCAGTGCGACTCGGTCGAATGGTCGTTCCTAATGGGACTTCCGGTCCAGCACCTGACCGAAGGCTGGGCAGCCACAATCGGACGCACTGATACTTTCTACTTCCCGACCCTGGTGAACGTGCCCAACGGCGTGACGATTTACTATGCACTCAACGGCCGCCAGATGCCGTCCCATTTCATAACCCCGCTCAGGTTTGAGGAATGGTATTACCTGCCGGCCGGTTTCCGACCCCGCGCCCCGGCGGTCATGTTCTCGACCGAGATGGGTTGTGCAGAGCAGTCCTGGCCGATTGAGGTCGCGCGGCTCTGCGCCACGCCCAACCCTTCGGCCGGAGCCACGTGCATTGAGCTCGGTCCGTCGCGGGCCGGGGTCGCGACCGTCAGGGTCGTATCGGCCTGCGGGAGTACCGTGAGGGTAGCTGATATGGTCCCGGATGAGTCCGGCTTTTTCCGTTTCCGCTGGGATGCCCGGGATGCCCGCGGCCACGACGTGCCGAGCGGCGTCTACTTCTGCTCCGTTGTCCACGGGGACAACGTCGGTATCGCGCGGCTGGTCCTGAGTCGCAAGTAGACGACACTCCGGCCCGCAAAGGTACAAGAACCGAAACCGAGCTTGACACCGGGGATACCCGAGATAAACTGCAGTGCTGGTATCGGGTTACATAAGATCAGCAGAGCCAAGAGGCAACTGGCGTTCTGTCTGTCGTCATACAGCAGGTCGGCTCAGGCGGACACAGGAGCGCCGGATAGTGGGCATGGTCCGTGGTTGATACGCTACGGGCCAGACAAAACAAGCAGCATCAAACCAAGGAGGCTGAAAGATGCGACCAAACCGAATTCGGGTCGCGCTGGCGCTTCTTCTCGTGTTCGTCGTCGGGCTGACATTCGCCAGCCTCGAGCGGGAGAAGGCGGCACAGTTCAGGTCCGTGCCGAGCGACCAGCAGACCAACGCCGTGAAACTGTACTACGGCGTTGACGGCTCCAACGACTACGTCTGGGGCACCGCCCCGGCGGCCATTCCTGCCGATGCGTGGACCACCTGGGGCAACACCCCAGTCACTCTGATGGACCACGGCGCGGCGGTGACCGCCACTCACCAGTACGTTGCGGGCGGCTACCTGGGTGGGATGACGAATAACGCCATTCTGTACGAGAATGACCTGGTCACCACCAACTGGACGTCGCTCGCGCCAATGCCGCACGCGCTCTGCAACAGCAATTGCGACGTAATCGGCGATACGCTGTACTGGGTCGGAGGCTATTCCTACGCGATCAGCGCCGGGATGGACACGATGTTCAAGTACAGCTTCTCCGGGGCCAACTGGACCGCTGGCCCGGGTCCCGGGAACAACCGGACCTGGTCCCCGCAGGTTGTCACGGTTGACGGCAAGCTGTACTACATCAGCGGCTGCCAGATTCCGGGTGCTACCAACCCGAGCACCGATGTCTACTGCTACACCCCGGGTACCGGCTGGGCCCAGGTGGCGAGCATGAACCAGGGGCGCGTTTTCTTCTGCGCCTTCGAGTACCAGGACACCCTCTATGTGGCGGGTGGCGTCGCCGACCCGGTCATCCTTGACCATACCGAGTTCTACGACCCGGTGGCCGATGTCTGGACGGTAGATAACGTCCACTTCCCGGTGCTTCCTCAAGGCAGGTGGGGTGTTGCCGGTGCCGGTGCCAACGGCAAGGCATTCCTCTACTGCGGGGTAGACCCGGGCGGGTCTATTCTTTCCACCGTGCTGGAGTTCGACTTCGTCACCCGGCTGTGGCAGACCGTGCCCTGCAACCCCGCCCACGTTGTGTACCGGACCTCCGCTACGGTCAACACCATCTACGAGGGGATTTCCTGGTGCGGTTCGACCGGCGGGTTCAATCCGACTTCGATGGTCTCGTTCGAGATGTTCCCTCCGCCGAGCAATAACGATGTCGGCGTACTGAGCATCGACGCGCCGGGCCTGCTCGAAACCATGGGAACGTACCCCCCGCAGGCGACCGTTATCAACTACGGTTTCACGGATCAGGTGAACGTCGATGTCAGGATGACGATCGCCGGCGGCTACTCTGATCTCCAGACGATACCATCGCTCATGTCCGGCAGCACCGCGGTTGCCACTTTCGCTAACTGGACCCCGGCCGGGACAGGCAGCTACGCTGTGACCTGCTCCACCGAGTTGACCGGGGACCAGGACAACCTGAACGACGCGCAGTACCAGACGACGGTGATCGTCGAGTACGTCGAGCATTTTGACACGGGCAACGGTGACTTCACCGGGACGTCGCTCGGCGGCGACAACTGGGAGTGGGGCACACCGACCTACGGTCCCTCAGCTGCCAACAGCACGCCGAACTGCTGGGGCGTCGACCTCGACGCGGCATACGCGATCAATACCGATGCCAGGCTGGAGTCGCCCGAGTTCCAGGCGTCCGCCGACAACCCGACGCTCTACTTCTACCACTGGTACGACATGGAGAACTGGTGGGACGGCGGCAACATGAAGTACTCGGCCGACGGCGGCGCCACCTGGATTCTCCTCACCAACCCGACGCCGCCCTATGACGAGACGGCTCTCTACAGCGGCTGCGCGGGTATCGGCGGCGAGCCCGGGTACTCCGGGGCCAACGGTGCCTGGGAGATGGTTACGGTGACCGTACCGGTGCTGGACAACACGGTGTTCCAGGTCCGCTGGCACTTCGGCTCCGATAACTGGACGACCTCCGACGCTGGCTGGTACGTTGACGACGTTGCCGGTGTCGGCTTCGACCGGTACTACGCCAACAACGACGTCGGCGTGGACGAAATCCTTGCCCCGAGTGGAATGATGCTCGCCGGCAACGTGAATCCTGAGGCCGTTATCCGGAACTACGGTCTGAACCCGATGGGGCCGTTTGACGTCGAGTTCGCGATTCCGGGCGCCGGGTACTGCGAGACGTTGAATATCGCAACCCTGGCAAGCGGTGCGGTGGATACGTTGACCTTCCCGGTCTGGGCCGCAACCGTCGGCAGTTACGCGCCCCAGTGTACGACGATCATCACCGACGACAACCCGACCAACAACCTGCTGGTCGGCGCGTGCTTCGTCGTGGACTACTTCGAGGACTTCGAGTCCGACGACGGCGGGTACACCGAAGACCATAGCGACCTTCCGCAGTGGGAACACGGCAGTCCGTCGATAACTGGCCCGGCCGCCGCGTACAGCGGCGACAGTTGCTGGGGTACGAACCTGACCGGTGACTACGGCAATAGCGCGAACTTCCGCCTGACCTCAATCATGTTCGAAGCGACCCAGGACAACCCGACCTTGCTCTACTACCACTGGTATGACACCGAAAACAACTACGACGGCTACAACACGAAGTACTCGACTGACAACGCAACCTGGAACGTCCTTGCCACGCCGACCCCGCCGTACGACGACAACGCGCTCTCCAATTCGAACGCCGGCATTCCCGGTGAGCCCGGCTACTGCGGCCATAACCAGGGATACTGGGACCTGGTCTCTGTCACGGTGCCGGTCAGTAACGGCGATACCTTCTGGACGCGGTGGCACTTCGGTTCTGACGGCAGCGTCAGCGGGTATCCCGGTGCCTACATCGATGACGTGGCCGGTGCCGGCTTCATCGCTCCGGGAGCTTCGGCTAACGTCGACGTCGGCGTGACCGCGATTCTCGAACCGATTCCGAGCGGCAGCTACGACACCAGCGTCGTGGTGACCCCGACCGCCACCTGGCACAACTACGGGCCGGTGGCAGCCGACTTCTCGGGTATCTTCGAACTCGACGACCCGAACACCGACGTCATCGTCTACACGGAAACGCTCAGCGTTGTCGGACTGGCAGTCGGCAACGATACCACGCTCTACTTCCCGACGTTCAACCTCGGCACCGAGGAAGGCGCCTGGACCTCGCTCTGCAACACCGTTGCGGGCAACGACACGAACCCGGACAACGACACCATGTCGGCCGGCTTCATGGTCTCCTCCGGCAACCCGGACATGGGCATCGTATCGATTGATGTCCCGGTCGGGTTCCTCGACACCGGCGAGGTTGTAACACCAGAAATCACGGTGCACAACTACGGGGATGTCGAGATGGCGTTCGATGTGTTCTTCACCATCAGCGATACCACGACCGACCTTGAAGTCTACAACGAGACGACCGCAGTGGCCGGCGTATCGATCGGCAACGACAGCGCAATCACCTTCCCGAACTGGACCGCTCCGGCCCTGGAAGGCCCGTACGCAGTCTGGACCGAGTTGATCATCACCGACACCAGTGACGCCAACGACACCCTGTCGGGTGCGTTCACGGTAACGGGGTCGAGCCCGGATGTCGGCGTCGTGACCATCGACGCCCCGGTCGGGTACATCGATACCGGCGTGGTTGTGATACCGCAGGCTACGTTCTGCAACTACGGTGACGTCGCCCACGCATTCCGGGCCTACTTCACAATCAGCGACACCACGGCCGACCTCGAGATCTACAACGAGTCGCTCGACGTGGCCGCACTCGGAATCGGCCTCTCGACCACCGAGGACTTCCCGTCCTGGACCGCACCGGCACTGGAAGGCCCGTACGCGACCTGGTGCGAAGTCATCACGGCCGACGTCGACCCCGACAACGACACGCTCAGCGGATCGTTCAGCGTCGGCGGCTGCCCGCCCG
>CBDUVZ010000134.1:0-6679 GCA_965370805.1 uncultured bacterium | reverse complement strand
GACTTTCCTCGCCCACTTCGGGTTCGAGTGCTTGGTGTAAGGCATCCCGGTCAGGTTGTCCCAGGAGTCCTCGAGCGGGTAGTAGGCGTAGAAGTCGGTCGTCTTGTAGCCCTTGGTCGCGTAGATGAGCTTGTCGCCATCATTGTACGTGGTCCAGGCACCGCGCTTGACCGCCTTGCTGCCGGGCAGCAACGGGATTTTCTCCATTTCGAGCCAGCCCGCAGTGACGGGCG
The DNA here is from genome assembly GCA_965370805.1 of uncultured bacterium. GTDB lineage: Bacteria > Hydrothermota > Tepidihabitantia > Tepidihabitantales > Tepidihabitantaceae > CBDUVZ01. The sequence goes on along the minus strand of CBDUVZ010000134.1, from coordinate 6,446 downwards.
GGCAGCCGCCGACGTTGAACGACCCGCTGAGCGTATCGTTGTCGGCATTGAGGTCGGTGATAATCAGCTCGGCCCAGGTCGCGTACGGGCCTTCCAGTGCCGGTGCGGTCCAGTTCGGGAAGGTCACTGCCGCATTGCTGCCGACCGGTACGCCGGCGACCGCGGTCGTCTCGTTGTAGATTTCGACATCGGTCGTGGTGTCGCTGATTGTAAGCCAGGCCGAGAAAGTCACTTCGATATCGCCGTAGTTGTGCACCGTAATCTCCGGCGTCACGACCGCGGCGGTATCGACATACCCGGCCGGTGCGTTGATTGACATGATACCCATGTCCGGGTTGCCGGACTGGACTGTGAACGTACCGGAGAGCGTGTCGTTGTCGGGGTCGACGTCGCCGGCCGCAAGGGTGGAACAGCGCGCGGTCCAGTCACCTTCGGTTGCTCCCACATTGTAGACCGGGAACTGGAGTGTGGTATCCGCGCCCGCGGGCAGGCCGACAACGTAGGTCGATTCGATGTACACCCGGGCAGCGGTCGGGTCTTCAAGGATGAACCAGGCCATGAACCGGGACGGGGCAGTGTGGTAGTTGTGCCAGGTCGCGGTCGGGGTCACGTCGGTGTTGGCCTGCACCGTACCGGTCGGCTCCTGGATCGAAGCCGCGGCCACGTCGTAAGAGGCCAGTGGTCCGAGGAACGCGTCGTCGAACCAGATATTGGCGCTGTGGTCACCGAAGCCGTTAGCGTTCTGACCGGCGAGAATAATCGACACAAGCTTGCCCTGCCAGTGCGTGATGTCCACCTTTTCCCGTGTCCATGGATGGGAGCGCTGCGACTTGAACAGTCTGGTGTAAAGGCCGTTGTCCTCAATCCAGACCGTTCCGCAGTCGTTATAGCCGCCGCCCAATACCTCGACATAGAACGCCAGACTCTCGGCGTCCTGATGGATGAAGATGTTCTGGTAGATAAGCTCCCAGTATCCATTGGGCTCCCACCCGCCGGAGGCGTATGATGTACCATCCGTGATGTAGATGCGGGCAGCGTGGCTTCCTTGCCATGTTACGAGTGTCGTGAAATGCGGACCGGTACATGTCCAGTCATCGAAGCTGCCGCCACCGGCCTCAAAGTCCCCGTTTGCAATCTCACAGGCAAACCAGCCGACCCAGGACAGTTGCGCCATCGAATCGTTGGCCAGGTCCTCGTCTCCGCTCAGCGAAGTCTTGAAGCTCACGCAATAGACGCTCTCTTCTGGAATCCAGGGAACCGCAAACGTTACCAGCATGCTGTCCCCGGACGCCAGGCTGGCGATCTGGAAACCATTGTTGTAGAACTCGTGCCCGGTCGCAGTATCGACGATGGTGCAGTTGACGTCGAAGTTCAGCGCCGCATCCGAGCCGTAGTTCTCCACCCACACTTGAGGAAAGACTGCGGTTCCGGCCATCTCTTTTCTGAAAGGCCTGGAGATTCTTCTGATTCCGACATCATTCGCAACCGGAGGGTCGCACTCGATGCGCACGTCGTCGAACAGGACCTGAGGCGAGCGGTAACTCCCGCCGCTGTTCCGGCGGCCACCGAACACGATTTCCACGGTCTGGCCGGCCCAGGCCGAAATGTCGGCCGCGTATTCTGCCCAGGGATGCGCACCGTCACCGATATAGAATACCTGGTTATAGGTTGCGCCTACCTTGATGAAAACGTACCCGACGTCGCTCAGATTGGGGCTGGGAACCCGCATCGAAAATCTCAGTGACTCGGCCGTGACAGGAAGGGTCATCTGTTGGGAAACTAACACCCACCTGCTGGGCGGGCCGCCCGAGGTCTGGTACGAATTGCCGTTGAAGATGTAGCACGCAAAACTTCCGCGGTCTGAATCGTAGACGCAGTGTGCCCGAGAATAGTGGTGTATGTCAATTGTCCAGCCCGTGAGGTCTTTTGTCTCGAAGTACCCGTTTGCGACCTGGGCCTGGACCAGAACAGGCACCAGGAGCATTGCCGCAACCACCACTGATGCAGCGATTGCGCGGCTTCTGTCACTCGCAGTTGGCATCTGCGCCTCCTTTTGTTTGCTTACTCAGCCCGATTCAGGCCTGCCAAGGCCGTCCGGAATACCGGCCGATGCTGACGTAACGGACGGCGCTCACGGAGCGCATGTAACCCGTGGAAGGAAAAGCGATGTCCGATTCCGGTATCCTGCCAGGCACTGATTGCTTACGACATTATTCCCCGGTCGGGACTGATGTCAAGCCGGAGTTCCGCGGCATGTCATCCGTTCGCGTCCGCTGTCGGCAGCCTGTTCCCTCGGCGACATCGGCTGCACTGCCGGTAGCTCTAACCGGGCAGCGGCTATCTGAGCAGCATCAGTTTGCCGGTGCTGACATGGTCGTCGGCCCGGAGTCTTGCGAAGTAGATTCCGGAGCTGATTTCGCGGCCCACGTTGTCGGTGCCGTCCCAGGACGCAGTGTACGCACCCGGCTGTTGCCATTCGTTCACCAGGGTCCGCACCAGACGCCCGGTCCGGTCGAACACCGCGAGGCTGACCCGGGCATCGTTTGCGCCGAGCTGATACCTGATTGCGGTCGCGCGTGCGAACGGGTTGGGCGCGGACCCGGTCAGGGTCACAACCGCGGGCAGGCGGGGCAGAGGCCCGGGTTCGGAAACCCCGACGTGGTGCCGCACCGCGGTGAAGGTGACGAACCGTTCCGTGCCTGCGGTCAGGTCCGCCTGACCCTGGTGCCAGATGTACAGCAAGGCGAAGTTGTCGGCGATGACCGCGGTGTCCGCGTTGGTTTCGATGATCTCAATGCTGTCAACCCGGAACGGCAGCCGGATAATCGGGGACCGGTAGCCCCATTTGCTGGTATACCCGGGCGTGCCGTCGATGTTCATCGTGATTCGGAACGTAATCGTATCGTGGTCGAAACCCGGAGACACAATCAATTCCTTGGTGTACATCAGCGGCGATTGAATCTGGCCGTCGGGAATCCGGGCGTCGATTGCCGGGTCCCCGTACATGCCCGAGCCGCTGAAGTCCGGCGGGCTGGAGACCCCGGGCGTGTGGTTGTCCACGTCGAACTTGAACACGCAGTTGCCGAGGAAGAACGCCTCGGTCCAGGAACAGTGGTCCTGGCGACAGAAGTACGCCTTGGTCGCTCCGTGCTGGTAGCTGCCGCCGCCTTCCGGGATCACGTACGCGGTAGCCAGGTACGCTCCGCCGTTGCGAATCCAGGCCGGCATGAACGACCCGTCGCCGTTGACCTGGCCGATGTTGCAGTTCCCGAGCGCGAAGTAAATCTTCGGGTGGGGTGAAATGATATCCACGTTCGCGCCCGAATGCGGGTCGCCGTACAGGTGACCGGTGCCGCCGGAACGGAAGTGCCCTTCATTCCCTGACCCCGGGTAGTGCATCTGCCAGACGTTGTGGCCCCCGTGACCGCTGGTAACGAAGAAATCGACCGTGTCTCCGAAGATCAGGCTGTCGCCGTTGATCATATCTACCAGCCAGTTGGTCCGGTCGGTGGGTCCATCCGTGCAGGTTATCGTCCCGACCGAATCAGGGTGTTTGATCCAGTACTGGCCATAGGTGGCTTCGCTGGTGGCGATCCCTTTCGGGAAGTAACTGACATTGGAACTCGACGTCCCGCTCAGGTGGGTCATAATCCGCATCTGGGTCGGCCCGCTCACAATCCGCAGCGCGTCCGCGGCTTCGCACCCGGTCACGATGCCCCAGATTGCGTCGCAGAACGGGTCGGCATCCAGGCCCCGCATGTACGGCCAGGCGTGGTTCTTGACAAACGTGGGTGACGCCTCCGGAACCCGGCATACGAACGCGACGTAGTCCGGCTCATAGGTCGCCACTGGTGCTTGGGTTTCCGAGATATTGCTCGCATAAGTGAACACCTGACCGGTGTGCCGTGACGCGAGCGCGCCCACCACTTCGGCCCAGCCCGAGTCCGCGTTCGTAGCATTGCTCACGACGATGGCGTACCGATACTCCTGCGGCGGCCGCTCGAAGATGGTAAAGCACGAATCGGACTGGTCCTCATCACTCAAATCAGCCCCATCAAATACCACTACTTTCACCAGGCAGGTCGTCGATGCGCTGTCCGGTACGGTCCACCAGTAGATTTCCGGGTTCCCGGTCTGGTAGGTCTCCGCAGTCCAGGTTGCGCCGTCATCCAGCGAGTAGTAGACGCTGTCGCCGACTACCGCGACGTTATCATCCGCGTCCCACCGGATGGAGTGCATCTCACCCGTGCCCCAGGCTTCGCCGCCGTTCGGTGCGGTCACGGTCACCGTCGGCGCGACCGTATCCGCGACAATAGCGAAGACCACGTCCGACTCATCTTCGCCCCGGTTGTCCCACCGGTCGTACGCGACGACCTTGAGCAGGCACTCGTCCGACAGGGTATTCGGAATCAGCCACTCATAGGACTGCGGATTGCCGGCCTGCTCGGCCAGCGCAATCCAGGACCCGCCGTCGTCGGTCGAGTAGTAGACACTGTCACTGACCACGCCCGAGGAATCGAACGCGGTCCAGGTCGTGGTCCAGGTCTGGCCAACGGTCCAGGTCTCGCCGCCGTTCGGCAGGGTCACTTCGACTTCGGGGTCCAGGGACTCCGGCTCGCACGTCAGAATCTCGATGTTGTCGAACCAGATGTCAACCCAGTGGTCTCCGGCCCCGTTCGAGTTCCAGCCGCCGAAGATGATGCTGACCGTCTGGCCGCCCCAACCTGAGATATCTACCGCCTGCCGCTGCCAGGAAAGACTCCGGTCGCTGTAGTACACCTTGTGGCTGGAATCGCCGTTGTCGATGAATATCCGAAGGCCCTGGTTCCACGTTCTCCCGACGACTTCGGCCCAGAATATCAGCGAGTCGGCTGATGACGGCAGCACGACTTCCTGGTGTACCATTCGCCAGTGCGCGGGCTCAGGAGGCTCAGTACCGCCGCCATGACCGGAGCCGATGTTGATATGCCCCACGAAACTGCCGTGTCTGCTTACCACGTCCGCGGAGTGGACTCCTTCATTCGTCCAACCGGTGAAATCCCCGGTCTCGAAATCAGCGTTTGTGATCTGGGCCGATACCAGGCCCGGGACTGCGAGCATTACCATGAGCACCAGTGTCGTGGCAATCGCCCGCTGATCGACTACTCTGTTACACATCTGCGCCTCCTTGTGGCTTCAGGTTTGCCGGTCTTCGTATTACAGTCTCATAGACGTATACCGGAGAATCGCCCGCTGTCAATAGTCGGTTTGGTGCATGTGACTCCACAGTGACAGCGCTACGAGTCGGTGCCGCAGATGAGACGTGCGGCCAAGGACGGGTCTTCCAGCTTCTGCCGGGAAGTCCGGCCGATGGAAAGAACACCGGCTTCGATAGCTGCTGGCAGCGCTGGCGGTTCTGGTGCCGGTGTGCCTGCCGGTTTCGGTCGGGATTCCGCTGCCGGTGCTTTTGCATAACCTTCTGACAGTTCACATACTTGCGCTTCTGATACTGCGCCTGCCGCTGCTTGTGACGCCATTCGTCCGACTTCGGCTGGCGGCTCTTCCGGCAGGATATCTGTGAGTCAGGCTCACTTGGGGAATCACTCCCCCCTTGAAGAGGAGATGCAGGTCCATTCCCACAAACGACGGGAGATGTCTCGGCGTCTGTGGACCTCGTAACCACCGGCTCAATCAGGAGTTCGGTTTTTCTCCGGTTCCGGTATCTGCTGCACGAGTGGCTACCCGCGTATCCTGTTGTTCCCCGGAATTTCCTCAGACCCGATGATAATACGTATCATCATTCAGTGCAAGCCGGGAACAGCACCTAAACCACGCCCTGCCGGTGCGCTAGTCCGGTTCTGAATTTACCCTACCCCCCGCCCCGGGGGTAGCCCCCGGGATGGCCCCGGAGACAGCCCTCCTGGCGGCTACCCGGGCCGCTTGGATAGCGGCTGGCCGAGCCATCTGGATGACAGCTATCCGGGTCACCTGGATAGCAACTGACCCGGCTATCAGGATAGCACTCCGGCCGGCGGCCCGGATAGCGGCCCCGGCAGTGCCTGCCCCGGCTCCTACCCCAGCCACCCTCCGGGCCGCTCAGGGAAGCCAGTACCCCCTCCGGTTCGGAAAAACCGCCTTGGACACTCCCGAACCGCAGGGTCGTCAGCGATGAACGGTCAGCCGCAAGAAGCCAGCGGAGGCGGAAATAGGTGGTTGTCCCTATTTAGCCCCGGGACTTCTGCCCGAGTACATCGACTCGTACGAAGCGTCGTACCAGGTGCCGTTCGGCAAGAGCCGGCTCTCCACCGAAGCCTACTACCGGGTCGTCCACAACAAGACAGAACGGGTCCAGTCGGTCTACGCGCCCAATGTTATCCTGCATTCCTTCGAGAACGTCGGCAACGCCCACTCTCTCGGGGTCGAGACGATGCTCAACCTCAGCCCGTTCGACTGGTGGACCATCAACC
>CBDUVZ010000133.1:0-6741 GCA_965370805.1 uncultured bacterium | reverse complement strand
AGGTTACATGCAGCCAGATACTTCCATCCACCCACACGAATCCACGAAGAGCCACAATTCGAGCGTTCCCCAGTCCCGGATTATGTTCGCCAAGGTGGATACCGGCAGCGTGATTCTGGATACGGTGGAGCTGTACGACGCACTGACCGATAGCTTTCCGTGCGTCAATATCGCGAATAGCGACAGCCTTTACTGCACCTGGCAGCATGGCGATTCGATTCTGGCCGCAATGCTGGAACACGGAGCCGCTGCGGTGTCCCAGCCCGGCTCGAACTGGACTTCCCTGGGTGTGCTGACCAGCGACGGCATCCACCCGATGTCCGCAATCGACGGCGATAACCTCCACGCGGTCTGGCGGGAGATCGAGACCAAGGGCAATGACACCAGGGTGGTGATCATGACCTCGTCCTTCAGCCTGACCGGCGACTGGCAGGGCTGGCAGGCGGGTTCCAGCCCGAGCGGGTCCGATACGCTGGACAAGACCAATGCTGTCGTCGCCGGAGCGGGCGTCAGCGTATGGCAGGAAAAGGTCGGCGGCATCTGGCAGATTCGAGGCGAGGTGCGGGGCGATACGATCACCTTGGTAGATGCGGACTCGAACGCGATGTACCCTCATGCGGTGGCAGAATCGTCGGCCGTCAGTCCGTCAGTCAACCAGGTGCGTGTGAAGTTGCTCTGGGCCGAGGAGGTCAAGACCGATACCTGCGAGCTGAAGTTCCAGGTTGATTCGATCAACGTGTCGAACGCCGGGGCTGATGCGATGAAGTTCAACAACGGGTGCAAGCTCATCCGCAAGGCCTTGAGCGACAGCCTGCTGGCGGTCTACACGGACGCTGACGACGCGGTGATGTATGCCTACTCCGCTGCCGGTGACTCGTGGAAGCGGGACCTGCTGGCAGAAGACAGCAAGTACCCGGCGATTGCCGAGGACGGCACGGGCCGGCGCTGGGTGGCGGTCATCAGCGAAGGGGTAGCCGTGGATGCCCGGTATCGGAACGGCAGTACCTGGTCCAGCGTTCAGCAGTTGCACACCGACGACTCTATCGGCCCGGTGTCGCTGGCCGGGGCTTCGGATGATACCGACCCGTGCGCGTATGCCGCGTTCAGGGCCGCGGAAAAAGGAGGAGCTGTCGTGGTGGCGAAGTTCGACGGCGACAGCCTGGTGCTGGATACCGTGGCCACCGGCGAAGAGGAACTGGGCGACCCCTGCATCGCAGTGGAGCCCGGAGCGAACGGCGATTACCTGCACGTCTGCTGGGAGGACGCAGGCGAAATCAAATACACGATGACCGGCAATGCGGTGGCGGCCGACGACTGGGACAACAGCGACCCCGAGGACCCGCTGATGGACTGGGAGTCTGTCATCAACCTGTCCAATACTTCCGGAGTCCAGTCCCGGCATCCGGTGGTGGCCGCCGATGACGACCGGGTAATCGTCGCCTGGGCCGAGCGGACCACGCCGGACGTGCTGGTGCGGTATCGCTCGACCGACAGCAGTTACTCGACCTGGCAGGACACGGTCAATCTGAGCGAGACGAGCAACGCCTCATCCGACTACCCGACAATCGCACTCGGAGACACGGCGGTCGTAATCTGGCACGAGATACCGACCGCGGGCCCCGGCACGCCGGACACCGACATCTATGCGAGCATCGAGTACGGCGATGCGTTCTGCCTGATGAACGCTGCCGCGGAGGCCACGTATCCCCACGGCGTGTTCCAGACCAAGGATTCGACACCGTACCTGCATCTGCTCTGGAGCGAAGCGCCCTCGGCCAACTACTACGAAGCGGGCTACTCGAAGTGCGACCTCTCGGAGGCAGGCGGCGGCGGCGGACAGGGCGGAGCACAGCCGTTCATCCGGCCGAAGCTGTACGCCTGCCGGCCGAACCCGTTCACGGGCCGGACCCGAATACGGTATCAGTTCCCCCGAGAAGGCAATGTGCTCCTGCGGGTGTACGATGCGAGCGGCAGGATGATGCGGACCCTGCAGAGCGGGCGACAGAAGCCCGGAGTCTACACCCTGAACTGGGACGGGTGCGACAGCAAGGGCCGGCAGGTTGCCAATGGCATCTACTTCTACCGGCTGGATGTGCCCGGATATCGTGACGTGAAGAAGGCGGTGATGATGAGATAAACACCGGGCAACCGGTCAAGGGCGGCGCGGCAACCCCGCGCCGCCCTTGTTACTTGGCCGGACGGACGGCTTCGCTTCGGGTAGATTGTTCCCGAGGAAAACCGCCCTGTTGACATCAAGACTCCTCTCCTCTATCCTCGCACGGTGAAGTTCAGCCTGCCGGCAATCGTAGCACTGGTGCTGCTTGCTGCCCGGGGCTGTCCGGCCGGCGACTCGCACCAGACCCTGCTCTGCGGCTTGCGCCACGAGCAGGGCGTGGAGTCGAAAATGCTGCTCACCAGCCTGGTCCGGCACCAGGTTGCTCCCCGGGTGGGAATCACTGGCGGCGTTTCATTCAGCCTGTTCCAGCACAATGGCATCTCGAACCTGGGACTGGAAGCCGACGTGCTGGTCACCGATTTCTGGCACGTCGGGCTCACGGCCGGGGTTCAGCATGACCAGTGGACAGACTGGCGAATCGGGGAGAATCGCGCGTTCGGCACGCTCAATGTCGAGCCGCTTCCCCGGCTCGGGCTTGGAATCGGCGCGGCGTATCGAGCACCGGTGTTCGACCCGGACCGCTACCAGTCCCCGTTCCACTGGCAGAGCGACGTGCCGGAGTGGAATCTCCTGTACCGGCTGGAGTGGCGATTCCTGCACCGGGAAAACGCCGATGCGTCATTCCGGGTCTCGAACCTGGACCGGCTCCGGCTGTACAATCCGCATCACATCGCGTTCCAACTCCGGGGGCTGGTTCGACTCAACCGGGACTGGAACCTGGTACTGCATTGTGGCTCGGGCGTGAAGGGCCTGTCCGCGATGCTGCTTTCCGTCACCGAAGTCACAATCCAGGCAGGAGTCCGTCATGAACTCTAGCTACGCGCCGATTGCCCGCTTGTTGTTCGTCCTGCTTCTGGGCGGCTGTACCTGGGACCTGGACCAGGCAATCTGCCACCCGTCGGTCGAACGGCGGGTCACCGAGAGCCTGTCCGGAGAACTCGGGGTTCCTGAGCCGGTAGCCGTGAATCCGGACTCGTTCCGGTTCGCCATGTTCGGCGACCCGCAGGTCCATGCCGACCTCGAGCACCGGCTCGGCCGCTTCGCCCAGGACATCGGCCCGAACGGCATCGACTTCTTCTGCGTGCTCGGTGACCTGACTCACGACGCGACCGAAGCCGAGATAGCGGTAATCAAAGCAGGCCTTGACAGCGTCGGGGTTCCCTATTATGTGACGCTCGGCAATCATGACCTGTACCAGCGGGACGGATGGGACCGGTTCAAGGAGGAGTTCGGCCCAAGCTGCTATTCGGTCGTCATCGCGGACCGGGTGAAGCTCATTTTCCTCGACACCGCGGACGGAACCGTCGGCAAGACCCAGTTCGACTGGCTGGAGCGGGAACTGGACGATAACCGCTACGTCAAGGTCGTCGGCACTCACTTCCCCTGCTACGACGGCATCACGCCCTGCATGTGGCGGATGGCCGGCGCCGCCGAGCGGTACAAGCTGCAGTACCTGCTGCAGGAGTACGGCGCGTACGCGTTTGTCTCAGGGCACATCCACGGCTGGCGGTACACCCTGGTCCAGGATGTTCACCATTTCATTGTGGGGACGATGGCACCCGGCGGACTCGACTACGGCACGCACGGCTACCTGCTTCTCACTTTTTCCCGGGGAATTCTCTCCTGGGACCGGGTCGAGTTCTAACGAACCATCCCGCATAACCAGCGGTCTGATTCCGCATCGCCGGTCGGCGGGCGCGGCTATTCGCCGGATTTGGACGGGACTGCCGGCGGTGAGCCGGGCAACTCGTACAGCACCAGTTCCGCAGTGCGCACCAGTTCGTGGTTCACGCCGTCCTTGGTCCACGCCGCCCGGTTCTCCCATTTCACCGGCCCGACGTCGGGCGCGAACCACTGGTGCATGGCCCAGTCAACCTTGGTACTGATTATCGCTATCTTGTAGCAGTCAGGGAACACGCCGGCCTCGACCGTAACCGTCTCCTTTGCCACGACTTCGAACGCCTCACGCTTGTCATCGGTGTCGTACCACCCCCTGCCCTTGGACAGCGGCGTCTTCAAGTAGCGCAACTCCGTCGGCTCGCGGCCCCTGAGCGGTATCACCTGAACGATTCCGTCCCGGTCCCGCCGGAAGTACGTGTACGTCGAAGGCCCGGAATCCCTCGGTGCCTCGATAACGTGGACGCGGTCGAGCCCGGGGATATCCTTCTCGCCGAGAACAATCGAAACCAGCCTCACCTGGATCTGCTCGGTCGTGTCGGAACCCACGACCTTGCGGGTGTACACTTTCATGAAGCTCCGCGAGCCGGAAACAAGCGGGAAGTAGTCCGGTCCCCCTCCTCCGGTGCAGCCGACGACAAGCAGAAGCGCGGTCAGAACGAACAGAGTGATTCGTCTCATGTGCGACAAGCCTAGACCACCAACCCGGCCTGTCAAGCGCCGCAGCAGCACCCGAAAACCGACCGCGGCGCGGCTTCCGCGACGGTTGTCCTGATGGAATAAGCCGGACTCAACGGCCGGCGACGCTGCTCCCGGACGCCGCGAGTTCAAGGAGGAAGAAAACCCGCCGGCAGTCCGAGTCGCGCTAGTCCAGACCGCGCCGGAGAAACGCCGGTACTTCCAGATCGCTCCGGTCGACGACCAGTTCGCCTTCCGCGTTGAACTTCCGTTTGCGACCGGGGAACAGGTCCGCGTCGTTCAGCAGGTCTCCGACGTCTTCAATCCGGGGCAGCGGATCATTCAGCCCGGTGGCAATCAGGGTGACTTTGATGCCGTCCTTCAGTTGCCTGGGCCTGGCCGCACCCATCCGGATATCCGCCTGTCCGTTGGTCGCGTGATAGACGATCTGGGCCGCCTCATCCACTTCTTTCAGGGTCATCTTCGCGTCGCCGGAGATATTCAACAGCACCTTGCGTGCGGTCTCAACCGACACGTTCTCGATCAGTGGTGACTGCAGGGCCTGATGTGCCGCTTCCGAAGCCCGACCGTCGCCGGTGGCGAACCCGACCGCCATCACCGCGCCGCCCCGCTCCGCCATCACCGCCCTGACGTCCGCGAAGTCGATATTGATGAGTTGACGTGACGTGACGATATCGGATATGCCGCGCACCGCGTTCAGCAGCACTTCGTCCGCCCGCCGGAACGCCTCGAAACAGGGCTCCCGGCCGTATACGTCCAGAATCCGCTGGTTCGGAAGCACAATCAGCGTATCGACGCGGACGCGCAGTTCTTCAATTCCGTCCGACGCCTTCTGCGTCCTGGCCTTGCCTTCGAAGTCGAACGGCCGGGTGACTACCGCAACCACCAGCGCTCCCTGCTGCTTCGCCGCCTCGGCCAGAACCGGGGCTGCGCCGGTGCCGGTCCCGCCGCCTTCGCCCGTGGCAATGAACACCATGTCGAATCCGCTCAGGTTCTCCCTGATGATTTCAATCGACTCCTCGGCCGCCTGGTGTCCGATCCTCGGGTCTCCGCCGGAACCGAGCCCGCCGGTAAGCTGGGCCCCGATCTGGACCTTGTTCGGCGCGGATGACATCGAAAGCGCCTGCAGGTCCGTATTCACCGCGTAGAACTCGACGTCGGCAAGCCCGGCGTCGATCATGTGATTGACCGCGTTGCAGCCGGCTCCGCCGACTCCGAACACTCCAATCCGCGTGAGTTTCCTGTTTTCCACAGGTTCAATCATCGGCTCCTCCTTGAACTGCTGCCTGCCGCCTCATGAAAACCAGCCTTTTATGTCCTCAACGAATCTCTCCCATGCTCCTGAAGAAGGCATTTCGTAGAAGTACCTTCCTTCAATTCCGTAACTGATGAGTCCGACCGCCGTAGCGAATTCCGGATTGGACGTTACCTCCTTCGGCGCGGTCAGCCGGTCCGGTCGGCCGAGCTTCACCGGCATCCCCAGTATCTGCTCGGCCAGGACGTCCACGCCCTGAAGCGCGGACCCGCCGCCGGTGAGAATCGCCCCGGCCGACAGCGCGTCCGTCATCCCGGTCCGGCGGATTTCGGCGTCAACCAGGTTGAATATCTCCTCGACCCGCGGCTCGATGACCGAAGCCAGCAGCCGCCGGGAGACCTGCTTGGTGCCCCGACCGGACGCGTCGTCGACCTCGACCGCTTCATCCTTCTCGATCATACTTGCCATCGCCGCACCGAACGCCCGCTTGATCTTCTCGGCCTGAACGAAAGCCGTCCGCAGCCCGATTGCCACATCCTTGGTGATATTCGCAGCTCCAATCGGCAGCAGCTTGGACGACCTTATCTCACCCTCACGGTAGATCGAAAGCTCGGTCACCCCGCCCAGGTCGATGAGTGCAACGCCCATCTCCTTGTCGTCATCATCGCAGACCGCGAACGAACAGGCAAGAGACTGCAGCACGAGATACCGGTTCCTGATCCCGAGTCGCTCCATGACGCGGTAGATATTCTCAATCGCGGTCACAGCGCCGATAATCAGCAGCGCCTCGACTTCGAGTCGGACGCCGAAGAGCCCGAGCGGATTGCGCACGCCTTTCTGGCCGTCGACAATGAACTGGGTCGGGATTACGTGAAGAATCTGCTCGTCACTGGGCAGCCTGATGGTCTGGGCCTGCCGGATGACGTCGTCCAGG
>CBDUVZ010000132.1:0-7241 GCA_965370805.1 uncultured bacterium | reverse complement strand
GACCCGCCCCGCAGGGGATGCGCGCCGGAGACCCTCAAGCGCGTCGCCGGCCTGCGGCCCGCACGAATCGTCTACGTCTCCTGTCATCCGGCGACACTCGCCCGCGACCTGAAACTCCTCAAGGAACTCAACTACCGGACGACCGACATCGAGCCGGTGGATATGTTCCCGCAGACATTCCACGTCGAAGTAGTCGTCCGCCTCGAAAGAGGAAATGACCAATGACCAAACTCAAAGGCAATATCATCACGCTGCCGGACGCCGGACCGGTACCCGGAGAACTGGTAATCGAGCGCGGCCACGTGACGGAAATCATCCCGCTGCCGGACGGACCGGAGCCGGAATCGCCTTACATCACCGCCGGGTTCATCGACGCGCACCTCCACCCGCTCGAACTCGGACTGGAACGACTGTTCGCCGACCTCCGGACCGCCGGTTCGATTGCCGAACTCCTGGCAACGCTCCGGGAACGACTCCCGGCCGCGGAGCAATGCGGAATCATGCTCGGCTTCAACCTCGACCCGGATACCCTTGTCGAGAAAAGGTATCCCTCCCGCGCGGAACTCGACCGGGTCGCAACTGATATTCCGCTGCTGGTCTACCGCGTCGACGGCCACTCGGCCGCGCTCAACTCCGCCGGGCTGGCGCTTGCCATCGGGCAAAACGAACCCGCGGGAATCGAGCAGGACGAATCCGGCCGGCCGACCGGCGTCCTGCGCGGACGCGCCTACGAACGGGCCTCAAAGGCCTTCAAGCAGCGCCTCAACCCGCCGACAATCCGCGCAGCCCTCCGGGAAGCATCAACCGCCGCCCTGAGCCGGGGCGTAACCACAATCGCGGCGCTCGTCGGAAACAGCAACCTCGACGAGAAAGCCTGGCGACTGCTGCTCGACACGCTCTCCGGCCTGAAGACAAGAGCCGTCCCGTTCGCCCAGACCCGCAACCCGAAGACCGCCGGACAACTGGGGCTGCCCCGGGTCGGAGGCTGCATCCTGATTGACGGCTCTTTCGGTTCACACACCGCGGCGCTCGAACAGAAGTATGCCGACTCGCCGGGCGACAGCGGCAACTGCTACCTGACCGACGAGGAACTGCTCGCATTCATCCGTGACGCGAACGCGCTCAATCTGCAGACCGCGGTGCACGCCATCGGCGACCGGGCGGTAGAACAGGTCGTACGCAGTCACGAAGAACTGACCGGGGGCGCAACCGCGAACCCCCTCCGCCATCGCATCGAACACGCCGAACTCCTGTCTACCGGACTCATCGAGCGCATCGCCGAACTGGAACTCATCCTCGGGGTCCAGCCGGCGTTCGAAGCCCGCTGGGGCGGACCGGACGGAATGTATGCCGAACGGCTGGGCAGCCGGTGGGAGAAAACCAATCCCTACCGTTCCCTGCTTGACGCCGGCGTAATCCTGGCCGGAGGGTCGGACGCGCCGATTACCCCGATCGACCCGCTTGCCGGAATCCGGGCCGCAGTCGCGCACCCCAATCCGCGCGAGCGGATATCCGGCGCCGAGGCGTTCGCGATGTTCACCACCGCGGCCGCCTGGTCGCTCGGACTCGAAATGCGGGCCGGACGGATCGAACCCGGGTTCGACGCCGACCTTGCGGTCCTGTCCGGCGACCCACGCACCGACAACGATTGCCGGGTCCTGGCGACGTACCGGGCCGGAGAGCTGCTGTTCCAGGCCGCCACCCGACCATGACCACCTGCAACAGGGAACTGGCCCGGCTGTTCGAGCGGATTGCCGACGGACTGGAGCTCAAAGGAGAAACCGGGTTCCGAGTCCTTGCCTACCGCCGGGCAGCCCGGGCCTTGTCCGACCTGGCCGATGATATCACAGTCCTCGACGCGGACAGCCGACTGACGGAGATCACCGGAATCGGCAAGGCAATCGCCGCCAAAATCCACGAGTACATCGCCACCGGCCGGATGAAGAAATACGACGAGTTGGTCGCCGAACTGCCCGAAGGGCTCTTCGTCCTGCTCGACCTGCAGGGAATCGGACCGAAGACGCTGCGGCTCCTGCACGAGGAACTCGGGGTGAACGACTTCGAAGACCTCCGGCGAACGACCAAAGACGGGTCTGCCGCCGCCCTGCCCGGAATGGGCGAAAAGAAAGTCGCCAATATCGCCCGCGCAATCCGGCTCAAGGATATGGTCGGAGACCGGATGTATCTCAACGAAGCGCTCGACCTCGCCGGCACGGTTATCGCTCACCTCAGAACCGGCAAGGACGCGAAGCGGGTTACTGCCGCCGGCTCTCTCCGCCGGGGTGCGGAAACGGTCGGCGATATCGATATCCTGGCAACCGGACGCAAACCCGGGGCGATTGTCGAACGCTTCCTGTCCCATTCGGAAGTCACCCAGGAACTCGCACGCGGTACCACCAAAGCCTCGGCCCTCTTCCGGACCGGACACGACCTCCGGCAGGTCGACCTGCGCGTCGTCGAAGCGCCTGCCTGGGGCGCCGCGCTCCAGTACTTCACCGGCTCCAAGGATCACAATGTCAGGCTGCGAACACTTGCCCGGAGGCAGGGATTGAAGATTTCCGAGTACGGGGTATTCCGGGGCAAGACCCGGATTGCGGGCCGGACCGAAGCGGAAGTCTATCGCGCGGTCGGCCTGCCGTTGATACCGCCGGAACTGCGCGAGGACCGCGGGGAATTCGACGCCGCGACTGAAAACGCCCTGCCGGAACTGGTCACGCTCAAGGACATCCGCGGTGACCTCCACATGCACACCGACCAGTCCGACGGCGCCGATACCGTTGACCGGATGGTCGCCGCCTGTCGGAAGCGCGGGTACACGCACATGGCAATCACCGACCACTCGGTCTCCGCACACTACGCGGGCGGTCTCGAACCGGACCGGCTCCTGCGCCACTGCGACCGGGTCGACCGGCTCAACTCGAAACTGAGAGGCTTCCGCATCCTCAAGTCCAGCGAAGTCGATATCACCACCGAAGGCCGGCTCGACTACCCGGACCGAATCCTGGCCCGGCTCGATCTCGTCGTCGCCTCGATTCACCAGGGCTTCCGCAAGAACGCCACCGAACGGATGTGTGCCGCGCTGGAGCATCCCCTCGTCCACATCATCGGCCATCCTTCGGGGCGGATTATCGGCAAACGGGAAGGATACGACATCGACCTCGACCGGGTGATTGAAACCGCGGCCCGGCAGAATAAGGCCCTCGAGATCAACGCCTTCTACGGCCGGCTCGACCTCAGTGACGTCTGGGCCCGCAAAGCCGCCGAAGCCGGGGTCAAGCTGGCGGTCAACACCGATGCCCACGCGGTCGAAGACCTCGACTGGATGAAGTACGGCATCCTCACCGCCCGCCGCGCCTGGCTCACGAAGAAGGACATCATCAATTGTCTCTCGCTGAAGCGACTGCTCCGGCTGCTCGAGTCCGGTTGAGCGGGTCCAGACGATACCGGCGTTCCGGGTGGAATGCTGCTACTGCCGGCCGCTGCTCTGCCGGTCGAGCCACCGGCACCCGGCGAGCAGTTCCGGCGGGTTGCCGGTGCCGTGCTCACCCGGCGTCATAACCAGTTCGGTCAGCAGTCCTTGACTGTTGAACAGCCGCAGCATGATCTCGTTCTCGGCCCGGTTCCAGTCCTCTTCCCTGGTCACCAGGTAGGCCAGGTTCCGCCCGAGGACAGTCCAGTCCGCCAGTTCCACCGCGCCGCGATGGCCGCAGACCGACATCACCCCTCGCACCAGTTCCGGATGCGCAAACATCGTCGCCAGCGCCTGCACGCCCTGGCCCGAGAAACCGAAAACGAACACCCGCCGGGAATCGACCGGGAAGTCGCCGGTGAACTTCCGGATAGTCTTCACCACGTCGGCGTCGTTCAGCGCGATATCCCGGTGATTGCGGCTCGCACGGCAGGCGGCAAGCGCCCAGCCGAGTGAATCCGCGACAATCCGCACCGAATCCAGGTCAGCGCGGCCGGCCCCGTTGCAGTGGAGCACGACCAGGCCCGGCACCCGGGTCTCCCCCACGGAATCCGGCACGTAGTACCAGTTCGAGTCCGCGTCGCTGACCACCCCGGCGAGCGGCAGGCTGCTCTCCACCCCGCCGGCCGGCGCAAGCAGGAGCGCCGCGCCCAGGCCGACCAGCAGAACCCTACCGCCTGACATTTGCCAGCATCGCCAGCGCGATAATCCCGAACACGATATTCGGCAGCCAGGCGGCAAGGGCCGGGCTGACCAGATGCGACGTACCGTACGCCCGACTGGTCTGGATTGCGCCCCAGTACAGAAACGAAACCAGCAACCCGAACCCGAGCCCGAGCATGACACCGCCGCGCCGCATCCGCGCCGCAAGCGGCAGCCCGAGCAGCACGACAATCAGCCCGATGAGCGAATAGGAGAACCGGTAATGGTACTCCACCTCCTCATCCGAAACGTCCTCCCCCGCCCGTCGCATCCGGTCGATGTATCGCTTCAAGTCAGCGGTCCGGGTCTCGGCAATCGGCCGCGGCTCCCGGAAGAAATCGGCCGGTGTCTCACCGATACCCGCAAGCTCCAGGGTATCATGCCGGGCAAGCGACTCAGCGCCGTCCGGACCGAACTCACGGACGACGACATCACATGCAACCCAGACGCTGTCCCGGTAGCGCGCCTCCCGGCCGTCAATCCGGCGCACCACCTGCCGTCTTGAGTTCAACTCCTTGATGCTGAAATCGCGCATCACCCCGTCCGACTCGAACTCGCGGATGAAGAACACCCGGTTCCGTTCGCCGACGAAGTACAGGTCCCGGCGCTTCTGGGCCTTGGGAACGGCCCGCTTCTCGATCGTGTAGCGCCGCAGGTCGCTCAACCGGACATTCGCCGGAATCGACACGAACTCATTGCCGACCAGGTAGACCAGCACGGTCAGCAGGCCGACCGCGATTGCGGGCGCGAACAACCGGTGCACCGAGATGCCCGAGCTCTCCAGCGCGTCCAGCTCGCGATACCGGACAAGCTGACCGTAAACCAGGAACACGCCGAGAATCAGGCTGACCGGGTAGAGCAGCGTAATCGCGGACGGCAAAGCGCAGAGGTAATGGTAGACGACGACGAAAACCCCCACCTTCCGGCTGGTGAAGTAGTTCAGCTCCTCGAACAGGTCAATCAGCAGGTAGATAACAACCACGCTCAACAGCGCCAGCAACGCGAACTTGACGACCCCGCGAGCCAGGTAGCGGTCCATCACTTTCATGCCCGCCTCCATCGCCAGAAGACCGGCCGCTCGAAGAACGCCCGGCTGAAGAGCTCAATTACCGGCAGCACGAGCAGCAGATTCGGCAGCCAGGTCCCGACAAACGGGGACACCCGTCCCTGGTCGGCCATGTTCTGCCCGGCCAGCAGCAGCACGTAATAGAGGGCGAAGAAGACCAGACCGACGATGAAGCCGGTCCCGATGCCGCCCCGTCGGAGCAGAATGCCGAGCGGCGCCCCGAACAGCAGGAAGAAGAAACAGGAAAACGCCAGCGACAACTTCTTCTGGAACTCGACCTCGTAGCGCGCGGTCTCCAGCCGCTTGTACCGCAGCCGGGTCTGCAACTCCTCGAGCCGGAGCTTGCCGGGCTCGTTCTTAGCCGCGCCCTCCCTCGCCTCGGCCACCCGGCCCTGCATCTCCGCCGTCTCCTGCTTCAGTTTCGATATCTTCTCGAGCAGGACCGGCAGCACCATCTCCTGGTCGCTCCGGTACTCCCGGTCGCGCCGGATCATGTCAACGTCCATCTGGACGTTGATTACGTGCCGCGAAAAGGACACCCGACGATAGGAGCCGCCCTCAATCTGCTCGTGCATCTCGCCGTCCTGCAGCGTCAGGATCATGTACCGGTCGTCCGCGGTGTAGGATATCTCGCCGCTGGGAGCGGTGATGAAACCGGGCGCCCGCTTCCCTTTCTTCCGCTCGAAGATGGCGACGTTCTTCACCCGCGACCGCCGCTCGTCAATCGAGCCGATGTAAATCATGTAGCTGGCGAAATCGTTCATGAACACGCCGTCGCGGATGCGCAGCGCCGGCTTCTTCCGCGCGACATCGGTCAGGAGATTGCGCACCCGGTGCTGGGCCTCGGGCACGACGAAGCCGTTGAACGCCGCCATGCCCAGCATCATGACCGCGCAGACGATCGCGGTCGGAACGAACACCCGCGCAATCTGAATCCCGGCGGCCCGGATTACGCCGATTTCGTTATCCTGGGCCATCCGGCCGTACGTTATCACCCCGGAAATCAGGCTGCCGAGCGGGGCGCACACGCTGACCACGAACGGCAGGGACAGAACCATCACTTCGGCGACGATGATGACCGGCACGCCTTTACGCACCAGCAGGTCGGCAAGCAGGAATAACCGGTCCATCAAGAGCACGAACGCCAGCACGACGATGGCAAAAAAGAACGGCAGGATGAACTGTTTCAGCGAAGACCGCTGCAGAATCGTCACCGGCAGATGATACTCAGTGACCTGTCTGAGTCAACGCAAGGCGAAAACCGACCGGGCGAATTGCCGATAGACTTGACCAGTCGGTCGAATGGCCCATCGAACACAGCGGCGAAGACAGGATGGTCCGCCGACTCGGAGGGTCTGTTGAATACTCAATCGGATGGATCGTCGAACAGAACAGGGAACAGACAAAGGAACAGCGAGCGCAGGAGAGATCGTTCTCCATCGTCTGAGGGTTGATTGAACCAGGAATCGGACGGATGAGCCACGGTAGAACGTCACATTCAGCCGGAGAGTGTATATGGCCCCCGGGACGAAGGAGGGGGGTTGACTCGTGAGTCCGGTAACAGATTGAAGCTGCAGGAGTTGAACCCGGTTTCGGCCATCTCGGCAATGATAACTTACGTTATCATCGGGCCAAGACAAGGAACAAGCAGAAGGGGCGGCAGAGCCGCCCCTTCCGGGTTTAGTGCTTTTCGAGCTTAGCGCTGCACGACGAGCTTGCTGGTGGTCTTGAAGCCGTCCGCTTCGAATCGCACCAGGTAGACTCCGGCACTCAGGGAACGCAGGTCGAGGTTGACCGCTCCGGTCCGGCTCGCCGGCACCGTTCTGCTGCTTACAGTCCGGCCGGCAACGTCAACTACCGTCAGCGTCGCCGGTCCGGCCTTGGGTAGGCTGTAACGCACGGTCGCGTACCCACCGGCAAGCGGATTCGGCGTAACGGCGAATGACGATTGCCGAATGCCGAATGCCGGACCCGCCATCACCCCGCTTCTGGCGTAAGGCGTAT
>CBDUVZ010000131.1:0-7293 GCA_965370805.1 uncultured bacterium | reverse complement strand
TATGAGGCTAACATCAAACTCTGTTTGACATAGTGAGTCTTTGTGGTGAGATTCCTATGTCGGTTTTCCGGGCCGGACGTATCGGGGGACGCATCAGGGGACGTATGACCGGACGCCTTGGGGGGCGCATCGGGGGGCGTATGGGGGGACGCACTACCGGGCGTACCGGTAGGCGTATCGGGGAACGTATCAGGGGACGTACCGGTAGACGCCCCGGGGGACGTATGGGAGGACCACTCGGGGGGCGAGTGGCACCCGCCCCGGGGGTCAGTGAATTGAGGCCGAACTGCAAGAAAAAGGCGGGGTTTGACGTCTCATACTGTGAAGACACAGGTACAGCAAATGAAACCACTTGAACTCGAACCCGAAACCGTGGAGATGCTGGCCGATATCGTGTACCAGACCGAGGACCCGTACGACCGGTGGCTGGCCTCGGTATTGAAGACGCTCGGGACGAAGCAGCCGGCCCAGGAATATCTGAATCGGGCCGGGCTGGCCAGGGTAGCGTACGTTACGCTGCAGGGCTACGCGATGAGTTTGCGCAAGGTGCTCGCCGGCCACTGTGGCCTCGATCTGGTCGAAGCGCTGCTGCAACTGTCCGACCGGTGGGTTGCCAAGGGGCTGGACCCGGTGCAGATGCAGCGGATGACGGTGCACTGCTGGAACCGGCTGAAGCAGGCGCGGGGCCGTCCCCGAAGCCGGCAGGACGGATGAGACCATGGGCAGCAGGAAAGGACCGTCTCGTCCCGCGGACCGGCCCGACCATCCGGACGACATGCTCCGGCGGATTGTGGCCGAACTCGGTTGTGAGGAACAGCAGCAGGACGCCTACGTCGCGTTCGGCCGAGAGTTCCGGCGCACCCTCCCCCGCGCACCCGTGCCCGATTTTGAAGACCGGACCAAGCGGGTAGTGATGAAATGGTGGAAGCGAGGTCTCTCCGGCCAGAAGCTCTGGCTGATCGGTTCAGCCTTGGTCAGGCAGCGGTTCGGGCGGGTGCGGTGATGCGTCCGCGGTCTGGAAATCCGGGAAAGGCCGTGCTACTCCATCGGGCCCGGCTTGGAGATCCGGCAACTGCAGGCGGCGAAAGTGCGCGTGTAGCCCTTCTCGGCCAGTTCGAACTGCAGGCCTTCGGCTGCCTGCTTGAGCGGCGACAGTCGGCGAACGCCCCGCCACCGTCGGTACCACTCGCGCCAGGTCCGGCACATCCGGTTTTCTTCCTCGTTCCAGTAACTGCGCGCCAAAAGGGGCAGGCCGAGTCGCCGGGCGGCCTGTCCGATTCCGGAGTAGACCCCGGTCAGGTCGCGCTTGTAGCCCGGGCTGACTCTGCCCGGCGCTTTGCGGCTCTCCACTTTCTGGCGGCTTTCCAGGGCCTTGAGGCATGCCCGGGCCGCGGCCATCTTGGTGCGTGGCTTTCCCGCCGCGGCTTTGAGCGCGTAGCGCTCGAAGTACTGTCTCTCCCAGGGCAGGCTGAACCCGTGGAAGCGGGGCTGCTTGATTTCCGCGACCAGCTTCTTCATCTGGGTACGCACCGCGTCGGGTGAGCGTCTACCGTCCAGTGCGCGGCTGCAGGCCACCGACATATTGCTGATTGTGCACGGCCGTCCGGCATAGGCTTTGCGCGTGAAGCGTTTGAGCACGCGCAGTTCGGCCGCGGTCCATTTCTGTTCCTGCGCGGGCACGCCCAGCGCGCGCAGCTCCCGGCTGATGTGCCAGCAGACGCCATCGAGATTGCGCTTCCGGTCCAGTTTCTCGGCCAGTTGGCGCCGACATTCCCGGGCCGCGGCGCGCAGGCTCGGGAAACGGCCCCGTATGACCGCTCGGGCATACTTCCGCGCGAGCCGCTTTTCCGCCGGGCTCCAGAAGCTTACGGTCCAGGCCAGACCTAGCTTCCGGGCGCGCCTCGCTAACACACAGCGGAGCCGGTGCTCGGGCCAGAGCGGCAGTGAAGGCATGCGCGCCCGCAGCTTCCTGAGCGCGCGCCAGCAGTCGGGCGCAGCTTCGCTGGTGCTTCGGTACTTGCCATTGCCCAGCGCCCGGGCGTAGCGGTCGATGACCGCAAGTTCAGGCGCGGTTAGGTTCGGCTTCCCGGTGCGGGTGCCGCCTCGGGGTTTGGTCTTAGCCATTGCCGGATTCAAGGGGAGGTTCGATAACCCTGACCGAACCGGGTCGGCGCAGACGCCTTCTCATCATCGACATATGTTGTAGCGCAAAACCGCGCAAGTGTCAAGCCGAGCCGTCGGTCTTCGGCCGGTAGCGGGCTACGGATTGCGGTGCGCCGTCAGCAGCACGTTCCGCAATCACCAATCTACAGTTTGGGATCGAAGAGTGCGGTCGGCCCTTGATACTTCCGGGACTCCGAAATACGGGCGCTGCGTTCCAGCAGGTGCCGTCTGATGGCTCAAGTGCCCCGGGTTCTTCCCTGCAAGACAATCTAACATATGCTTGACAGGAAATCTAACAGGACTACAATGGTATAGTCAAAGGAGGTCCGATGGCACATGCAACGAGCGTAGGCGGACGGGTCAGGCGTCTGCGCGAGAAAGCCGGTCTGAGTCAGGAGCAACTGGCGAAGAAGCTCCGGATATCCAGGCCTGCCCTTTCACTGGTCGAATTGAATCGACGCAAGCTGGCCCCAAAGGAGCTAGTCGCACTGGCGGGTACATTGGGCGTGAGTTGTGATGTCCTGCTCGGGCTGGAAAGCGAGCCCGAGGTCGTGCTCGCCAGGGATGCCGGCCGGAAGCCGAAGGAGTCCGGGATGCGAATCAGTGTGCCGCAGGAGAACCTGGCCAAGTTCAGGGAGGTTCTGCTGTACGTGCTGAACCGGGTAGGGGCGAAGCCCCACGTCGGTGAGACCGTCATCTACAAGCTGCTCTACTTCATCGATTTCGACTACTACGAGAAGTACGAAGAGCAGCTTATCGGCGCGACGTACATCGCCAACAAGTTCGGGCCGACCCCGGTCGAGTTCCGCAAGGTCGTCGAGAAGATGGAGCAGGACGGGGACCTGGTTCGGGTGAAGAACCAGCACTTTCAGTATCAGCAGCGCAAGTACCTGCCGTTGCGCGGGCCGGACACCTCGGTGCTCAACGGCCGGGAACTGGAGCTGATTGACGATGTGCTCAGGCGTCTGGGCGACATGAACGCAGCCCAGATCAGCGCCTGGTCGCACGGTGACGTGCCATGGCTTGGCACCCCGCCTAACAAGCCGATGCAGTACGAAGCGGTTTTCTACAGGGCTCCACCCTATTCGCAGCGTGTCTATGAAGAAGAGGACGATTAGCGAGGTCGTCCGCACTCCGCAGTTCGAGCGTGACCTCAAACGGTTACTAAAACGGTTCGGCACTTCGGAGGACGACCTGCAGGACTTCATCGACTACAGCCTGAAGCTTTTCCATGAACAGGGGTTGGCCGTCGGCAGGATAGAGCGGGTGGCCGGACTTGGGTTCGATGACCCGCCGGTGTACATTGCCAAGAAGTTCGCCTGCCGGGTGCTGAAGGGCACGGGCGGCAGGTCGGGAATCCGGGTTGTCTGGGCCTGGTTCCCGGACGAGGGCCGCGTCGAACTGATAGAGATGTTCTACAAGGGCGACAAGGCAAAGCCTGATTCCGCCCGAATCAGGAAGCAGTACCCCGTTCGCGGGTGAGGGGATTTCGCGTGCAGCAATCTACAATCACCAATCTAGAATCTGGAATCCCCTGCCTGTTCCTTGACACTCTTGGGACTCCAAAATACGGGAAGTGTCCCGGGTTCTTCCCTGCGAAGCCCGCGCCCGGCTCCGGACCGACTTCTTCGTGCGGCAATACGGACCGCGGTCTACGGACTACACCGGAATCTAAAGCATGTAAACAGTATTATGTCCCCGATATCTGATATCTTCCTATGTCCCGATATCTTGGATATCCTTGTATCCCCGACTACCCTTCTCGCAACCGTCTCAGTATGCTCGCGCGGGCAATTCTTGGCTCTCCGGCGCCCATAGAGCGACCGGTGTCGCGCCACGCTCGTATCATGGTGTCCTGCAAGTCCTGCTCGACAGATAGTCCCTCGCGTACCTTCAGAGGCTTACCATATAGACTATCTGGATCTATATTCGCCCAGAGGAGAAACCTCCTGCCAAACAGCCCGCGTTTGTTGGAGTAACAGACAGCAATTCTGATTTGGGGGGAGTACTGACTTCTGCCATAATCGCGTCCCGTATCAAGATGCACTTCGAAGAATGTCTCGTCAGTAACCTTGGGGTGGATGATTCCGCGACCGGCTGTGAGTTCGGCGTACTCGTAACCCGCACCCCCAATACACCAGCCGGTCTTCTCACAGAACTCACATGCCATGTCGACGCACCTGCGAGTGAACGCTTTGGCACGCTGTAGCAAAGGCTTGCATTCTCGGTACCTGCGCTCGCACTCCTCGTGACACCTTGCCATATCTGCCTTCTCCCTCTCGATCTCGTCGTCAAGCCAGTGTGTCATAGACGCCAGCGACCTCAAGAGCGTTGCGGGGACACTTCCCCATATTGCTGCTATTGCAGTCATGTAGCTCCTCCACAATTCTGATTTCTTTGTCGGTTAGGCCGCAGAACTCGATGACCAGTTCGTTAATCCTCTTGTCCGTGGCGGCGATTTGGCGTTCGATGGTTGTCTTCGGCACCCTTGGCTTTCGGCAGCTTCTTGTTCAGGTCCAGCATCCGCTCGACCAGCTCGATCATCCTGCAGCGCTGACCCACCGCCTCTCTCTTCCCACAGAAAAGGGGAGGACTAGAGGACAATCGTGCCTCTAGGAAGCCGGGATGCGGCGGCGGATTTGCTCTTTGTGCCCAGGGTACCTCCTGCCGAGGTGCGCCACCAGCCTCTTTGGTTGAGTCGTCAGCTTCGTGAACTCAGCCGCCTTCAAGCCAAGACGACCTGTGCAGGCACCGTGCGTAGTTGACCATTCGACACTCCGGTCCCGTGCGACCCTCTTGCATGCTGCAGGGAAATCCAGACGTTGTTGGCCCAGCATCAACGCCGCCACGTTGAGGGCGTCCTCCAGTCCACGTGGGAGCGCCGACGATGGCGGACGCTTTCGTCTCCCTCGCCCTGGTAGCCCGTGTTCCCGTTCCAGGAGTGACACGCGCTTCTCGGAGTCCTTGAGCGAGTGGACTAGTTCATCGTTCAGTCTATCCAGCTCCTGCCGCATGCCTTCAACCCTATCCGTTAGGCCTTGGACACTGACGTGAAGCCGTCGCAGCGCATCCAGTGTACTCCGTTCCATACTCATGATTCTCTCCTCTGCTTCTCCTATTTCCTTCTTGCGTTGCCTGATGGCGGCCGCAGCGGACCCATCCTTCAAGCGCTCTGCAGACAACACCCTCCAAAGGGCCTGCTGGACGGGTGGATCAGCAAGTTCGCGTCGGCTGAACCTGTAGACTTCGCGCCGCCCGAACCGGCCCCTCTCCTGCCAGCCGGGGCAGTAGATTCTGATTTCATCTCCGTTGGTAAGAATGCCGACAAGTGGCCGCTCTTCGGAGCAGTACCTTTCGAGCTGCGGTATGTCCTTCTCGAGAGGCTTGCCGCGACGCTTTGTCTCGACGACAACTCGATCCACTCCTTCGCGTCCGTCAGTGACGATGTCTCTTCTTCGGTCCTCATAGCACAGGTCTTCCTTGCGATGACCGAGTGCCTTCAGCAGCTCCACGGCGAACTTGATCTTGACCGTTTCTTCGTTCTCCCCGAGGTCCGTGTCGTCGAGGATCGCTAGGCTGTGGAGTCGGTGAATGAGGCGCTCTGCGTGCTGGCTAATCATTGATCCGACCCTCCACAATCCCGATCTCCTTGTCCATCAGGCCGTAGAGATCATAGACCAATTCATCTATCTGCCGGTCGGTGACGGCGACGTTCCGGTCGAAGGTGTCGACCAGGCGGAGAATGGCATCCGGTGCTTTGCCTCTACGCATCGCCTGCCAGCATATGCAAACGCGGGCCGGTGTCAATCGGTTCCGGGCAGAACCCGGGGTACGGTCATTCTCGATCTCAGATTGCAGATTAGCGATTCTGGACTGCAGAAACCCCTCACCCAGACCTTGTCCCGCAAGGAACGGGAGAATCAAAGGTGCGGGAGTTCCGGGGGCACATTGCCTATCCCTTGTCCATCCAATTCCGTCTACTTCCGTCTATTGCCCGGCTTCCTGCGCACCGGGCTCCTCCTGCCGTACCGGGCGGCTGCTCAGGTTTGGACATCCTGCTGTTTGGTCCGGTATCTCTTGATCCGGGTGTTTTCGACTATGCGGTTCAGCGTCTTCGGCGTGAATACCTTGCCTCCTGTGGCGAGCAGGAATTTCTTCATGTCTTCCCGCCGGACCCCGAATCCGCGACCTGCGATGCAGGCGATGACTTCGTATTTCACTCGGCCGGCGGACGTGCCTTTTCTGCTTAGTTCGCAGAGGTGCTGGATTCTTGTCACTTTGTCGCGGGCGGTGCCGTCGTCTTCGGTGAGCTTGGCCTCAATGATAACTTTGGGGTTGTATTCGCTCGGAATAAGGAAGTCCGGCACCTGGTCGAATCCGGGGATGCGCTCGGCACGCTTGGTCTTGCGAAAGCTGACGCCGGCCTGAGTCAGTACGTCCTCGATCGCGGACTCCAGGCTGTCTCCAATCATCTCGCTGATTGAGTCGCGATGGCCGGCAAATGGCCGTCCAAGGAATCGCTCGTACAGAAGCATGGCGTAGGGCACTCCGATTCCGGCTGCGGTCCGGATTCCTTGCGCGCCGTCCCTGGTGTCCGCTTTGTCCAGCCGGTGAATACGGTCGGGCTTCACTTTCGGAGCCCCGTCGGTGAGCATCCGACACGCGACGCGCACCAAAGCTTCCAGGCGCACCATGGTTTTCTCAGCCGGCCTGACCGGCTCCAGTGGAGCCATCCGAGCCTTGCGGTCCCATGTGCGGGCGAATCCCTGCGTTACGGTGGTGCTGGTGTCCTGAGTGGCAAGATAGGCCCACTCCGGCGGAGTGAACCCCAGCATGGTCCGCAGGACGACAAAGACAATCGGTTCGGTCAGCACAGTCTGCAGTACTGTCTCCGGGGACATGTTCTTGAAGCCTGCTGACGTTCGCTTCAACGTCTCATACCCTTGCTCGAAGGTCTCGTACTCCACGAAGCCCGTTCCCCTGGGCAACACGAGGAAATCGGACGCCAGACATGAGAAAACCGAATCGACGTAGATGTCTGCGTTCGCCTTCAACTCCCTGGGCGTTACTTCAAAAGGGGCTCTTCGTGGATTCGTGTGGGTAGTTTGAGTAACTCGCCTCGCGCAAGTT
>CBDUVZ010000130.1:0-7309 GCA_965370805.1 uncultured bacterium | reverse complement strand
TCAACCTCCGTAGGAGACTTTCACTCCCAAGTCAACGCCCATGCTGGGCGCACAAACGAAGGAGGGGAGCTTGCTCCCCCCCTCGTCTGCAACCTGTCTACTTTCTCCGGTTGACGGCATCCTTCAGCGCCTTGCCGGCTTTGAACACCGGCCTCTTGCTGGCGGGAATCCTGATCTCCTCACCGGTCTGAGGATTCCGGCCCTTGCGCGCCTTGGCCTTCCTCACCTGGAACGTACCGAAACCGACAAGCGGAACCCGACCGCCTTTCTTCAACTCGGCCGTCACTGAACCGACGAACGTGTTGAGCGAAACGGCTGCCGCCTTCTTGGTGATACCGGCTTCTTTGGCGATCTTGGCGACGATCTGCTCTTTGGTCATGCTGTATCACCTCCTTTGTGCAACAGATTTGCCACTGACAGGACAACGGCGATTGAGCCCGGCTGCTTCACATGGGTGTACCGCCGGCGACCGACCGCACGCAATCTCTGTAGTGGCATTGCGCCTCGAATATATAAGGGTTTGCCGGTCTGTCAAGCGGAAAATGCACTGCCCAAAGGGTTTCCCCGCCTCCCGTCCGGCGAAGCCTTGAAAGGTGGCAGTTTACCGGACCGGCATACTGCGGATTCGGCCGTTCACGCGCTCCGCAATCTGCAGTCTACAATCTGCAATCTGGGTGGTTGCTGGACTTCGTCAATCTACAATCTGCAATCATCAATCTGCAATCCGGATGTCGGACTATTCCCGAACTCTGGCCACATCAACCACCGTGTCACCTTTCTTGAGGTCCATGATCTTGACCCCGGTGGTGGTGCGGCCGAGTTTCTTGACGTCGGCCATCTTGAACCGAATAACCGCGCCCTGCCGGCTGGTCACAATCACTTCGGACTGATCGCCGACCGACCGGCCCACAGCCAGCTTGCCCGACCGGCCGACCAGCTTCGCCGCGATTACCCCGATTCCTCCCCGGTGGCGCACCGGGAACCGATCGAACTCGGTCCTCTTGCCCAGACCTTTCTCCGACAGCAGGAGGAGCGACTTACCCGGCCGGCAAACCGTGCACCCGACGACGCAGTCGCCCTTTCGCAGCGAGATGCCCTTGACACCGGCAGCAGTCCTGCCCATGTCTCTGACGTCCGTCTCCTTGAAACGTATTCCCATTCCATTCCTTGTAACCAGCAGCATATCGTCCTCACCGGTGGTGAGCATCGTCGCCACGAGTTCATCCCTGGGGTCGATGTTCATGGCGATAATCCCCTTGCGCCGGGGATTGGAGAACGCAGCCAGTGACGTCCTCTTGACCCGGCCGTTGCGGGTCACGAAGAAGATGAAGCTGCCCTGGCTGAATTCGCGGACCGCCAGGTACGACCTGATGGTCTCTTCCTTGTCTCGCTCGATGAGATTCGCGATGGAACGACCCCGAGCCGTGTAGGTACCCAGGGGAATCTCGTAGACCTTGAGCCAGTAGCAGCGCCCCCTGTCCGTGAAGAACATCATGTAGTCGTGCGTCGAAGCGGCGAAGAGTCCGCTGACGAAATCCTCCTCCCGGACCGCCATTCCCGACCGGCCGGTTCCCCCTCGTCCCTGCCGCCGGTAGACGCTGACCGGCATGCGCTTGATGTACCCCCGGTGCGTCACCGTCACGGTCATGTCTTCTTCCTCAATCAGGTCCTCGATTGTGAGGTCTTCGACCTGGCCCCGGATGATATCGGTGCGGCGTTCGTCGCCGTATTTCTTCTTCAGTTCCAGGAGTTCGGCCTTGATCTCGGCCATCATCATCCGCCGTGAATCCAACAGGCTCTTGAGTCGGGCTATCTGCTTGATCAGCCCCTTGTACTCCTCATCGATCTTGTTGCGTTCGAGATTGGTCAACCGGGCAAGCTTCATGTCCAGTATCGCCTGAGCCTGCCGCTGGCTGAATCTGAAGCTGCTCATCAGGTTCTTGAGCGCGGTCCCGGGGTCTTTGGCTTTCTTGATTACCTGGATGACCGCATCGATGTCGCGGAGGGCTATCTTGAGCCCTTCGAGGATGTGAGCGCGGTCTTCGGCTTTGGCGAGGTCGAACCTGGTTCTCCTCGTCACCGTCTCGATTCTGAAGTCAAGGAACTCTTTGAGCAGTGCCTTGAGACCGAGAGTCCTGGGTCGGCCGTTGACGAGGACGAGGAGGATGATTCCGAAAGTGCACTGGAGGTCGGTGTATTTGTAGAGTTGATTGAGAATCAGTTCTTTGCCGGCGTCGCGCTTGAGGTCGAGGACGATTCGCATGCCGTCCTGGTCGGATTCGTCGCGCATGTCGGCGATGCCGACGATTTTCTTTTCCCGGACGAGTTGGGCAATGCGCTCAATGAGGGTGGTCTTGTTAACCTGGTAGGGTATTTCGGCTATGACGAGTCGGTCGCGGCCGGCTTTGACTTCTTCGAATTTGACGGAGCCGCGCATGATGATCTTGCCGCGGCCGGTTTCGTAGGCTTGTTTGATGCCGTCGACCCCGACGATAGTAGCTCCGGTGGGGAAGTCGGGGCCTTTGACGTGTTTCAGGAGCTTCTTCGGGTCGATATCGGGCTGGTCGATGATGGCAACGAGGCCGTCGACTACTTCGGCGAAGTTGTGCGGGGGAATGTTGGTGGCCATGCCGACGGCGATGCCGGAGGAACCGTTGACGAGGAGGTTGGGGAATGCGGCGGGAAGGACCTGGGGTTCTTTGAGCCGGTCGTCGAAGTTGGGCCGGAAGTCAACGGTGTCCTTGCCGAGGTCAGCGAGGAGCTGACCGGCGAGGGGCTTGAGCCTGGCTTCGGTGTACCGGTAGGCCGCGGCGGCGTCGCCGTCGATGGAGCCGAAGTTGCCCTGGCCGTCGACGAGCGGGTAGCGGAGGGAGAAACTCTGGGCCATGCGGACCATGGAGTCGTAGACCGCGCTGTCGCCGTGCGGGTGGTACTTGCCGAGGACGTCGCCGACGACTGAGGCCGACTTGCGGAAGGGCTTGTTGGAGAGGAGTCCCATTTCGTGCATGGTGTAGAGGATGCGGCGGTGGACGGGTTTGAGGCCGTCGCGGACGTCGGGTAGGGCGCGGGCCACAATCACCGACATCGCGTAGTCCAGGAAGGAACTGCGCATTTCGTCTTCGATGTAGACCGGACCGATGGATTCCTGGGCGGGCTGTGCCGGCTGGACTCTTTCTTTCATGCGAGCCCAACTATAGTTGTTGCTGCCCGAATGTCAATGACGCTTGACGCAGGACGCTTCGGGCGTAAAGCGTTGTGCGTAGAGCGTTGTGCGTATTGACACCAGTGGCAAAATGGCTATGATTCCGGGAGCAGTGCCGGCGGATGGCACATCGCAGCAACTCAGTTCCAAGGAGGATAAGTGCGCATTCTAGGTCCGTCAATCCTGACGTTGATTCGGTCCGCGGCGGTTGGCGCCATCCTGGCCGCTTGCGCGCCGGCGACAGTGATAGCCCAGACTGTTCCACTCGACGCGCTGATGCGCGGCGGCCGGATCCACTATTCGGGTGGCCGCTATGAGCGCGCTGTCGAACAGTTCAGCAAGGCCCTGGAGCAGTACGGTGGACAGGTTGAGAATACCCAACTGGCCGAGATCCATACCTGGCTGGGTCTGGGCGAGGCTCAACTGCGCAATTCCGCGACCGCGGCGGACCACTTCCGGTTCGCCCTTGACGCGGATTCGGGTTGCGCTGAACGGATTCAGAAGGACGAACAGTGGCAGTACTGGGCCCGGACCGCCCTGATCAACACGGCCCGCAACACCTACAACGCCGGAGTCTACGATTCGAGCCTGGTCTTTGCGCTGGCCGCCCTGAAAATCGACCCGACCAAGTCGAGCGCCTATTCGCTAGTGGCCAATTCCTACAGCGCACTCGACCGGTACGAGGAGATGCTGGCAACGGCCCGGGAGATGGTTGAACTGGACCCCGAGAGCCCGCAGGGATTGAGCCTGATTGGCCTCTACTATCTCCAGAAGCCGGACAGCCTGTGGCCCGAGGAAATGAAACAGGCTCGCTGGGACTCGTGCGCGTCGTACTACGACCAGGCAATCGGCATCTATGAGAAGCAATTCAAGGAAGCGGTGAAGACGCTGGGCGAGCAACTGGGGAATGACGACACCGGGCAGCTTGATGAAGTCGCCCGGGGCCTGGTGGCCAGGAGTCGTGCCGGCAACCAGGCGGAGTTGAAGCGCTTCATCGAGGAAGACCTGAAAGCCGAAAAGCAGTACGCGCAGGTAGCCCAACTGGCTTCAAGGCTCTTCTACGCGGCAAATAACCTGAATGTCTCCGCATCCCGCGCCGGTTCGGCAATGTTGCGTGCGTCGTCCGAATTCAAAGGGGATGACGCGGTCGCTTTCCGGGACCGGGCGGAATCGCACTTCGAAACCGCCCTCGAATACGACCCGTATGATTTCGCCGCCGTATTCAATCTCGGCATCGTCCAGTACCAGGCCCAGAATGACAGCCTGGCCGCGGTCTCGTTCCAACGCGTAGTCGACGGCGCGGTGGTCGGGATGGAGAAACTCCCGGTCGAATGGCACGATTCGCTGCTGGAGCTGATTACGCCGGAGAAAATCGAAACCGGCTATCTTTCGCTGGAGGGTGCTCTCGCCGGCGCTATCGACAGCGTTCTGGCGACTATCGGGTACCCGGCCGGCAACTACCGCTGGGTCTACTTCCCCGAGTTGAAGGAACAGGAGAACTTCGAGGCAGCCACTGCCGAGGACGTTCCGAGCATGTTCCTGAGCCTTGAGCCACCGGGCGCACTCGAGAATATCTACCTGTTGCTCGGGGTCGCCCAGACCGGCATCGGACTGGCCTGGGTTGATGCGGAGCGGGCGGATGATGCTGCCGGGATGTTCAACACGGCAATCACGAGTCTGTTGAGCGTGCTTGACCTTAACCCGCAGAATGCCGAAGCCTGGCAGAATCTGGGCCACTGCTATCGTGAAACGAAGCAAACCAAGAAGGCCCTTGCCGCGTTCAAGAAGTACGGTGAGCTGAGCGAGTAGTCCGGGAGGATTGTAACAATGACCAAGTTGCTGAATACCGTAATCGTAGTCCTGGCCCTGACGCTGGTGGCCGTCATCCTCTATCCTCAGATTCAGGAAGGCCGCCCGAGGACGGTCCGCATTGCCTGCGACAACTCGGCCAGCAGCCTTCTCTTTCTGATTGGTATCGACGACTCCCTGTTCGTCAAGAACCGCATCATACCCGAGCTGGTCTTCTACTCTGATCCTGACCAGGCCCTTGAGCGGTTGTTCGCCGGCGATATCGACATCGGGGTGTTCCCGTATGCAGCGATATTCCGGCGGATGATCGAACACCAGGATACGCTCAAGGTCTTCATTTCCATGGATTTCCGGCAGTCGCTGCCGGTCGACGCTATCGTCGTCCCGGCGGGATCACGCATCAAGAGCCTCTCCGATCTGAAGAAAAAGAAACTCGGCTATCCTCCGCAGTTGCGTGGCTGCATCCCGCCTTTCGTGAAGAACACCAACCTGACCGACAGTGAGATGCTCGTGGTCGAAGTCCCGTTCTCGGCCTTGACCGAGAGGCTCCGGGCCGGCGAAATCGACGCCGCTTGGCTGCTGGAGCCCCTGATCTGCGTGCTCGATTCGAGTGAATTCCGGGTCATCCAGCCAGGAGCCCTGCCCCAGTACGTATCCGCGCCGTTCCCCGGTGCCGCGGTCGGCTTCGCTCCGGACTACCTGAATCTGAGCAAGGTTTTTCTGTCCCGGCTGAGAATCAGCACCGATGAGGCCCTGGCGCTGGCCGAAACCAGGAAGGACCACGCGCGGGAGGTACTGGCCAGGTACTTCCCTGACTGCGCCGAAGCCTGCAGTACCTGCCGGCTGCCCGGACTGCAGAAGCTGGTGGAGATCAACAAACCCGCCGTTTCAGCGCTGGCCGACCGGCTGACAGCAGTTGGCGTCTTCGATGAGAAAATCGACACCAGGGACATCTTCGTCGAACCGATCAAGATGACGCGCTGACGAATTCGGAAGTCGCAAATCGGCATTCGACATTTCATAGGATTCCGGTCGTGCTAGACGGGGGGTTGGCGGTCCCCTGCAACCCGAAACCCGCCTATGCGGGGTCGAAAAAGCACCGTGAGTCCTGTCCGTGGCGAACCAGGTCCGGGATGTTCGTTGACGATGAAAGCCGGGCCTCGCGAAGGCTGTCACCGCCAACCCCGCCAGGACCGGAAGGTAGCAGCGGTACGCGGCCCGACGGCCAGTCGCAAGCAAACCTGGCCGGAGCCGACGCTTCCCTGACCCTCTCCACGCCGGGGCGAAGGTGCCGCACGACCGGAATGAAGAAATGACGATGCAATTGCGAATGACGTTCTGCGACGCAGGAGCAGGTGCCATCCGATGGCTCAATTCCAAATGCCGAATGAGAACAACCACCGGGAACAGAGCCACAGATAAATACGGATTGACACAGATGCCGAGTTCGGAATTCGGAAATCGACATTCGGCATTCCCTCAATGAGCAATCCGGACGTCCTGACACTCAAGTATCGACCCCGGACCTTCGATGAACTCCTCGTCCAGGAACACGTCAAGGCCACCCTCACGAAAGCCATCGAGCGGAATCGAATCGCCAACGCCTATCTGTTTGCCGGTCCCCGTGGCGTCGGCAAGACCACGACCGCCCGGATTCTCGCCAAGAGCCTGAACTGCCTGGAATCCGACGTGCCGACGGTCACCCCCTGCAATCGATGCTCCGCTTGCACTGAAATAGCCCAGTCGCGCAGCATGGACGTCCTGGAAATCGACGGGGCATCCAACCGCGGCATTGACCAGATCCGGGAACTGCGCGAGAGCATCCGGTACGCGCCCAGCTCGCTGCGCTACAAGGTCTACGTCATCGATGAAGTCCACATGCTCACCGAACCGGCGTTCAACGCCCTGTTGAAGACGCTCGAGGAACCCCCACCTCATGCCCGGTTTATCTTCGCCACGACCGAAGCGCACAAAGTACCGACTACCATCATATCGCGTTGCCAGCGATTCGACTTCCGCAAAGCAACACCCGGGGAGATCGCCGGCCGGCTGCGCTGGCTGGCCGGGAAGGAGAGCATCACCGTTTCCGACGAAGCACTGCTCAGCATCGCCCGCCGCGCCGACGGCGCAATCCGCGACGGCGAGAGCATACTCGACCAGCTTGCCACCTATCGGCCCGAAGGGATCGAGTTGGCCGACGTCGAGGAACTGCTCGGGCTGGTACCCAGCAGCATCTTCTTCGACCATACCGCCCTGCTGCTGAGGAACGATGCTCCGGGACTCCTGCGACTCACCGAC
>CBDUVZ010000129.1:0-7338 GCA_965370805.1 uncultured bacterium | reverse complement strand
ATTAATTCTGAGTAAACAACTTCCTTTCAGGCAGATTATTTCTGAGGAAGACCGGACTCTTGACAAGAGAACGCCGACCGCTAGCATAATTCGGTGTTGGAGTCCAGTTTGGTGTTCGTTGATACACTCCACGGATACATGGAGCGAACTGCCTGCGTTGTTTTGTGGAGATGTTCTTGAATGGTTCGTTTCCAACGTCGGCTTTTCCCCGAAAGGCGCTATCGGCTGCCGATCAAGTGGGTGCTGTTGAGTACCATGGCCGCCCTGCTCCTCCTGATTCTATGGCTCGTCAAGACTTTCTTCCGTTGAGGACCTCCGTATTCCATCTCACACTGGGCCGCAGGATGATCCCGGCGGCCCGCTGAAAGGAGTTCCGGTATGACAAAGCTGCATTTTGGCTACAAAGACATCTTCCGTTCCCTCCGGCTCGGCTTCTCAGCCAAGAAAATCTGGATGATGTTCCTCGGTCTGCTCTTCGGGTTCGTCGGCTATTCCTTCCTGACCTACTTGGCGTACATAGTTTCCGGCCACGAGTTCCTGACCGTCTGGGGGAGCTTCCGGCTCCTGCCGTTTCCTGAACCGCTTTACCCGTTCGTCTGGTACTCATGGGTCATCTTCGCAGTCGGCCTGCTTTTTGCCTTCTGCTCCGTCCTTCTTGCCGGCACGGCCGTGTCCAAGGTAACCTACGAGCAGTTGCGCGGAGACGAGTTCTACGAGTCAAAGGAGGCTTTCCGTTTCGCTTTCAAACACTCGGCGTCCGTCTTCGCCAGCCCGCTGCTACTCGTCGGTTTCATCGCCCTGGTCGTCATCGCCGGTCTCATCCTGAGTCTCCTTGGTGCAATTCCGTATTTCGGTGAGATGGCGGTCGGCCTCCTGGCGATCCCGGCCTTCGCCGCTTCCCTGTTCATCGTCTATCTCCTGGTCGTCCTGTTTTTCAGTCTTCTGATCGGCCCAAGCATCGTCGGCTCGACCAAGAACGACACCTTCGATACGATCTTTGAAGTGTTCTCCTGCGTCAACGAGCAGCCGGCCCGACTCGTGTGGTACCTCGCTACCGTTGCCGTGCTGGCCAAGTTCGGCTCCCTTCTGCTTGCGTTCGCATCCAGCGCCGCCGGCAGAATCGGTCACCTGGTACTCGGAGCCTTCACGGGCGACAAAGTCACCGAAGTCTTTTCCAACGCGGCTTTCTACTTCAAGCTCAACTTGCGTCCGGAGCCGCTACGACAGCTTTTCGTCTTCTGCGCCAAGACCTGCGGTTTTCCTCAGGCGTACCTGCCGACTGAATACACCTCGATAAGCTGGAGCGTCGATGTAGCGTCAGTCCTGGTCGGGGCCGCACTGTACATCGTGGTCCTCACGGTCGTCGCCTACGGCTGCTCAGTCTGGTACTCTGGAAACACCCTGATCTACGTAGTCCTGGCCAAGAAAAAGGACGACAAGAACGTCCTCGAAATCCCTGATGACGAAGATGCGCTTATTGAACCGGTTGTGCCTCCGCCCGCACCGGACAAGGAAGACCCGGCTCCCGAGGCCCCGGCGAAACCGGTAGAGGAAGGCTAGCAGGACGGGCACGGCGTAGCGAACCAACCGTTCTGCAGGCAGAATCGTTAGGGTGTCTCGTACGATTGATGCTGTCAAGGTATCAATTCGCGGCCAGGTTCAGGGCTTGGGGTTCCGCCCTCACGTATACCGGTTGGCAATCTCCATGGGCATCGTCGGCACTGTCGCCAATTCATCAAGGGGCGTTGAAATCGTCGCCCAGGGCAGGAAGGTACAGGAGTTCATCGCCCGTCTGAAAGCCAAGCCTCCACCTCTGTCCCGGATAGTATCCCTTTCCTTCCGTGTCACCAGAAGTCGCACGTTCAAGTCGTTCCGGATCATACCGAGCCGTCCGGGTGCTGATGCCGGTGCCGAGGTGCTTCCCGATATCGCTACCTGCCCTGCCTGCCGACGCGAACTGCATGACCCCGAAGACCGACGTTTCCGCTACCCTTTCACCAATTGCACTCAGTGTGGGCCCCGCTACACGATAGTCGAGTCTCTTCCTTATGACCGACCCAGGACTACGATGCGTGCGTTCGAAATGTGCCCGGACTGCCGCCGCGAGTACGACGACCCGACCAACCGCCGCTTTCACGCCCAACCAAACGCCTGCCCGGCATGCGGACCGACCATCAGGCTGCTTGGCCCGGAAGGCGAACTGCTGCCCGGCCATCCCATCGACAGGGCGTCCCGAGCGATTGCCGCCGGCAAAGTCGTGGCCATCAAGAGCCTGGGCGGGTTCCAACTCGCTTGTGATGCCACCTGTGACAAGACGGTGCGGAAGCTGCGCCGTCGTAAGAACAGACCCGCCAAGCCGCTGGCGGTCATGTGCGACAGCACCGCCGTGGCGAGCCGGTTCTGCCGGGTCAGCCGCGCCGGAAGGGCTTTGTTGAACTCCGCTGCAGCCCCGATCGTGCTGCTTCCCAAGAAATCCTATCCGGAACTGCACGTTTCCAGCCTGGTTGCCCCCGGGAATGGACGGATCGGCGTCATGCTTCCGTACACGCCGCTGCACTTCGTGCTGCTCGAAGGAATCAAGCAGCAGACAGGAAAGGCACCTGTGCTCGTGCTGACAAGCGCCAACCGGAAAGACGAGCCGATTACAGCAACCGTATCGGAACTAAGGACCGACCTCTCCGGCACATACGACATTGTGCTTACTCACGACCGCCCAATCGCCAATCGGTGCGACGATTCGGTTGTGCTTGAAGGTCAGACTTCCGTGTTGGTCCGCCGAGCCCGAGGCTATGCCCCTCAGCCGGTTTTGCTCAGCCCGATGTTTCACGTGAAACAACCCACCTTGGCGCTCGGGGCCGGTCTCCGGAACTGCTTTGCCCTGGCCCAGGACAATCGGGTGTTCCTGAGTCCGCACATCGGAGACTTGGCGTCACCGGGCGCCGAACGGTTTCTCCTAGAGACCCTCGACCGGTACATCGACTGGACCGGAATAGCACCGCGGCGGATCGCCTGCGACCTCCACCCCGACTATCCGTCTACCCGCCTGGCTGAGCACCTGAGCCGGAAGCGGAAGCTACCGCTCTATCGGATTCAACACCACCTTGCTCATATAGCTTCGGTGATGGCCGAGCACGGTATTCCTGGTCCGGTTCTCGGTCTGGCGTTCGACGGCACCGGCTACGGCCCCGACGCCACCATCTGGGGTTGCGAGTTCCTGCTTGTCAACGCGGACTTCTCGTGGCAACGCGTCGGACACCTGAAGACCCTGGACCTCATTGAACCCGGACACGCTGTCGCTGACCCGGCCAAGCTGGCTGCAGCCTTTCTGCTTCACTCAGGTCGCAAGGTCCCGCGCGGATCCCACCTGGCTCGCCATCTCGCCGCAGTCAAAGCCAGCCTCAAAACAGGCCATGGTATTCCTTCCTCCAGTCTGGGACGCCTGTTCGACGCCGTCGCTGCCATTACCGGTGTAAGCCGGGATACCTCCTTCGAAGGCGCGGCGCCAATCGCGCTCGAATCTGCCAGCCTGCCCGGTGAGCCGGGACATTACATGGACGGACAACTGGTCAACCTGAAGAACGAACCGGTATTGATCAACCCGGAACCCATAATCTGCCGCGTGCTCGACGACCTGCTCGCCAGCGTAGAACCCGGAGTTGTTGCCGCCCGTTTCCAGAACACAATCGTCCGGGCAGCGGTCACGGCCGCCAACCACTTGGCCCGGCTCCATGGAACCCACACTGTTCTCCTGTCCGGCGGTTCCTTCCAGAACGGTCGCTTACGCCAAGGCGTTACGTCAGCGCTGAACCGGCATGGATTCCTCGTTGCCTGCAATCAACTGGTCCCGGTCAATGACGGCGGCGTTGCCTTGGGCCAAGTCGTGGCGGCAGGCACCGATTAGGAAGGCAGCCCCCGGCTCGCCATCGGGCCGAAAACTGACCGGCAATTTGGATTCTGTCCTTGACACTGGACCCGCGTTGCCTATCATGCCTCTGGCAACGGACTAATCAGACAATCTGTGGACTGGTTTCCGGCCGGAGGCGTAACTTCCTCCGCGTGTTGCTATTGTATCCACATTCTTTGTGGACAAGTTTGTGGATAAGTCGTAGACCTTCTTGCTATCGATTTGTGCTGAAAGGGGTGGTAGGTGGCTGTTACAGACAGTCCGGTGCGCACGCACCCGAAAAGCGGAGCGGCCGCTGATGTCGCCAGATTATGGGCTGATGTGCTGGAACTCCTCGAGCTGCGCCTCAGCCGGGAGGGCTTCGAGACGTGGCTGGCTCCGACAAAGGCCAAGCTGGTTCAAAGCGGCCAGCTCGAGATAGAAGTCCCCAACTCGTTCTTCGCTGAGTGGATAGGACAGCACTATGCTGCCGACATCAAGT
Source organism: uncultured bacterium (assembly GCA_965370805.1). Lineage (GTDB taxonomy): Bacteria > Hydrothermota > Tepidihabitantia > Tepidihabitantales > Tepidihabitantaceae > CBDUVZ01. The sequence goes on along the minus strand of CBDUVZ010000129.1, from coordinate 2,953 downwards.
CTGCTCTGAGCTCTCTGACCGGACAGGAGTTCGAATTCTCATTCCGGGCGCGCGATGCGGCCGATGCGGCGGTTCTCCGCCGGCAGAACGAAACGGACCCGGCCAGGAACGCGAAGACCACCAGCTACCGGTTACAGGCGAGGTACACATTTACTAACTTCATCGTCGGCGAGTCGAACCGCCTTGCCTGCGCCGCTGCCCGGAGCGTAGCGGAAAGTCTCGGCTCGACGTACAATCCACTGTTCGTGTACGGCGGCGTGGGACTCGGCAAGACCCACCTGATGCAGGCCATCGGGAACCATGCCCTAGGACAACGGAAAAACATCAAAATCTACTATGTGCCTGCGGAAACACTGTTCCTCGAACTGATCCAGGCGATTGAGAAGAACACGCGCCTGCAGTTCAAGCACAAGTACCGCCAGTTGGACCTCTTGCTCCTAGATGACATCCACTACCTCGTCGGCAAGGAAAGACTCCAGGAAGAGATCTTCCACATATTCAACCACCTCCACGACGCCGGCAGCCAAGTCGTTTTCACCAGCGACCGTCCTCCAAGGGATATCCCGACGCTTGAGTCGAGACTCGCCTCACGACTTGGCTCCGGGTTGGTCGTTGACATACAAGCCCCGGACCTCGAAACAAGAATTGCCATCATCAAGCAGAAGGCGGCCCTCGAGAACCGGGAGTTGCCGCATGATGTGGCCTACCATATTGCACTGCGAGCTAGGTCGAGCATCCGTGAAATCGAAAGCTGCCTCATAAGGTTACTCGCGCTGGCTTCCCTTACAGACAGGCCCGTAACAGTCGAACTGGCTGAAGAAGCACTCAAGGACTTGGTCGGTCAGTGCGAACCCGCCAGCAGAGAAACAATAATCTTCATGACCGCTCAGCACTTCGGCTTTGCCGTCACGGACATAACCGGAACCCGACGGACCAAACGTCTGGCGCTCGCCCGACAAGTCGCCATGTACATCATGCGCAAGACACTGAACGTATCCCTGAAGGAAATCGGCTTCAGCTTTGGCGGTAGGGACCATACCACGGTCATGCATGCCATCAATAAGGTCGAACGGCTGAGGACTCAGGACATATCCTTTGCTGCTCGACTGGACAAGCTAACCTCCGGGATAAACAGGGGATAAACCAGTGGACAAGGAAGTGAACAAGCAAATGGGTGTACCTGTTCACCAACTTGTCCACTCGATATCCCCGAGTCACAAGGGCTGGAATTCTCGCCAGCTCGACGGGTTCCAACCCTTTTTCCCACTATCCACATACATAAACAACAACAACAAATCTAGAAATTGAATTTGTTGCTTTGCCGCAGGGTACCTCGCGGTAACAGGGTAGTAGTAATAAACACTACAAATAAGTAGTTATCTACTCATTCGCAGGTAACCCCGTTGCTAGTCCTGCTTCGAGGTCGCTGATGATATCTGAAGACATTTCAATCCCAACTGACAGCCTAATACCTCCAGGGTCAATATGGCCGATTTCTTTGTCTTTTTCGTCCACCACCGCATGCGTCATTCCACCCGGGTGTTCAACCAATGTCCTGATCTGTCCCAGGCTGACCGCCAGTGTCACCACGTAAGCATTCTTGGCAATCTGGTTCATCCAGGCTGCAGCAGTCTTTCGTCTTGCTTCCGGGGAGGCAGCTTCCGGTTCGAAGTAAATCATATTTCCCGGTGCGAAGTGGCCTTCATAGTCGACCATCTGTTTCTCAGCGATTCCGCGCTGTTCGAAAGACGCAAGGCCCGGGTATGATACCAGACCGACTTTCGGATGGGCATCAAGAAACCGAGCGACAACGGCAGCGGTTTCCTGCATCCGGCGCATCCTCAGGGGCAGGGTGCTGATTCCGTAGACCAGTATGTGCCATGCGTTGTTTGGAGAAAGAGAACCCCCGGTGTCCTTCCGGTGTTGTATCAGTTGTCCTGCAATGGGCATCTGCCGTTTCGTAGTGACCACTGAGCCGCCCATCACCGTGCCAAACCCGCCGATTGATTTCGTCAGGCTGTAGCAGACGAAATCCGCTCCCTGAGTGAGGGGACGTTGACAATAGGGTGAAGCAAAGGTGTTGTCGACAACCAGAAGAACAGGGCGTCGGTGCTTCGCGTTGTGCTCGGCGATGACGCGAGCCAGGACGGCGATGTCCACGAGTTTCATTGTGGGGTTGGCCGGGGTTTCACAGTACACTGCCCGCGTGTCCGGAGTCAGGCAGTCCGCGAGTCGGGTCGGGTCTGAGAGGTCAACATGCTGTACCGGGAAGCGCAGTCGGAGTTCGAGGTGTTTTCTCAGCAGATCATTAGTGCAGCCGTAGACGGGCATGTGGACGATCAGTTTGTCTTTCACGCCGTCCCGGGTTTCTTCCAACAGGACGGCAAGCAAGGCGCTAATCGCTGCCATGCCGGTCGAGAAAACCAGGGCAATGTCTCCTTCGTCAGCAATTGCAAGGTGTTCTTCCAGCAGGTCCTTGTTGGGTTCATCGAGACGATCGTAGATGTAGCGGAACTCACGCCGGTCGGCCCCGCCGGCCCGGTCAGCGAAGGCAGCAAAAGCATCTGCGCCCTCCTCGACCGAGCGGAAGCGGAAGCTGGTTGACGCGGAAATCGGCGGGACCACATGGCGGTCGAAGTCCCAGCGCTGGGAAACATTCTTGCCGTATATCAGGCGCGACTCCGTACTGTAGTTCTTTCCCGGTTCCTGCTGCTGCGGTGCTGTTTTTTCGGGCCGATTCATAGAGCCTCCAGTTCAGGTAGTGCATTCTTCTAACGATAAAAGGAAGGCAAGTCAACAGTAAAATCGTTACCGGGCTTCTCCCCGGCGTCCCGGCCTGGAACACCGGCAGCGTGCCCGACAGTACGGGAATTGGAGTTGGCACGCTACTGACTGACCTTGCGTCTTTCCTCAGAATTGGATCTGCCCGAAATGTCAAGTCGGGCTGTTGGAT
>CBDUVZ010000128.1:0-7547 GCA_965370805.1 uncultured bacterium | reverse complement strand
TTCCGTACTGTCCCGAAAGGAGTCGACCTGCACACCGTGCTCTGCGCGAAAGCCAGCCGCACCGTCGCCAACGATGACACCATTTCCTACCAAGGCTGTACCTACCAACTCCTGCTCGGTAAACGCACTCCCTGTTTTGTCGGTGCCAAGGTTGACGGCCAGGAATGGTTTGACAGCTCGGTGCATGTTTTTCCCCCCAGAACCGGCGCGATCCGGGTCCAGGAATTAAGGTAACGACTATGGCTCTTGACTGGTTTTAGATAGTGGTAGGTATGACGTTTTCGCTCGGTATTCACTATGACATTTTCGTCCGGGTTTGACAGAGGAAGACCGGCTCCTTGACATTGGTTGGTTTCTCGCCTACAATCCGCAGCATCGTGCACACGCTCTCAGTGAATATCGACCATATTGCGACTCTGCGCCAGGCCCGGCAGGAGACGTTTCCTGATCCGGTCCAGGCCGCGGCGTTGGTCGAACTGGGTGGGGCCGATGGAATCACGGTCCATCTCCGTCGGGACCGGCGGCACATCAATGAGCGTGATGTGGAACTCCTGCGCAAGACAGTGAAGACCGAACTGACGGTCGAGATGGCTGCGACCGAAGAGATGACCAGGTTCGCGGTCCGGGTCCGTCCTGACCAGGTGACGCTGGTGCCCGAACTCCGGACCGAGGTGACTACTTCGGGCGGACTGGACGTGGCGAAGCGTCTTGCCAAGCTGCGGCCGTTCGCCCGGCGGATCAGGCGGGCCGGCATCAGGCTGAGCGTCTTCGTCGAGCCGGTGCGCAAGCAGATTGATGCGGCTGCCGAATTGGGTGCGCAGGTTGTAGAACTCAATACTGACGAGTACTGCCGCAGGAAATCCCAGCGGGCCGGAATTCTGGTCCGGATGGCCGAAGCGGCCGGTTCCGCGCAGGAATCGGGACTTGCAGTTCACGTCGGGCACGGGCTTGGATACGTCGACGTCGTGCCCATCCTCGAAATGGATATCGCTGAGGGTTTCAGCATCGGTTTCGCAATCGTGGCCCGGGCAGTCATGGTCGGGCTGAAGGAAGCGGTCGCCGAGATGAAGCGCATTGTGGAGGTGTACTCTTGAAGGGCGCCAAGTTCAAGTTCGCGATACTGATTGTGGCAATCGGGCTGGCCATCTACTCGCTCTATCCCACTTTCCAGCTCTACTTCATGATGCCCGGACAGGAACGGGCGCTCGATGAGAAGCTGGCGAGCGCAACGACCCGGGATGACAGCTTGAAGGTGCGGCTCGAGATGAGCCAGTTCCAGAAGCAGACCGGCCAGTTGCACAAGCGGGCCCTGCATCTCGGTCTCGACCTTGTGGGCGGAATGCACCTCGTGCTTGAGGTCGACAAGTCCAAGCTCACCAAGGAAGAAGCGCGGGATGCCGGTGACCGGGCACTCGAAGTAATCCGCAACCGGATCGACGAGTTCGGGGTGTACGAGCCGATAATCCAGAAAGTCGGTCAGGACCGGATTCTCATCCAGTTGCCGGGTGTGGACCGGGAGCGGGCCAAGACCCTGATCAGCCAGACCGCACAGCTTGAGTTCCAACTCGTCGCCGACGAGCGGATTACTTATGATGCCTTGAAGACAGTGGATGAGAAGCTTGAGGCGATGCTTTCCGGGCAATCCGAGGAAGAGGAAGAAGTGGAGAGCCCCGGGGCCGAGGCGGCGGTCGATTCCCTGGAGACCTTTGGCGGCATCGACTCCTCCGGCGAAGATACCGCCTGGACCGAGCAGTTCGAGCCGGACGAGGCCGGGAGCTTCCTGAGCTACGTTCAGACTATCGGCGGCGATTTCGGAATCGACGGCGCCGACTACCGTGAATTCAAGGCGATGATCCTGAGCGCGCGGGAATTCTGGCCCGACGGCTACGAGTTCCTGTTCGGTCCGGCCGAGGAACATGAGGGCCGGACGGTGCGGCGGTTGTATCTCCTCAAGTCCGAGGCGGAACTCTACGGCTCGGCAATCAAGGATGCCCGGCCTTCGCCCTACCAGGGGTCGGACCCGTCGCTTTCCAACACCTGGATTGTCAGTCTGAAGATGGACAAGAAGGGAGCGGGCGTATTCGCCAAGGTCACAGGCCGGAACATCGGCCGCAAGCTGGCAATCGTCCTCGACAACGTCGTGAAATCGACGCCGGTCATCCAGTCCCGGATACCGGACGGCAACGCGATGATCACGACCCATGAAGTGAACCCGGACGAGGCCCGCGACCTTGCGATTGTGCTCCGGTCCGGTGCTCTGCCGGCTCCGCTCGAATACGTCGAGGAGCGGTCGGTCGGGCCGTCGCTCGGCAACGACTCGATTCGCCGCGGCATCCTGGCCGGGCTGATCGGCGCGCTGGCGGTGCTGCTCTTCATGGTCATCTACTACGGGGCCGGTGGAGTCCTGGCGGATTTCGCCCTGATATTCAACGTATTCTTCCTGCTGGCGGTTCTGGCCGGCCTGCGCGCGACCCTGACCCTGCCGGGAATGGCCGGCATCGCGCTGACAATCGGTATGGCGGTGGACGCGAACGTGCTGGTATTCGAACGAATCCGGGAGGAGTTGCGCGCCGGCAAGACGACGATGGCCGCGGTCGATACCGGCTACGATCGGGCGCTGGTGACGATTATCGACGCCAACGTCACGACGGTCATTACCGCAATCGCGCTCTACTTCATCGGCAGCGGTCCGGTGCGAGGCTTTGCGATAACCCTGATTGCGGGACTGATAATCAACGTGATTACCGCGGTGTTCCTGACGAGGTTCATCTTCGACTGGTTCCTGAGCCGGTTCGAAGTCAAGAAGCTGAGGATATGATATGAGACTCATCAAGCAGACCAACATCAACTTCGTCGGGCGTCGCCGAACGTTCTTCGTGGTTTCCGGTATCCTGGTTGTGCTGAGTGTCCTCAGTGTGGTCCTGCACGGCGGGTTCAACTACGGGGTTGATTTCACCGGCGGCACGCTGCTTCAGGTGAGATTCGACCAGCCGGTCGCAACTGACGCGGTCCGCTCGGCGATGGACGCAATCGGTGAAAGCGGTGCCTCCATCCAGCAGGACGATGCCGGCGATTTCCTCATCCGGGTCCGGGCAAAGGAGCTGACCGGCGGGGCGGAGACTTTCTCGGTTCAGGCGCGGCGGCAGTTGGAGACTGCGTTCCCGGAGAACGAGTTCGAGATTCTGCGCGAGGAGACAGTCGGCCCGCGCATCTCCAAGGAGCTCCAGGGCAAGGTGCTGCTGGCCGTGCTCATCGGAATCATCGGCATCCTCATGTACGTCAGCTTCCGGTTCGATTTCAGGTTCGGACTCGGTGCGGTGATGGCGCTGGTCCACGACGCCGTCATTACCCTGGGGCTGGTTTCCATGTTCAACAAGGAGGTCACCATCACGCTGATTGCGGCGATTCTGACCGTAATCGGCTACTCGGTGAATGACTCGATTGTCGTGTCCGACCGCATCCGTGAGGACCTGAAGAAGATGCGCAAGGCGTCGTTTGCCACCGTGGTGAACACCGCAAACAACCAGGTGCTGAACCGGACCGTGGTGACGTCGATTACCACTCTCTTCGTCACGCTGGCGATACTGATTCTGGGCGCGGCGACCATCAAGGACTTCGCGTTCGTGATGACCATCGGCATCGTGGTCGGAACCTACTCGTCGATATTCGTGGTGGCCAACTCGGTGGTGGAATGGGAAACGAAGCTCCCCACCAAAAGCCGCCGCCGATAGCGGGACCTCGCCTTTTCTTCGAGGCGCTGCTCGGCAGCGGCCTGTTTACCGGCTACTTCCCGATTGCCCCGGCGACCGTCACCAGCTTCTTCGCGCTGGTACCGGCCTATCTCCTCGCACCGTTTCCCCTCTGGCACGGACTCGCTATCGTCCTTCTCTTCTTCGTCGGAGTGCCGGTGGCCACGGATTTGGAGAAGGTCTGGGGCAGGGACCCGGGCCGGGTGACGATTGACGAACTGGTCGGTACGCTCATCACTTTCTTCTGGCTGCCGGTTTCAATCTGGGGCATGCTGGTCGGTTTCCTCATCTGGCGTTTCTTCGACATCTTCAAGCTGCCGTTCATCGACCGGTCGCAGAACCTGCCCGGCGGCTGGGGCATAATGATTGACGACGTGCTGGCCGGGGTCTGCGCGAACCTGACCCTGCGGCTTCTGCTGTGGGCGTGCGCCGCGCTGATTCCGGTGGTCGGGCAGGTGCTGACAAGATGCTGAAGCGCGGGCTGCCGGCGGTCGAGTTGGTGGTGGTCGGGGACGAGCTGCTTTCCGGGCAGGTGGTCGATACCAACTCCGCTTTCGTTTCCGATTGCCTTGCCGGCCTCGGGCTGACGCCCGCACGGGTAGTCGAGGTCCCGGATGACCCCGATGCAATCCGGCAGGAAGTCGGGCAGGCGGTTTCACGCTCAAGCCTGGTGTTCGTGCTCGGCGGGATGGGGCCGACGCCGGACGACAAGACGCTGGAAGCGGTTGCCGGTCTGTGCGGTCGGGCTCTTGTCGAACACAAGGAGACACTGCGACGCATCGCGGCGGGATTCCGCCGCCGCGGGCAGAAGATGCCGCGGCTGGCCCGGCGTCAGGCGCTGGTTCCTTTCGGCGCGGGGCTGTTCGACAACCCGGCGGGCATGGTGCCGGGAATGGCGATTGAGCACGAAGGAACGGTCGTCATACTGCTGCCCGGGGTTCCGGTCGAACTCAAAGCAATCATGACCCGGGGCGTCGAACCGTTCTTGAAAGACCGATTTCCGCTGCGCGTGCCCCCCCGGGTTCGGGTCCGGACGTTCGGGATTCCCGAGGCGACGATTGCGGGCAGGACGAAGCGAATCCTCAAGTCGTTCCCTGATGCCCGGATTGCGTTCTATCCGCGCACTACCGGGGTGGACCTGGTGCTTCATGCCGCGGGCCGGCGCAAGCTGGTCGGGCTGCAGCAGGAGATTGTCCGGCTGCTGGGCGACGCGGTGTACGAAGTCGGGGAGCGGAGCATGGCGGAGGTGCTCGGTGGGTTGCTGCGCCGGCAACGACTGACCGTGGCGACAGCCGAGTCGTGCACCGGCGGGCTGATTGGCGACCAGATAACGAATGTGCCCGGGAGTTCGGACTACTTCACCGGCGGGGTCACGGCCTATTCGAACCGGGTGAAGACGGACGTCCTCGGGGTGAAAGCGAGCACGCTTGAGCGGTACGGCGCGGTCAGCGCGCCGACGGTGCGTGCGATGGCAAACGGTGTGTGCCGGGTGCTTGCTGCCGATGTCGGGATTGCGGTTTCCGGTATCGCCGGTCCGGGCGGAGCGACTCCCGGCAAGCCGGTCGGGCTGGCCTACGTCGCGGTCGCGTTCCGGGGCCGGGTGAAAGCGGAACGGCACCGATTCGCCGGGAGCCGGCGGATGGTGAAAGAGCGGGCCGCGACGGCGGCAATGGACCTGTGCCGCCGGGTCCTGTCGGCTGAACGGAGGTGAGCAGGATGAGGAGCTTTGTTGCGGTGGATATGTCGTCCGAAGCGCGGAGCCGGATTGGCCGGCTTCAGGAGAAACTGCGGCCGACGCTGGCCGGCGTCCGCTGGGTGAGACCCGACCGGATGCACCTGACCCTGGCGTTCCTCGGCGAGGTGTCGGACGAGTTCGTCGCTGCGGCGAAAGAGAAGCTGGCCGGGGCGGTGAAAGGGACAGCACCCTTTTCGGCCCGGCTCAGCGGCATCGGTGCGTTTCCGGATTCCCGCCGGGCCAGGGTTGTCTGGGTGGGAATGGGTGATGGCAGTGAGGAGTTGTGTGCGCTGCAGGGCAAGGTGGTGTCGGGCCTGAAGCAGGTCGGGTTCAAGCCGGAAAGGCGGCCGTTCAGCCCGCACCTGACCCTGGGCCGGCTGCGGGTTCCGGCCGACGTCTCCCGCGCCTGCGAGCAGCAGTTCCAGAGCGACGAGTTCCCGGTCGACCGGGTCATCCTGTTCCAGAGCATCCTCAAGCCCGAAGGGCCGGAGTACGTCCGGCTGGCCGAGTTCATGCTTACAGCGAGCCAGTGAGAGCTTGACATTCGGGCTTTGTCGCCCCATCATGTCAGGGCAGCATATCGAATAAACGCGCGGCATGCCGTGTAATAGAGGTAGGTGAATATGATACTGAAACCAGGTCCGGCGTTCTGGATAATCCTCGGACTGGCTCTGGCCGCGCTCGAGATGGTCGTGCCGGGATTCATCCTGATATGGTTCGGAGTGGCCGGGGTCATCACCGGAATCCTGGCATTCTTCATCCACAACTGGGTGATTCAGCTTGCCATCTTCGCGGGCCTGTCGGCGGTGCTCGTGACTGCGTCGCAGCTCATCTCGCGCCGGCTGACGAAACCCGAACCTGAGCCGGTGGGCGCGAACCGGCTGCGCGGCGTCGAAGGCGACGTCCTGCAGGAGATCAACCCGCCGGGCTTCGGCCGGGTCAAAGTGATCGGCGAGGAGTGGCGGGCGACCGCGAACCAGCCGATTGCCGGCGGGAAGAGAGTCAAAGTCATTGATGTCGAGGGAACCCACCTCAAGGTGGAGCCCGTGAATGAAAGGAGTGAGTAATGCCGGTTGCACTGATTGTCGCTATTATCGCGTTCGTGTTCTTCATGGCCCTGATGGGCATCAAGATTGTCCGGCCGTACCAGCTTGCCTGCGTCGAGCGGCTCGGCAAATACCAGCGGACGGTCCAGCCCGGGCTGAATTTCATCATGCCGTTCCTGGACCGGATGCTCAAAGTCGACATCCGCGAGCAGGTGGCGGACGTGCCGCCCCAGGACGTAATTACCAAGGATAACGCCACCGTGATGGTGGACGCGATTATCTATTTCGAGGTAACCGACCCGGTCAAGGTGTTGTACAACGTGGCCCAGTTCCGGCTGGCGACCATCAAGCTGGCCCAGACCAACCTGCGTAATCTCATCGGCGATCTGTCGCTGGACCAGTCGCTGACTTCACGCGACAAGATCAACAGCAAGCTGCGGGACGTGCTTGATGAGGCGACCGACAAGTGGGGCGCGAAAGTAACCCGGGTCGAGTTGCAGCGGATCGAGCCGCCGGCCGACGTTACCCAGGCGATGCACCAGCAGATGAAAGCGGAGCGTGAGCGCCGGGCCCGGGTGCTCGAAGCCGAGGGCATCAAGGCCGCGGCGATTCTCGAAGCGGACGGCCACCGTCAGGCCCGGGTCCTTGAGGCCACGGGCCAGGCCGAGGCGATACAGAAGGTGGCGACCGCTGAGAAGTTCAAGCTCCTGACTGTGGCCGAAGGTGAAGGCCAGGCAATCGAGCGGGTCTACGGCGCGATTCACAACGGCAAGCCGACAAAGGACCTGATTACCATCAAGTACCTTGAAGCCCTGGCCAAGATGGCCGACGGCAAAGCGAGCAAGATGTTCATTCCCTACGAAGCGTCGGGTGTGCTCAGTTCGCTCGGAATGATTGCCGACCTGCTCAAAGAGAAGGCAACCGACAAACCGGCCGTGGAGCCGCCGCAGGGCTAGACCTTCAGGCTCTTCGCGCTTTTGTGTGGGTGATCTTGGCGGATTTGGCTGCTCATAGACG
>CBDUVZ010000127.1:0-7884 GCA_965370805.1 uncultured bacterium | reverse complement strand
CCCGGCGGAGGTCGGATGTCAATAGTTAGGTATTGTGTCCCTGTAACCCCCCAACAGCAGAAGCAACACGGTTACCGCTTTGCGCATCTAAGCCTCCCTGGTTCCGGTCAAGCGCCCGGGGACGTCACCGGCCGGTTCCCGGGTGCGCCTGAACTGTCTGTTTGCCTCGGTCACTTCCTGATGTCCAATTAGACCTGAAATCCATACCCCATGTCAAGTGCTGCGGACATGCCGGTCAGGGACTCTTTGACGAAACGTGCCGGACGTGACTCCAGCGTTCGAGCAACCGGGTAATCCGCTTCTGGTTGGCGAAGTAGAGCACCGTGACCGCCACGAACAGCGCCGCCAGGATTGTCCATTCCAGCCACCCGAACTTCGTTGCCCCGCTTCCGAGTCCGCACTCGATCAAGTTGCTCGGCAGCCGCCCGATCAGCACCAGCGCCAGGAACAGCGGCAGCGGCAGCGGCGTCAACCCGGCAAGGTAGTAAGCCAGGTCCCCGACCGGGTTCGGTATCAGCAGCAGCAGGAACAGGTAGAAAGTACCCCAGCGCACCACTTTGGCGTCGAGCCGGGCCAGTCGGTCCGGCGCCAGGATGTAGCGCAGCAACCTCCGGCCCAGAACCCGGGCCAGCAGGAAATCGAGCCCGGCGCCGACCACCACTCCCAGCATCACCCACAGAATCGCCGGCCAGAAACCGAGCGCATATCCGGCTACGAACGAAACCGCGTTTCCCGGCAGCGGCGCAATCACTATCTGGACTACCTGGACCAGGATAATCCCGACCGGGGCCCAGGCGCCCCAACTCTGAACCAGGGCCCGCAGTTTGGAAGGATTCCGGAAGTAGTGCCAGAGCTCCGGGCCGTGAAGCACCAGCACCCCGACCAGGAGCGCCAGCAGCAGTACGGTCACCGACAGCGTGACGACAATCCCGACCCGGTGGCTGTTCCGGCCTCTTTCTTCGGGGACTTGGTCCTGGCTGTTCATTCCGGCGGCCAAGCATACCAGTCCGGTTCCGGACTGTCAAAAGCGGAGTCATCCCCCAGGAACCGGGATAGAACCACAGATGAACACGGAAGGAAAGGACAGAAGTCAAAGTGCAAGATGCGGAAGGCAAGATGAGGTCGCCAAGTCAGGAAATGACCATGACCAAGTCCCAATGACCAGCGAGGAAACATACCACAGATCGACACAGATTGATATCGCACTTCGACATTTCCTTCTCTGCCTGCGTTTATCTGTGTTTATCAGTGGTTTTCGCTCCTATGTCGGTTTTCGAGTCATCCTTGACTGTACGCCGGAACTCAGTATACCCAGTCATGCGCAGGCAGAATCCCGGCATCGGCTTCGTCCTCGCGTCGGCCTGCCTGTTGCTTGCAGTCGGATGCAGCCCCAGGTTCGAGCCGGTTGACGTGGACTTCTCCCGCGTCGAACTCGAGGAGATGGAACGCGGGACTATCGAACTGACAATCCACAACCCCAACCCTTTCCGGGTTGATATCGAAAGCCTGCACTACTCGCTCTCCCTGACCGGCGACACGCTCGCCAAAGGCAGCCGCCGCACTCCCGTCCGCATCGCGGCCAGCGACACGACTGTTGCCGAGTTCCCGTTCACGATTGAGCTCGACCTTTCGGACCTGCTCGCCAGGCTGCCGGATATCATGGACGATACTATCGAACTCCGACTGGCCGGCCGGTATTCGCTGCCCGCTTTCCTGGGCCCGATGAAACGGCCTTTCCGTTACCGGAAAGAAATCCCGCTGCTGGAACCGCTCGGAGATATCATCCGGCCGTTCAAGCAGTTCTTCGGCAGCGAGGACTGAACGCCGATGAGAGTACTGATTCTGGGCGCCGGGATGATGGCCCGGGCGGTGGCGTACGACCTGGCGAGAACGGATGACGTCGAACGAATCGACCTGGCTGATATCGACGTCGGGAAACTGCGCGGGCTGAAGCGGTGGCTCGGCTCGCCCCGGCTCAGGACCCACCGGCTCGACCTTGCGGACCGGGCCGGGGTCGCACAATTGATGAAACCGTGTGACGTCGCGGTGAGCTGCGTGCCTTACTTCCTGAACCTGGAACTGACCAGGACCGCAATCGACGCCGGCACCCACTTCTGTGACCTCGGCGGGAACAACGACGTGGTTCGTGCCCAGCTTGCCCTGTCCGCGAAGGCAAGGAAAGCAGGCGTCACGGTCGTGCCGGACTGCGGCCTCGCGCCCGGAATGGTCAGCATCCTCGCTGCCGACGGACTTGCCCGTCTCGACACGACCGACGAAATCCATATCAGGGTCGGCGGCCTGCCGCGACGGCCCCGTCCCCCGCTGGACTACGGAATCGTCTTCTCGGCCAACGGCCTGATCAACGAGTACTCGGAAAAGTGCCTGGTCCTGCGTGACGGCCGGGTCCGCCGGGTCGAACCGCTGGCCGACGTCGAAACGCTCCGGTTCCCCGCGCCGTTCGGCAGGCTCGAAGCGTTCAACACTTCGGGCGGTTCTTCGACCCTTCCCCATTCGTTCCACGGCAGGGTGAAGACCCTCGACTACAAGACAATCCGGTATCCGGGCCACTGCGCGAAGTTCCGACTGCTCTTCGACCTCGGGCTGTGCGGCCGGGACGAACTGACGGTCGACGGGCGCGGGGTCTCGCCGCGGAGCCTGCTCATCCGGCTGCTCGAAGAAACGCTCGGCTTCGAAACCGACGATGTGGTGCTGCTCAGAGTCGAAGCGAAAGGCAGCAGGAACGGCAAGCCGCGCGCTGTCCGCTACCAGTTCATCGACTATGCCGACAAGCGGACCGGTCTGACCGCGATGATGCGCTGCACCGGGTTCCCGACCGCAGTCGTCGCCCTGATGCTCGGGCGCGGGCAGGCGGCGCGGAACGGCGTGCTGCCGGGTGAAACGGCGATACCGTCGGGCAGGTTCTGCCGCGAACTGCGGCACCGGGGCATCAGTCTCAGGTCAAGCAGTCGGCCGGTGCGGCCGTAGCCGCGTCGGGGTCGTTCATCCGCTCCAGGAACCGGTCCACCTCCTCCTCGGTATTGTAGAAATGCGGTGATATCCGCAGCAGGTTCTCGCGCAGGGCGCAGACCATGTTCGCGGAGCCCAGCCAGGCAAGCACGGACGCGGGGCAGGGTCGTTCCCGGCGGCAGGTGATGATGCCGGCCGAACGTTCCGGCTCGGCCGGGGTGAGAATCTCCCAGCCTTTCGCCTCCAGCCCGTGACGCAGGCGTGCGGTAAGCGCGCGCACCCGGCGTTCGACTTCCCCGATTCCGACGTCGAGCAGCATCGCCAGGCTCTCGCGCATTCCGTAGATGCCGAGGTAATTCTTCGTTCCTTCCTCGAACCGGCGCGCGTCGGTCGACAGCGGCTTGAGGCTGGAGATGTCGTTGAAGTTCTCCCAGCGCGCGGAAAGCCAGCCGTGGTTCGCGGGCCGAATCCGCATCAGGGTATCGGGCCGGACGTGCATGAACCCGGTTCCCTGCGGGCTGAGCAGCCACTTCTCGCCGTGCGAGCAGACGAAATCCGCGCCGACCTGCGAGAAGTCGGTATCGACCACGCCGATGCCCTGAATGGCGTCGAGGATGAAGAACACCCCGCGCTCGCGGCAGAACGCAGCGATAGCGGTCGCATCAAAGCGCGCGCCGGTCAGGAAATGAACCCAGGGCAGGGCGACGCAACGGGTGCGGTCATCAACCAGTTCGAACACGCAGTCCGGACCCTGGACCAGTTGTTGCGACGTCACCCACCGCTTGCGGATCTGCGGGAGCATGAAATGGAACGGGTAGGTAACCGCGGGGAACGCATCTTCCATCACGACGACGTTGTCGCCCTCCTGCCAGTCGATGGAGTTGATGGCGATGATGATGCCGGCCGAAGTGTTCTTCGTGAACGCGACCGTGCGCGGCGCGACGTGCAGCAGCTCGGCGAGTTGAACGCGCACGTGCTCGACCACGGCTTCCGCCTCCGGCCACGGCACCTTGCCCAGTCGCGCGGACTGCTCGGCGTAGCCGCTGACCGCCTGCACCGCGGGCCGGGGCAACGGACCGGTCCCGGCGTGATTGAAGTAGAGATACTTCTCCAGCACCGGGAACAGGTCGCGGATTGCCTGCAGGCGTTCAGGATTCATGGCCGGGCAATTATGCCCGCGCAGCGGCGGCGTGCAAGGATGACCCGAAAACCGGCCGCTGCTTGACACTACCCGGGCAACTCCTAAAGTTATGGCATGGACCATAATCGAACCGGGAAATACCTTTTGCTCCTGCTGCCGATGCTCCTGGCGGTCGGCGTCGGGCAGGAGTTGATTCAGAACGGGGATTTCGAGAACTCCCTGACTCACTGGACAGTCGAGCATAACAACAACCAGGGAACCTGGCAGGCGATTACCGGCCCCGGCTACCATCCTGACCCCGACTACGAAGCCTACGTCTACAAGTACGACCGCTACTACACTCGAATCACGCAGACCGTCGATATCCCCAGCACCATGGTGAAATTCTCCGGCTCGGCCAGACTCTACGCCGAGCACCTGTCGGGAAGCGGCTACTACGCCTATGCCACGCTCACGGTTCAGTACCTGAATTCGTCCGGGACGGAACTGGGCAAGACGATGTTCGCCTGCAAGACCGCAAACTGCACCATGGGAAGCACGGCCACCCGGCACGTGGTCGCTGTGACCAGTCCGGACTGGGAGGACTACGAGTTCGTCGTCGCCGGTGAACTGATGCATCTTCCCGGAGTCAACCCCGGAAACGTGGCCCGGATTGCCGTGTGCCTGGAAAGCTACGGCACCGGATGTACCGGCTGAGGGGGCGGACATACCGAGGCGAAGGTCTTCGCCGACGACATATCACTGAGCGTCTGTCCGGACGGCCCGCTGCTCGGGTATCGCGACAACACCGTTATTGACAGCCCTCCGGGAGGAAACAACAACGGCCGGTTCGACCCTGGTGAGCACGGCGAGCTCGTCATTGCCCTGCGCAACTTCGGCAATGCCGAAGCCCGGAATCTCACCGCCCGGCTCCGGTCCGACAACCCGCGATTCCTCATAACCGACTCAACCGGAACCTACGGCACGGTCCCGGTTGACTCCACCCGCTCCAACGACTCCGACCGGTTCGCGGTCCACGCCCTGGGCTCCATCCCTGCCGAAACCTGAGTGCACTGCATCCTGCTGCTCGACGGCGAGGGGTATGCCGACACCCTGGGGTTCCGGCTCATGGTCGGTGAAATCCGGCCCGACGTTCCGATTCCGGACGGCCCGCGGCGGCCGGTCCTCTACTGGGCCTATGACGACGTCGACACCGCCTATCCCGAACACCCGAGCTTTGACTGGGTCGAAATCCGGGACGTCGGCACCCTGCTTGATCTGAGCGACAACCAGACCGTTCAGATTGAACTGCCCCCGGACTTCGGCCTCTTCACCTACTACGGCCGAACCTACGGCCAGGTATCGATCTGCAGCAACGGCTGGATTGCGCCCGGCCACACGACCTATTCCGGCTGGTCCAACCGCGAGCTTCCCTGCACCGACCTGCCCCCGATGCTCGCCCCGAGTTGGGACGACTACTACCCGAGATTCGGGTACGGAATCCTGTACCACCACGACCCGGCCGGCCACCGGTTCATCATCGAATGGGATTCGCTCCACTACCGCTCGCCCTATACCAAGTTCGACAAATTCCAGATCATCCTCTACGATGCCACCCTGGCCGCCCGGGACGGCAACAGCGAATTCGTCTACCAGTACCTCACCGCGAACTACACCGCATCCAACACAATCGGACTCCAGGATTCCACCGGGACTGTCGGCATCACGGTCGTGAACGACAGCATCTTCCACCGGGCCGCGACCGAAATCGTCCCGGGCCGCGCTATCAAGTTCTCGACCAACATCCCGGTTCCGGGCGTAGTCGAACCGGAAACCGGAACCCGGAAGCCGGACAGCCCGGCCCTGCTGACAGCCTTTCCCAACCCGTTCCGGAACGGCACGAAAGTCAGTTGGCAGATGAGAACGCGAACACCGGCCGGTCTGCGAGTCTACGACATCGCCGGCCGCCCGGTCGCAACCCTGGCTTCGGGTAACATGCCGCCCGGTGAATACCATGCCCGGTGGAACGGCAGGGACGCGCTCGGCAGGCCCGTAGCTTCCGGCGTCTACTTCATGCGCCTCGAAACGCCCGGCCAAGCCGTCTCCGCAAAGCTGGTACTGCAGGACTGACCGGCCGACCTGGAAGAATCAGGACCTGTCACCCTGACGGTCCGCTGACAACGGTATCAGCGGCCGGACCATCACGTACTTGCTCGGTTTGCGCTCGGCCACGAAATCCCAGATGTCATCCGGTGAAGCTGCGCCGGGAACGACTCCGAAGTGCTTGTCGGCCTTGCGGAACGCGTCCGCGGCGCTTGAACCCTCGGCCCCTTGACCCCTCGAACCCTTTCCCCCCGACAGGTTCGTGGCCCGGAAAACTGCAACCGAGTCCGTCTTCGGCGGCCCGTATCCGAGCCAGAGCTTGCGGCAGGCGACGGAAAGAACGGCTTCGACAACGACCGCGGACTCCAGGCTGCCGCCTTCGACCACAAGCCCGACGTGGTTGACCCGGGTGCGCTTCTCCCCGAAGCCGCGGGTGAAAAACCTGATTGCCCTGCTCAAGGGGCTGTAACCCCGAGTAAGAAATACATCGCCCAGTTTGAGTTCAACCGTCACAAGTAATCTCCTTTCGGCACTCCGCAGTTGCGTCCGCTCCCAACCGCATCCTGAACCGCAACCGGCGAGAAACCGGGGTACTCCATACTCACCACACCCTATAATGCAGGCGAACTGGGGGTCATGTCAAGGACGGACACGGAGCGCTCCCGGAAACGCTCGGCCGGATGCCGCCGGACCGGGTCCGGGTTGTCAGGAACGGGATTCCGGAGTATAATTAGGAATCCGCACAGGAGGGATATTGCACACCTGCTTTCGCTATTTTCACGTCGGACTTCAGCGGCGGTCACAACGACCGGAAAAACGGCCCGAACAGTCTCAAACGCAATCCGGCGCTGCCGGGCGATTTGCAGGACAATGTCAGGAACCGTTTGACGAACCCGGCCAATGACCATCTTTCGCGCCGTGACAGCATCCGAATCAGGAACCGGCAAAGCAACCGAATCAAAAGCCGAGCGAAAGACCGGGGTTCAAGCAACCGAAAAAACCGCAAAAACGAACCGGACAACAACCGGTTCAGCAGAAAAAGAAGCCGCCCCGGAGACGGCCCCCCTGGGGGGCGGCTAACTGCCGAAACAAGGAGAAACGAACGTGATAACAGTCCATGGAGCCGGTGCACCTGACGGAACATAGCCGCCCGGCCGGCCGGTGCGGGAATCCTGACCGCGATTGACAGAGTCCCCCTCCGGCCTATATTGGTGTAATCTGGAGGTAGCATGAACCGCAGAATGCTCTTGCTCATCGCAACCGGCCTCGCCCTGACCGTGAACGCAGCATCCAGCCAGTGGCTGGAGACGACAATCGACGTGCCGGATTCGCTGTGTGGTGATCTGCTCGGCCCACAGGTTATGCTGTATTGCCCGCTCAACGGTGCGGTGTATGTGGGCGGCTCGAACAAGGATTGCGTTATTGCTCTGGACGGCATGACCGGCCGCAAGGTCGCCAAGGTTGCTGCCGGGTATGACGTCCGTGACATGTGCTATGCGCCGTCGGTCGGCAGATTGTACAGCACCGACAAAGGTGATTGTCACGTTTCTGTGTTGGACGCCGCGACCAATACGCTTGTGACGCGCATCAACATCGGCAGTTGGGGCTTGGTTGCTCTGTGCTACAACCCTTCGGAAAATGGCTCTTCGTGGATTCGTGTGGGTGGATGGAAGTATCTGGCTGCATGTAACCTG
>CBDUVZ010000126.1:0-8030 GCA_965370805.1 uncultured bacterium | reverse complement strand
CAGAAAGCGATGCCGGAACCCCGGAAATCACCCACACAAACACGCGAAGAGCCAGTTTTTTTACATCACTGATGCTCAATGGGTTGAGCTTCATGGACGAGGATATTGGCCATTTCTCGTTCTATATCTATAGGTCGGATTACTACATTATCGGTCCGCTGTTCCTCGATGACATTACGTTGAACCGCAACTTCGAGTACAAATTCACCCTGACATGGAATGAAGACCCGCGCGACCTGGATACTCATCTCTGGACGCCCGAAATAGGCGGCAGCTCGTACCACGTCTACTGGGCAAACAGGGGCTCATCGACATCCCCTCCTTACGCACACCTCGACCACGATGTTACAACTGGCTACGGCCCCGAGAACCTCGTCATCAGCCGACTGTACAGTGGATACTACTACTATGCGGTCTATCACTACGCGGGGGATGGTACGATCACTACTTCGGGAGCGCAGGTCAAGATCTACGACGAGGACGGTTTGTACCGCAGCCTCAATGTGCCGAGTGGAAGCAGTGGTGCCCATTGGTGGTGGCACGTCTGCAAGATAAATGGCTCCACCGGTGCGATTTCCATCATGAACCGCATCTCATCTGAGCCACCGGTGACCTGCGATTCGCCGATGCCTTCCAAATGTGATGCTGTGAAGAAATCAGCAGGTCGGAGCCATAGTGCCGAACTCACAGGCAACTTGAGATAGAAACCCGAGAAACCCGGTGACGCTAGCCTATTCCCGCCCGGCCGTTCCTCTGCAGCCGACGGCCGCAAGCAGTGAGCCGTCGACGCAGGGATGATGGGGTCAGGTCTTTCATTTTGACGTCTCATCGGTAGGAATCAGGGACAACCACCGTCTTCCTGCCGAACTTCTTTGTTCTTTCACCACAGTCAACTTCTACCCGAAATCGCCCGTGTGTCAAGCGGCGGCGTGCAGCCAGCCGGCCTCCGCGAATGTCAAGATTCAAGACCTGACCCCGTCACCCCAAGAAGCAACTGGACGAATACCTGAAACTGTCCGAGCCGGTGATTGCCGGTGCTGTGAAACTGCTTGAGGCTGCAGGCATTACCGGCGGCAACCTCGGCAACTACCGCGGCTTCATCCCATCCTTCATCAAAATCGCCGGCTCCACCAGGCCTGGTTCACCTGAACGCGAGCAGAAGCTCGATTACCTGCTCTCCGTCGCCACCCGCCGCTGGCACGACCTCGCGCTCCTGCGCCAACTTGCCGAGTTCGTGTTCGAGCGCTGGGACGCCATCAATCCGGCGACCTCAGCCTGACCCGCCCGACCGCCCCCTCCGGCCCAAAGCGTATGGCGTGAAGCGTACGGCATCGCTTCCCTGCCGCCCTTGACACGCTTCGGACTATCGGAATATGAAGTATCCCAGCCAAGCCCAGCGAGACGCTCAGCTTCAGAATCAGGTTGAGGCTGAAGCAGACGTTCGGGTCGAGGCTCGATTGGACGCCGAAGAAGACGCTTGGGCCGACTAGCGATGGGACAGTCTACCCCACTGAGGGGAAGCGAGGAGGCCGGGACGACGGAGATGTCAAAATGAAAGACCTGACCCCTTCATTCCGGTCAGTCTACCCAACCGACTTCCCTTGCTTGGTCTTCTTTTCTTCCTTTCCCTACCGACTAGAATGCTACCT
Organism: uncultured bacterium; assembly: GCA_965370805.1. GTDB lineage: Bacteria > Hydrothermota > Tepidihabitantia > Tepidihabitantales > Tepidihabitantaceae > CBDUVZ01. The sequence continues at coordinate 6,381 of CBDUVZ010000126.1, read as the reverse complement.
CCAGCCCCGTCTTCGCCGTGAAGTGGTTGACGACAGCATCGCCGCCCAATATCAGCCCGTAGTTCACCTGTAGTGGGAACTGCAAGCCTGGACAGAGTCGTATGGCGACTCCGGCCAGGGCCGAAGGACCAAAGTAGACGAACGAAGTGTCATAGCCCATGAGCACGTGCATCTGTGCTCCCGCGGCGAGGTAGGGCTCCGCGCTGCTACCTGCCAGCCCGATCGTGTACTTGAGAAAGGCAGCGGGTCCGAGGTCCGTTATGCTCTCCACGTTTCCCCAGCCGTCACGCTCCTGGCCTGTCCAGAGCGTGACGGCTGGATAGACCGATAGCCTACTTCCAAGGTCCACGTCGAGACCTAGTTCCGCCGCGAAACCTGAGGCCCCTCCGGCCCCCGACCATAGTCGGCCGAAACCAGCTGTGGCTGCCAGCCCCGAAGCCATGCAAGTGTGGGCTGCGGCCAATGCCAGCACCGCGGTCACCGCGAATGCGTGAGTTCGCATCGTTTCTCCTTTCTCTTTTCTCTTCCTAGACGCAGCCGAGTCCAGCGCTCTGGACTAGGCAAGTTGCTTCAAGATGGCACCGAGGCAGATAGCAACCACAGCATCACAACCACCCAGCGCATCAGCCACGGCCCCTCCCGGGAATCCGACGCCGCCGAGAACGATGACCCCGCCTGCCCTGTCTATCGCCCGATGACCGAGACGCCTTTTTCGCACCAGTTCGTCACGTAGACGAAGTCGCCATCCGGGAGGATGGCAACCGCCTAGAAGTCCGGCCGAAAACCCCATAAATCGATCTGACGCGGCACACCAAGCTTGCGTAAGTCCTTGATAATCAAGGCTTGGCCGACGGACATGTGGCGGGCAAAGGGCTTTTCGGCCGCGCCTCTAGGGGCCATCACCGACCGGGACGGCCTGGACGACGCGGTTCAGATACCCGCCGCCAGAAAAGATGGTGATCTGATGTCCACCTGACCAACTTGAAGTCGCGCCGTGTTCGTCCTTCGCCTGTGCCTTCACGTCATAATTGCCGGGCAACCACCATGAACCCGTTATCTCGATCTGGGCTCCACTCGCAACCAAGTTGCTCCAAGGTGACCCGAACCCATCGCCCCAGTCGAACCTGCATTGCACACGGTCACCGTCGGGATCCGTGGCAGATGTAGAGAACGCATGGGTTAAGTTAACGTGTCCCGAGTCCGGGCCACTCGGTGTCAGAGGCGTATTCGGCGGGTTGTTCAGCGCATTGCAGCCGAGGCAGGCGGTCACGACGGCAAGCGTCAGCCCGAGTACTACGGTTCTCTGCATTTCCCCCCCTGTATCAATGCTGTATCCGCGCACCTCGGATGCTTACGGTTCGTCTGAGGCCGGTGCCGCCCTGCAAACGGATGTGTCGATGTCATTCGAGTTTCACCACCTTCTGCGTCGCCTGAAACTCCCCGGCATCCAACCGGCAGAAGTACGTACCCGCCGGAAGCTGCCTGCCTAGGTCGTCCCTGCCGTCCCATTGAACGCTGTGTCGCCCCGCTTGTTGCGTACACGAATTCAGCTTCCTCACAACGATTCCCGCAGCATCACACACGCTCACGTTCACGGACGCGACCTTGGGGAGTTCATAGGCAATCTCAACGTATGTCCTGAACGGACTGGGTTGAACCTCCGCGATGCGGAACGGAGTCTCGGCTCCCTCGCCGGTCTCCTCCACCGCGCCGAGGCCGGTGGAATACCAGACATCGTTCACATAGTTACTGACACGTCCACCGAGCACCCAGATCTTGTTGTCAAACGCAACCGATGCATGTCCGTATCTTGAGGACCATTCAGCCGAAGCCGTCGCACAGGTCCAGTTTGCGCCGTCGTATGAGTACCAGACATCGTGCCAACGACCACTTGAACCCATCCCACCTAGCACCCAGATCTTACCATCGAACACAACGGAAGAGTGACTGCACCTGGGTGGCCACCCGGCATTGGCGGCTGCCTGAGTCCAGTTCGCACCACCATAGGAAGCATACCAGACATCGCTCCAAAAACTGCCAGCATCATAGCCGCCAATAACCCAGATTCTCTCGTTTGAACAAACAGAGGCATGATTGCCCCTTGACGACCATCCAGCATGGGCGGTTGCCTGAGTCCAGTTCACGCCGTCGGAGGAATACCAGACATCATTGTACAAATAAGCCCCTCCTAACACCCAGATCTTGTTGTTGAAAACAACGGAGGAATGACCAGGTCTGGGTGACCACCCGGCGTTGGCGGTTGCCTGAGTCCAGTTCACGCCGTCGGAGGAATACCAGACATCGTTCCTGAAATCCCCATCATACCCGCCGAGCACCCAGATCTTGTTGTCAAAGATAACCGAGGTGTGGTCGTGTCTTCCTGTCCATTCCGCCGCGGCAGTCGCCCGAGTCCAGGCCACCCCATTCGTAGAATACCAGACATCGTTTCTGAAACCACCATCCAATCCCCCGAGCACCCAGATTCTGCCGTTGAAAACAACCGAGGTGTGGTTGCTCCTTGCTGACCATCCAGCCGAAGATGTTGCGCGAGTCCAGGTCATCTGCGCGAACGCAATACTTGCGAACAGCAAAACAGCGACGGTCGCTGAGCGTTTCTGCATCGCTCCTCCTTTGCATCTTGAAGCCCTGCGCACCTCAGGGCATCGGTCTTCGTCGCGGCTCGGTGCCGCCTTTTGCAGGGACGATGATTGCCAACTTCTTCCAGCGCCCTGCGGACTGGAAGGAGCGCCGTCGACAAATGCCGGCAGGAATGGGGATGATGGGGTCAGGTCTTTCATTTTGACGTCTCATCGGTAGGAATCAGGGACAACCACCGTTTACCGGCCCGGCCGCTATCATTCACCACGGTCAATTCTTACTCCAATTCGCCCGTGTGTCAAGCAGGACGCTGTACGCCGTATGCTCCACGCCATACGCTTGGAACAGGGGGCTACTGGGGTCGCTTTACACATTTCGAAGTTTCGGAGACATAATACTCAATTCAAGGCGCGTCAAGGTCTTGAACTTTGCTGTCCCGGCCTGTGATGAAACCCTTACGCTCCAGGTAGTCCTCAACCGCTCGGACGAATGCGACTGCCTTCTGCCAGAGCTCCCGGGCCTCGGCAAGAGTCGGCACCTCCTGGATGCGATAGTCGGAAGTCTGGCGCAACTCAAATGCCAGGTGCAGGGATGCGGAGAGTTCCTTCGCAAAAGCACCCGTGTGTGTGAACTCGCGGTCGAAGAGACTGATGGCGCCGCTGTGCTTGGAGGGGACTTTGCCGACAGTCTGAAGCAACGCCAAAACAGCGTAGAACATGGCGTAGTAGGCGCGGTTGATGATACTCCTGCCGCTGCGGTTTCCATCAAGGAGAAACTTGGCGTCCTCCAGTGTTTCCGTGGCCTGTTCGAGTCGGTACTTGACCAGGAGGAGAACATCGTCTCGTCTCATACCGGAATTCCATCGTTGCTGACCGCGATGGCCAGGAGCGAAGACCGTTCCGGCCCTTCCTCCCATTCCGCACGCGAAACAGTGACAGGCACAACGACGATTCCATGCTCGAAGCCGGCCTCCCAGGCAGCACGGCTGACATACTCACGCGCCGTGCGTTTTGCGGGCTCTTCCAGGACAACCAGAACGTCCATGTCCGAGTATTCGTCGGCATCGCCTCGGGCTCGGGAGCCGAACAGAATGACTGCGTGCAGCCGGAGCCGCGCCGCGAGCTTTTTCTTGAACCGTCCCAGAATGGCTTGTTCCAAGTCGGTCATGATGGTATGCCGCTACGGGTTTCGTTGGAATTGAGGGAATACAGATTCTCAACGGATGATGGCATTTTTCCCTTCACCATGTCCTGTTTATACCCGAATCCGGGCGGAAGTCAAGCGATTCCGGCAGATGGCTTACGGCTGAGCGCTACGCCTTGCGCCAGGCTGGGCCTGGGAGCGTCAGTGCTGGTCGAGCGGGATGGACTTTGCCAGTTCTTTCGAGAATCTCTCGACTTGCGGCAGTCGTTTGGCTTGCTCCAAGGGGATACTGAGTTCCGAGGTGAGCGGCTTGAGAACCCCGAAGGCGTTCGGCCCTTTGGTCAGGATTCTTTCGGGAAGACAGCCGGAAGCCTTGACCGCGCTCAGGAATTGCCGGCGGTACATGGGAACGTAATCAGTTGGTCCTGCCAACTCAGTTGCGAATATGACGCCGGAGTTGTGGTCCATAACCACAATCTGCACCGGATAGTAGGGCCGATTGTGTTTTCCCTCCTGGACCGGCACCGGGAAGTACCCAAGGCCGATTTCCCAGGTTCCTCCGCGGCCAACGGCGGCTTTTCTGATCGATGCCAGAAGACCCGGTTTCAGTCGTTCGTAGTCGACTTCAGCCTTGAGTCCTTCCGGGCTCAGGGGTTCGGGCTTGAGCCATTCATCATGCCAGGATTGGCCGTTTCTGTCCGGCACCCGGACCAGGTGCAGGTCCGGCTCTGGTGGTTTGAGCAGGTTCTTGTCATCCTTGAGCCGCATCGCGACGCCGGTCGTCTGGCTCAGGACGATGGTCAGAGACTTCGCCTCGGTCCTGGTCAGAAACCAGGGGAAGTATCCGGGCCGGTAGCCTCGGAAAAGGGGCCAGGCGTTCCGGCCTCTGAAGCTCAGACCGAGTTGCTTGATGATTCGCCGGTCGTCCGGGGCGAGATAGTCCCGGCTCTCGAAGGATGCCATCAGGCATTCCTGGAGCTCCAAGAACTCCGGGGTCGTTTTCGGTTTTGCCCCGGCCTGAATCTTCATGAAACCGGTGAGACCTTCGGAGCCGCGATAGACCGCCAGGGCAAGGTGTTCGCCCAGCTTGCCCATGACCGAGCAGTAGCCGACTTCGCCGGACTTCGGATTCTTGACGCCAAACACGTCTGAGTCCCACATCCAGTTCCAGGGCGCGGTTTGCTTGAATTCGGCTGCCGCGGCATAGAGACTCTGCCACTCCTGAATCGAGGGGCCGGGTTCTTCTTTCGGTTTCTTGCCGGGTAGGTCCCCGGGTTTGTCATCAAGATTGAGCAGCCGGAGTTGTGCTTCCTTCGGCCCCGAGGACTTGCGTGGCTTCTTCATTTTTCTACTCCTTGCGGGCGGTCAGGTCCGTGTTGTCCGGTATCACAAGCGGAAGACAGAACGCCGTCCTGCCGGCGTGTATCTCAGGATGCCGTGCTGTGCTTTCGACAGGCCAGACCAGGCTTTCCTCTCACCATGTTCTACTTCTATCCGATTTCGGACGGGTGTTAAGCGATTCCGGCAGGCGGCTTGAAGCCGGATCACGACTGACGGTTTGCCGGCGGTTTGATACTGATTCCGGTTTTTCCTCTGTTTCAGGTTGGTTCTCTGTGATTAGTTGAACAATGGTCTTTCGGCCCGATTCGGAGATTGAACCAGGGCAGGTTTAAGGCTGGATTCCGGCGGGGAATCGAGCGGCTCATTCTGGCCGGGTTTGAGCAGGAGTTTCCGTGACGAAGTCAGGATGCATCCCAGCAGTTGCTTGAGAGAGGGTTTCTTCGCCGAAACCAATCGCCGAACCAGAGCCGTTATCACGGCCGGATTCAGAGCCAGAGCCAGCCAGCGACTCAGCGGCGATATGACTCCGGAAGTCATGCCTCAAAGCGGAAATCGAACCGGAAATCAGAGCAGAGGGGGAAACGTTCGGGTGGGTCACCCGGCACTGGATTTTGAATCCGCTAAAAGGCTATCGGGTCGTGAGTTACGGCGAGTCGGCAGGTCGGCTGTATGCTGGAGTTCAGGACTTCGCCGGACCGGGATGCCATCTGCGCCAGGCCAGGATTGAGAAGTAGACTATCAGTAGTCCCTGGGTGACGGGAAAGATCGGATACCACCAGATGCCGTTGATATCCGGCCGGCCTGGAATCAGATGGACTATGACCGGCTGGATTACTATCCACGCGCCGGCAATAATGCCAAGCAGGAGGCCCCATTTGATGCGCAGCAGGAGCAGGAGTATGCCTGCCGCGAGCAGGCAGGCGAAGCCGATTGTGACCGGTCCGCCGCCGCGTACTCCTTCACCCATGAACCCTGTGGCTCCGGGGATTTCGCGGACTGCCTTGTGGACCAGTTGTATCAGCATCATCGCGATAGCAGCCTGGATGTAGACGGACGGCATTCGCGTCTTGGTTGCTGTAGTCTCCGTTGTCACGCCTCCCCTGGAGTCTGTTTGCTCAGGAGCCAGTACTGGTCCTGGATTCGCTTTGGGTTCAGGTGGTTGTACCTGCCCAGGATGGACCTGATCCGGTCGTCTTTGAAGTGTTCGAACTTGATGAGCATCCGACCGGTCGGGGTCAGCCTGCCAACTAGTGCTTAGTTGCATAAATTGACGATAGTATTTCTTAGTTGCGATCCCCT
>CBDUVZ010000125.1:0-8048 GCA_965370805.1 uncultured bacterium | reverse complement strand
GGCCACCCGGTCCCGGTCCTCCGGCGCCACCAAGCCCGCCGTAGACATGCCAACCAACTCCTCCGGCTCCTCATACCCGAAGCTGCCGGCAAAAGCCCGGTTCACCAAGACCATTCGCCCCCCGCGCTCAGCGGCGACTCCATGGGGCAAACTATCAAACACGGCCTGCATGTGCGCCGCCAACTCCCTCAACTCTGCCGCCAACCGCCGGCGCTCCGCTATGCCGCGCACCACCACCTGAACAGCCGGACGTCCACCCCACACGTAAGGCGAATTGACAACCTCGACCCATACGTAGCTGCCGTCCTTACGCTTGAACCGCTCCTCGATCAGGACCCCGGACTCCCCCCTCTCCATCGCCGCGCGAACCCTGGCAGCCACACGGTCACGGTCGTCCGGGTGAACCGTCTCCATCACCGATTGCCCGACCAGCCCCTCCGGACTATCATAGCCCAGCAGCCGCGCTCCGGCCGGGTTCACCATGACGATTCTTCCGTCCTGATGGACGGAGATGCCGTCGGGCGCGAACTCAACAAGCCGCCGGAACCGTTCCTCGCTTTCCCGCAGCGCTACCCCGTCCCGTTTCTGTGCGGTGATATTGCGGATAACGGTCAGGACCCGGAGGACCTTCCCTTTGTCGAACACCGGGGTCTTGCGCGTCTCGGTCACGAAATCCTCTTCGCCGAGCCGGATGTTCTCCTCGGTTACAACACTCTCGCCTGACTTGAACACCCGAGCGTACTCTTCCTTTACCTTGTCCGACAGGAAAGGGAAGACCTCGTACAGGTTCCGGCCCAGTACCTCGGTCTCCAGGCCAAGCTTCTCGTTCCATCTCCTGAACGCCAGGTTGAACAGGACTATTCTCATCTCCTTGTCAACGACGTGGGCCGCATCCCACATTGAGTTAAGCGCGGTCCGATACCGCAGTTCCGACTCCCGCAGCGTCTCCTCGGCCCGTTTGCGCTCGGTGATATCGCGGAAGACGACGAACGTTGCCGGCTGGCCCTTCCAGGTGGTCACCGCCGCGGCAACCCCGACTTCCATTTCTGTGCCGTCCTTCCGCACCGCAACTACCTCATACCGGTTCGGAACCGACTCGTCTTCCAGCCTCTTCCGCTGCAGCTCACTGATTTCATTCGCCGCACCGGGCCGGGCCAGGTCGGTGAACAGGACGCCCAGCAACTCACCCGTCCCATACCCCAACAGCGCGGCGGCGCGGGCATTGGCATAAACGAACCGGCCTTCTCTATCGGTAATGAGAAACCCGTCGCTCGCATTCTCGGCCAAGGCGCGGAAGTTCTCCTCCGACTCCCGCAGCAACCGCTCGGCACCCCTCCGCTCCGAGATATCGCGGGCCACCGCCAGAACCAGCCGCACGCCGCCCAACTCCACCAACGAACAAGACAACTCCACCGGAACCTCGCTCCCATCCTTACGCACATACACCCCCTCCCCACGGAACTCGCCCCGCCTCATCAGGACCTCAGGTATCTGCGGCAGCCACGACCTGGCATCCTCCGGCACCAGGTCCCGAACCCTCCTGTCCAGCAACTCCGACCGGCCGTATGCCAGCAGCCGGCAGGCCCCTTCGTTCACGTCGAGGATTCTGCCGTCAATAGTCTCGAGGAACATGGCGTCAGTAACCGCGGCGAATATCTCGCGGTACTTCTCTTCGGACTCCAGCACCGCCCGCTCTGCTTGTAGTCGCTCAGTCACGTCCCGGCCGATGGCAAACACGAACTTCCCGTCTTCTGCGTCAAGCGCCGATACGTTCAGTTCGACCAGCACCGTCCCGCCCAGACGGTTATCGAATTCAAAAACGGTCCGCAGCATTCGCTTGTGGCGCAACTCGGCAAATACCGTCTCGGCAGCCCGCCGTTTCTCCGACGGTACCAGGTCGAAAATCGACTTGCCGATGAGGTCCTCCACCGGGTAGCCTGACGTCTGACTGGCCGCCCGGTTGGCCTCAACGATGACGCCCTCCGGAGACAGCAGCAGAACGATATCCGAAGTACAATCAAACAGCAGCCGGTATCTCTCCAGGGAAGAACGGACCGCCCGCTCCGCACGCCAGAACCCGGTTACGTCCCGGGCAACACAGGTTACCCCCACGACTTCACCTGACTCGTCCCGCGCTGCGGTCGCGTACACGTAGAGTGCAAGCTTACCGCCGTCCTTTCGCAGGCACTCAACCCCCCCGGCGAAATCCCTGCCGGACATCACCGCCTTCAGGTCTATCCGGTGCTCAGTTGACAGTAAACTACGGGGCCGGTAGAGCACATCGAAAGGTATCCCCTGTGCCTCCGCGGCGGTGTATCCGAACGCTTCGGCCGCTTCCTTGTTCCAGTAGGCGATTCTGCCGTGAACATTCAGGGTGAAAACGAGGTCTCCGTGCTGTACCTCGATATCCGCTGCGAACGGTGGCGACTCAAATTGCTCTGCGCTCACTCATCTGCTCCTACTCGGCCCTGCCCTGCCGAGTATTGCTCGACCCCGTCGGTTCCGCATTCGTTCAATGTGCTTTCCCCAAATGGGTTGGTTTCAGACCTCGGTGCATTCTATGAGCATGCCTTGTTGTGTCAAGCCGACATCCGGAACAGAACAGCAAGCAGGTCCCGCCTCGGTCCTTCAGGCAGGACCTTCGTCCACTCGTGCCAGGTCAATCACGATCGGGACCAGGTCCGCTGCCCGCGATACCATGAAGTCGGGGCGCAGTGTTCTGAGCAGGAGAACCGGCCGGAATCCGTAGGTCACGGCACACGTATCGACCCCCGCTGCTTTGGCGGCGAGTATGTCCTGTTCGGTGTCACCAACCATCAGTCCCTGCTCAGGCCCGACCCCCAGCAGGTCCAGAGCCAGTCGGACAGGCTCAGGGTCAGGTTTGTGTCGACGACCCTCCTGCCAGCCGCAGATGTGGTGGAAGTAGCCGGCCAGCCCGGTCCCGCGAGCGGTGAACTCTGCCTGGGACTGGTGCTTGGCCGTCACGAGCGCCAGGCGCGCACCCGAACTGCGCAGCATCTCCAGTACGTCTTTCACGTCCGGGAAGAGCCGCGTGTGGTCATTGAAGTGTTCGGCGAAGTGACTGCGGTAGGCGTCGACAAAACAGGCAGTACTGGTCTGGTCGCACGGGTAGCCGAGTTCGCGGAGAATCGTCTCGAGCGGCTTGCCGATCTCCATGATGATGGTGTCATCGTCCGGCAGTTCGCGCTCGTCAACCTGCTGCAGCGCATAGTGAACCGCGGCAATCAGGTCTTGCGAGGAGTCAATCAGAGTGCCGTCGAGGTCGAACAGGACCGCGGCGTACCGCAGCCGGATGCTCATTCTTCCTGACTTGCCGGACCGGGTTTGTGGTACTCGGCGAGGAACTCCTGACGTACCCGTTTGAGCTCGCTGCCCGGGAACATCCCGAGGAGTTCCCAGCCAAGGTCCAGCGTCTGCTCAATCGTGCGGTTCTCAAACTCACCCTGGGTGATGTATCTCTGCTCGAACTGGTTGGCGAAGCGGAGATATGCTTTGTCCATGTCCGACAGGGCAGCCTCCCCCAGAATGACCTCCAGCTCCTCCGCCTCTTTTCCCCGGGCGTAACATGCATACAGTTGATTGAACAGATCCGCGTGGTCCTTCCGTGTTTTCCCCTCGCCGATCCCCTTATCCTTCAGTCGGGACAACGACGGCAGAACATCAATCGGGGGCGAAACCCGTCGGCGGTGCATCCCGCGGGAGAGAATAATCTGGCCTTCCGTGATGTAGCCGGTAAGGTCGGGAATCGGATGAGTCTTGTCGTCCTCGGGCATGGTCAGGACCGGCATCAGGGTAATCGACCCCGCCTTCTTCTTTATCCTACCGCACCGCTCGTAGAGGGACGAAAGGTCGGTGTAGAGATAGCCGGGGAATCCGCGACGCCCGGGTATCTCCTTGCGCGCCGCCGAAATCTCGCGCAAAGCCTCGCAGTAGTTGGTCATATCGGTCAGTACCACCAGTACGTGCATGTCCAACTCGAATGCGAGGTACTCGGCTGCTGTCAGCGCGGTACGTGGAGTTGCAATCCGCTCGATTACCGGTTCATCGGCAAGGTTAAGGAACAACACGGCTCGTTCAATCGCCCCTGACTCAGTGAAGTCGCGGATGAAGAACTCCGCCTCCTCAAACGTAATCCCCATCGCTCCGAAAACAACCGCGAACGACCCCACGGTTCCCAGCACGTGAGCCTGGCGCACTATCTGAGCCACCAGCCGGTTATGAGGCAGCCCCGACCCGGAGAAAATCGGCAGCTTCTGCCCCCGCACGAGTGTATTCAACCCATCAATCGCCGACATCCCCGTCTGGATGAACTCATCCGGGTACTCCCGCGCATAAGGATTGATCGGTGCGCCGCTGATGTCAGCCCGCCGGTCCGGAATGACCTCCGGGCCCCCATCTCGTGGTCGGCCCAGGCCGTCGAACACGCGACCCACGAGTTCCGGCGACAGCCCGAGCGTGATACCCCTGGCCAGGAACCGCACCTTCGTTCCCGGTACGTCGATACCCGCAGTACCCTCGAAGACCTGTATCAAGGCCCGGTCATTCTCGACTTCCAGCACCTGTCCCCGGCGCACCTCGCCACCCGGCAGGTTGATTCGAACCAACTCCTGGTAGCTCGCTCCCTCGATGCCCTCCACCATCAACAGCGGCCCGGCAACTGATACAACGGTTTGATACTCCCTGATCACCTTGCCCCCACGGCCTTCACACTCCGGTTGATCTCGTTGCGGACGGCCTCGATACCGGCCTCCACCTCCCGCTCGTCAAGGTACTTCATCCGGGCAATCTGCTCGCGCACCGGCAGACGCTCCACTACGTCAATGCTCGCACCCCGCTCAAGTGCGGCCCCTGCCACGCGGTAGAACTGCATAATCGCTCCAATCATAGCCGCCTGCTTCCTCAACGAAGTGTAAGTATCCGTTTCGTGGAAAGCATTCTGGTGAAGGAAATCCTCCCTGATGCTCCGCGCCGCCTCAAGTACCAGCCGGTCGGAAGGCGACAGCGAATCCTTGCCGACCAGTCTCACAATCTCCTCCAGCTCCGCCTCCTCCTGCAACAGCGCCATCGCCGCGGCCGCGTCCTCAAGGAACTCCTCGCTCGACAAATCCACCAGGGACCCCCGCAGCGCGTCCGAATAAAGCGAGTACGAATTGAGCCACGATATCGCCGGGAAATGCCGCTGAAACGCCAGTCGGTCCTCAAGCGACCAGAACACCTTCACCACCCGCAACGTCGCCTGAACCACCGGATCATTCAAGTCCCCGCCCGGCGGAGAAACTGAACCCACGACCGAAAGCGCCCCCTCAACCTCCTGCCCGTCCCGCCCAGTACCCAGACAGACCACCCTCCCGGCACGCTCGTAGAACTCTGCAATCCTCGACGCCAGGTAGGCAGGGTAACCCTCCTCTCCCGGCATCTCCTCAAGACGGCCCGATATCTCCCGCATCGCCTCGGCCCAACGCGACGTCGAGTCCGCCTGGATCGCAACCGAATACCCCATGTCGCGGTAATACTCGGCAATCGTAATCCCGGTATAGACCGAAGCCTCGCGCGCGGCAACCGGCATATTCGACGTATTCGCAATCAGCACAGTCCGCTTCATCAACGGCTCGCCCGACTTCGGGTCAAGCAGCTTCGGGAACTCCATCAGCACATCCGTCATCTCATTACCCCGCTCCCCGCAACCCACGAAGACGACAATCCCCGCATCGGACCACTTCGCAAACTGATGCTGAATAACCGTCTTCCCCGAACCGAACGGACCCGGAACACAAGCGGTGCCACCCTTCGCAATCGGGAAAAAGCTATCGATTACCCGCTGGCCCGTTATCAGCGGCTCATTCGGTGGCAGCTTCCGCCGATACGGCCTCGCCCGCCGCACCGGCCAGCGCTGCACCATAGTGACATCCCGGTCCCCCTCCCCCGTCCTGACAACCGCAACCCGCTCGTCAACGGTGAAGTCGCCCTCTCTGATATCAACCAGCTCCCCGCTCAGCCCAGGCGGGACCATCACCCGGTGAACGACCAGCACCGTCTCCTGCACCTCACCCAGCACACAACCCGGCCCCGCCCTATCGCCCACCCTCAGCACCGGCTCGAACCGCCATCGCCGCTCATGATCCAAAGCCGGCACCTCGACTCCCCGGCCGATGAAATCCCCCGTCCTGTCCCTGATGCCGCCCAGCGGACGCTGGATGCCGTCATAGATCGACTCAATCAGCCCCGGACCCAACTCCACGCTCAGCGGCTCAAACGTCGGGAAAACCGGACCACCCGGCCCCACACCGCCCGTCTCCTCATACACCTGAATCGACGCCCGGTCCCCCTCAAGCTCGACAACCTCCCCGATCAGACGCTGCTCCCCGACCCTCACGACATCATACATCCTCGAGCCCGCCAGACCCTCCGCCACCACCAACGGTCCGGAGACCTTCACGATAACGCCAGGTCTCCCGGTCACCACTCGCAACTCGTCATTCGCCATTCGTCATTCGCCATTCGCCATTCCTCATCGCCCATCCCATCACCCCCTCAGTAAGTCCCCAACGGGGACATGACCGGCATTCGGTTCTCCGGATCCCGGATCGTGTCCCCAGGCCCCGGCACCGACAGCTCGCCTGACCATTTCCTTCAGTCGAGCAACGCCCTGGCCACCCCCAAGCGGCAGCGCGACAAGACACGGCGTTGCTCCTCTCCGATACCGCTCAAGAACCGGCAACAAGTACGCAAACAAATCCTCAGTGAAGAAGATCACCCGGTAGCCCGCCGCCACCAGATTCTCCACGGTGCCGGACGCATCCCGGCCGGCCACGACGGGAAACACCGCCAGGCCGACAGCCCCGAACGCAACAACGATATCCGCCCGGCCGATAACTGCTATCCGGTTTGCCTGCCGGACGTCGATTGAATCACCCGGCATACGCAACCAGCTCCCTGCATGTGGCCTCGTCAAGACCTGCTTCTCTGGCGGCGTGGAGTTGCCGGAGATTTACCAGTTCGTTTTCACGAAAAAGGTAGTAGCAGACCAGCGGCTCGTACCCGAACGTGAGATACCGGGCCCGAAGCAGGTAACGAAGCTCCTCTTCGTGTGCCAGGCGTTCAAGCCGCAACGCTGAGGACCTGCCAGCAATTTCACCCCCGCCTTCTTCGACGAGCCGCTGGTACCGGGAGAACCGAAATCGGCTTGCTACCGTTTCCCGTTCATCGCCCAGCATAGCGGTCAGCCAGCAGGGCTCGATTGTACCGCCGGGCAGAAACGCCCGCTCTGCTACCTGCCGTTCACTCTCCAGTTCTCTCACGCGAATGAAAGTACGCAGGTTCTCCACGTCAGCGTGGACGGCAAGATACCCGGAAAGAAAACGGCTCGGCCGCGCAAGCTTCAAGGACAGCTCCTGTACCAGCCGGTCCATGACAATATCGATCTCCACCGGATCGTCCCGCCGGACGCCGGACCGGCGCAGCCTAACGACAGCCTCCCACGCTTCCGCCGGCACGGCCTTCGGGTCCGCATCAGCCAGCGCTCGAAGCCGGCTTTTGGTCCAGTCCCCCCCGCCGGGCAGGCACCCGGCATCCACCAACTCTCCAGCAGACTGCCGCTTCAACAGCACCTTAAGTCCGTTGATGTTCCGCCTGAGCAGGAGCACCTGCAATACCCACTCGTCCAGACAGTAGCGGCGGAAGAAATCCAGGTTGTCGCATGCCGCTTGGTCGAAAATTTCCGTCAGGCTTCGCTTTCCGCCTTCTCCGGCCATCTGTCTTCCGTAGACCGTATCTGCGAGTACGGCAGCGAACTCGCTGTCGCCGCCAGCACGCACAAGACGGTCGTACCGAACCCGATCCAGAAGCGTAGTCTCGAGCGCCCGAACGCGGCCGACCGCGAAGCCATAGGAAATACTGCTGGTCATTCTGTTCAACCGGGGACCTCAAATAGCACAGTCGGTAACTATAAGCTGTCGGCCAAAACTGTCAACAAGGCGGTCTTCCTCAGAAATAATCTGCCTGAAAGGAAGTTGTTTACTCAGAATTAA
>CBDUVZ010000124.1:0-8254 GCA_965370805.1 uncultured bacterium | reverse complement strand
AGCACCCGCGTCCGCTCAATATGCCGCAGAAACCGCAACCCCAACCCCCTCCCCTCATACGCCCCCTCGATGATTCCCGGCATATCCGCAATCGTGAACCGGAAATCCCTCGTCTCCATCACCCCCAGATTCGGGGTCAAAGTCGTAAAAGGATAACTCGCCACCCTCGGATTCGCCTGGGTCAAAGCCGAAAGCAACGTCGACTTCCCCGCATTCGGCAGCCCGACAAACCCCACATCGGCCAGCAACCTCAAAGCCAGCTTCAGGTCGAGTTCGGCGCCGGGCGTACCCGGTTTGCTCTCCCGCGGGGCCTGGTTCGTCGCGGTGGCGAAACGCGCATTCCCCCTCCCGCCCCTCCCCCCTCGAGCAACCACCAGCTCCTCACCCGACTCAAGCAATCCACCCAGCCACCGCCCTCCATTCGGCATTCGGCATTCGGCATTCGGCACTCGCCGCCCGCCATTCGCCATTCGGCATTCGGCATTCGGCACTCGACATTCGCCACTCGCCATTCCGTAAGCATCCGTCCCCAACGGCACCGGAATCCGCACGCCCGCCCCCCTCCTCCCATGCCGCTTCCTCCCCATCCCCTGCCCCCCCCGCTCCGCTCGGTACGAACGCCGGTACTCAAGATCGGCAAGCGACTGCAGACTCCCCCGGCCCACCAGAAAAACCGAACCCCCATCCCCGCCATCCCCCCCATCCGGCCCACCCCTCGGCACATACTTCTCCCGCCGGAACGAAACGCAACCATCCCCGCCCCCGCCCGCCCTCACATGAACCACCGCCTCGTCAACGAATCGCACTCCGCCCCCTACCGCACCCCCGAGCGAATTTCCTCCGCAAAGCCCTCTCCACCGCCTCCGGCACAAAACACCGCAGCTCACCCTGCATCCTCGCAACCTCCCGCACCAGCGACGAACTCAGGTAGAAAAACCTCTCCGAAGGAACGAAAAACACCGTCTCGATTGAAGGCGCCAACTTCCGATTCGTCAAAGCCATCTGGAACTCATAATCGAAATCCATCACCGCCCGCATCCCCCGAACCACCGCGCACGCCCCCCGCTCCCGAACGAAATCCACCAGCAGGCAATCAAACCCATCAACCTCCACCCCCGGGATACCCCTCACAACCGACCTCACCAACCGCAACCGCTCCCGGAACCCAAACACCGGCCCCTGCCCCTGCCCCCGCGCCACCGCCACAACCACCCGGTCAAACAGCCGCGCCGCCCGCCGCACCACATCCAGGTGTCCATGGGTTATCGGGTCGAAACTCCCCGGGTACACCGCGACTTTCAGACCCCCCGCAGACCCGGTCACTCCCGTCGGCTCTTCCTCTGTTGCTTGGTGTTCCTGGTGTCCTGGTATCGATATCCCTCCGCCCGGTCCTCTCAGCTCCTGCTCCCCTGCTTTGTGCTCTTGGTGTCTTTGTGTTGAAACTCTTCTACTCACTGTTCCTCCTCAGCACCGTCACGTCGCTGTCACCGTACCTGCCGTGCTTCACCAGACTCCAGCCCGCGGGGCAATCCGGTGTTTCCAGCCGGTGATGCTCGACGACTAGGGACCCGCCAGGCTTCACGACCTCGAGTTCGGCGACCCTGTCCACCGTTGCCTGGACCAGATCGTGCCGATACGGCGGGTCGGCGAACACCAGGTCGAACTCCGCAGCCTGAAGCCGCTTGAGAACCCGAAGCACGTCGCCGCGGAGAATCCGGACCCCTTCCAGTTCCCCGGCGTTCCGGCGCAGGAACTTCACAATCACTGGATGCTGCTCCACGAACACCGCCTCGTGTGCGCCCCGGGAAAGCGCTTCCATTCCCAGCGCTCCCCCGCCCGCGAAGAGGTCGCACACCCGCGCGCCCTTCACCTGCAGTCGGACGATATTGAATATCGCCTGCCGGGTCATATCCTTGGTTGGCTTCAGTCCTGACTTGGGATAGAACAACTGTCTCCCTTTGAGCCTGCCCGCACGTATGAACACCCCAGCACTATAGCCCGGTCGACCGGGCTGTCAACCAGACCCCGGCCAGCTTGACCTGCCGGGGATTTCGGCCTACAATGCTGTGTACGGTAGCCTCGGGGCACCGCCCGACAACAACCGAGAAAGGAGGCACCACATAAGATGATGCCGCGATTCGAACGCGTCTGGCAGGCCAATCCCGATATCCACACGGTCCTGCGTGAGGCTCCCACTCTGGGTGTCGCCCGCAAGCGCTTTTTCGACTACCTGAATCGTCAGGAACGGGAATTCCTCAATCAGGACTTTGACATCCACACCCTGGAACTGGCCACGGTCCTCGGGGCGGTTTCAGTGATGAAGAACATCATCTCGGTGCGCAACGAAGCAAGAACCGGCTTCAGCGCATTGAAGTTGCTGTTCGAAGCGGCGCACGAAACCGCGCTCGCGGAGAAACTCGCGCCGGGTTTCAAGGAAGAATTCCGCCACCTGTTCCGGGCGATACGAGGACAGACCAGACTCTACGCGGACTGGGACGCAGTCCCGCCCCGGCGGCTCTCCGGACGCCAGGCTGCAATCGCCCGGTCCGGAAAACTGGACCGGCTCTCGGAATACGTCGACGAGAACATCCGGCGCTACCCTACCGGCCTTGATCCGAAAGTGGTCAACCGCCGTGAGGAAAATCGCAAGCGGATAGCGGCGCTGCTCGGTGCCCGCGCCGCTGACTGGAATGACTACCGCTGGCACCTGCGCAATGTCATCCGCGACGCCGCTACTCTGGGCAGACTGGTGAAGCTCACACGGAAAGAACGCAAGGCAATTGAGGCAGCCAACCGCTGGAACGTACCGTTCGGCGTCACCCCTTACTACGCCTCGCTGATGGATTCTGAGACCAGCCGGAAGAACGACCATTCGATCCGCGCCCAGGTAATCCCCTCGAGTTACTACGTCGAGCAGATGCGCGCCAACCGGGGAAAAGGACTCCACTCGCTCGACTTCATGCAGGAACACGACACCTCGCCGATCGATCTGATTACCCGGCGCTACCCCCGTATTGCCATTCTGAAGCCCTACAACACCTGCGCCCAGATCTGCGTCTACTGCCAGCGCAACTGGGAAATCGACCAGCCGATGGCACCCCACGCCATGGCCCCGGCCGAAACGATTGATGCCGCGGTAGCCTGGTTCCGCGACCACCCGGGCCTGACCGAAGTCCTGGTCACCGGCGGCGACCCGCTGGTCACGGGCACCGGCTTCATCAACCGCCTGCTCAACAAGCTCTCCCGAATCAAACACATCGAACGGATAAGAATCGGATCCCGGGTTTTCGTCACCGTACCGCAGCGCATCACCCCGAGCCTGGCCGATACTATTGCCCGGTATCACGAACCCGGCCGGCGGGAAATCTGCCTGGTCACCCACATCCAGCACGTCTATGAAGTAACCGCGGCGACAATGCAGGCGGTGCAGCAATTCAGAACCCGGGGCATCGCGGTCTACAACCAGATGGTTTTCACCCGCGAGAACAGCCGGAGATTCGAGGCGGTCGCCCTGCGCCGGCTCCTCCGCCTCATCGGAATCGACCCCTACTACACCTTCAATACCAAGGGCAAGGAAGAAACGATGGACTTCCGCGTGCCCATCGCCCGACTGCGCCAGGAACAGAAAGAGGAAGCCCGGCTGATGCCCGGCCTGGTCCGGGCCGACGAAGCGGTGTTCAACGTTCCCGGTCTGGGCAAGAACTATCTACGCGGGGCCCAGCACCACGCGGTCATCATGGTCCGGGCTGACGGTCGGCGGGTCTACGAATTCCACCCCTGGGAGAAACGAATCTCACCGGCCCCGACGTACATGGAAACGGACGTCTCAATCTGGGACTATCTTGAATGGCTCAGGTCCCGGGGTGAGGACCTCAAGGCCTACCGCAGTATCTGGTACTACTGGTAGGCAACCGGCCTGCGACTACTTCTCCTCGACCGCCTCCTCAAGCTCTTCGCGTAATTCCTCGAGCTGCTCTTCCAGTTCTTCTCTCAACTCCTCGAGTTCCTCCCTCAGTCCTTCCAGGTCCAGTTCGGCATCCTCATCCCCGAGAACCCGGACCTGAATCCGCTTCTCTACGTGCGGTCCGATTCCCCGGAGCGCCTTCGCGGCAATCCGCATCGCACCCTCGGGAATGTCCGACCAGTCACGACACTCGATCGTGAACCGACTCGACTCGCGTTCGCTGAGCGCGACCCCGATCCGTTTCGCCTTGCCCCGGCGCTTGACCAGGACATTCACCTTCTTGCCCGGCCGCTTGCGCACGACGTGGCGCAGGTCCGTACCGCCCTCAATCTGCTCCCCGTCCAGTTCGATGATGACGTCGCCTTTCTCAATCCCGGCTTCGCGGGCGGGCGACTCATCAGCAACGTCGCTCACCAGGACACCGTGGTCGATGTCGAGCGCAATCAGCATCGGCTCGCTGAGGTTCTCGGCGAACACTCCGAGCCAGCCGTATTTCGACTTCTCCGCAGCCGGTAGAACGTAACGTTCTCCTTCGCTCTCCTCGGCCGTCGCGACCGGGAAGACCAGCAGCGGAACCAACAGTAACATCAAATACCTGCTCATGTACGTTACCTCCCATCGCCGGCACTGGTGCCGGGTTTGCCACCGGACGCCGACTCGAGTACCGAGTCCGGCCCGATGAAGAAATCCGCCCAGGCTCCGGTGAACTGGATTCTCGGCCCACCGCTTCCGGCCTGCCCGCTCACCCAGCGCATCGGACCTTCCTGCCTGACCTGAAACGGCAGACCGGCACGGATCAGTCCTTCGACCGTCCTGCCGCCGAGTTGGAACGGTGTCGTCCTCGCCAGATTGAGCTCCACCCGGCCCAGTTCGGCCTGCACCTCCAGCTCGGCCAGACCCGAATCCTCAACCCAGGCGTCAATGTCACCGTAGCGGTTGACCAGAACAAGCTGGCCCCGCCCGCCGCGGGCAACGATATTGCCGAGGACATTGACAAGGTGCACGTCGCCATCCATGTCATTGCCCTCGACACTGCCGTAGTAGTTCGTCACCCGTACCTGCTCGCTCACCCGGTCGAGGAACACACTGCCGTAGCTGTTATTCACTGTCAGCAGCCCGGTAAGGCAGGCAACGTACACGTCGCCGTACCGGCTCTGGACATCGCAGTCGCTGCAACCATCGAGCACTACGTCCCCGAACCGGCTCTCGACCCGGCATCCGGCCTTGAGCCCGGTCACCTCGACATCACCGAAGGAGTTACGGACCTCCAGCCGGACGGCCCGGGGCAGCCGGATACTGATATCGACTTCGTAGCTCAACTTGGACGACGGCTCGGGCAGACTCGGGTACAGAATCGAGACATAGGCTGTTTCGGCCCAGGACGCGATACTGAGGTCGATGCCGACAGCGAAAAGCTTCACCGCCTGCCGGTCGGCACCATCGACGCGGGCGACCGCAACAACCGCCAGGCTCTCGCCCGCATGACCCGCAACGTCAATACTGCCGTACCGGTGATTGATGCTGACAACCTGCCCCGGCCGGCAGGGGACTTCATGCCGCAGCGTTCTCACCACCGGCGCCGGCCAAACGACCGACGCGACAACAGCAACCAGCAACAGCAGTCGCATCAGTCCCCCCATGAGCACATCCGGTCGAGGGACCGGACCTGGCTCGAGCGGGCCGCGAGATAGGCCATTCTCACCCTCGGGTTGCGTGGATTCTCCGCCATCGCGACCTTGATCTCATCGAGCGCCTCGTCGATGCCCCTCCGGTATTCCTCATACTCGGCGGCCAGATGCGCGCGCGCCTCGGACGCGGTACCGGACAGGTCTGCAGCACGGACCGGCCCGGTCGGCTTCGCCGACTTGCGGCCGGGAAATAACACTATCAGCAGAACCGCCGCCGCGGCCGCAGCCGGAATCCCCGCCCAGAACCAAATACGCCGGAACCGGCGGGCCTTCAGTATCCGCTGCCTGACCGCAAACCACGTCTGTTCGGAGGGTTCCAGTTGTTCGAGCGCCGCTGCGGCGTCCCGGATTCCCGCCAGTTCGTCGAGCGTCCGCCGGCAGACCGGGCAATCCCTGACGTGTCGCGCAACCTCCTGCTGGCGGCTCGGTTCCAGGTCCCCGTCCATGTACGCACTCAGAACTTCATCACGGTAGTGTTGTTCCATTCCACTCCTTTCAGCGCCATTTCCATTCCTTGACATGAGGAGCGAGCTTCTCCCGCAACCGGGCTCTGGCCCGGTGCAACTGGGACTTGCTCGCCCCCTCCGTGATCCCCAACGCCTTACCGATCTCGGAGTGCTTCAGTCCCTGTATGTCGTGAAGCACAAATACCTTGCGGTATCCTGCCGGCAATGTGGCGACCATCGTCTCAATGAGCTTCCCGAGGATCGAAGAACCGGCAACCGGCTCCGGGCATACTTCGAGTGAAACGGTTGGCCGTCGCTTGCGCTTGCGCAGGAAATCGAGGCTGGTATTGACCGCAATCCGGTATATCCACGTTGAGACAGCCGCTTCTCCACGGAAAGTATCCATCTTCTTGTACACTTTGACGAATACGTCCTGGGTGATGTCGTCTGCGTCTGCCCGGTTGCCGACCATCCGGTACGCGGTCGAAAACACCTTTCCCCGGTTCTCACGGTATATCCTCTCGAACTCGCCTTCATCCACGGTCTGGCGAGCCGGTTCGACTGCACTGATTGCCTCACTCACTTGCTCTTCGACATGGTTAGACGCCGCGGGACCAGGATGGTTGTCCGGGTTATTCTTCGGGCTCGGGATTGACATCAGTCAGCCATCAAGCATACTGTGCCGGCTGAGACTGAGCAAGTCCAAACTTCAAATGGAGGCCTGATGAGAATCCATGCTTTGCTGCTTTCCGTCGTGGTCCTGGTGACCGCTGCCCTGGCGGTGCCGGACGTGAGCCGGCCGGTTCTCGCCCGGGAAGACGGTGAGCAATACGTTGCCGGACAACTCATCATCGAGCTGTCCCCCACATTGCGCGACAAGGTCAGTCTGTCCGCGAAAGACGGGGTAGCCCTGTTCGGGGTCCCGGTCCTCGACCAGCTCAACCGGCGCTGGCGCGTGGACGACATCACCCGACTCTACCGGCAGCCCGACCCGGACCCGCCGGCCCGCAAGTACGGCTGCGACCTGCAGTACGTCATCCAGTTTGACATTGACCAGGATATCGCACCGGTGGCCGCATCCTACGAAGCCCTGGCCGAAATGGAATACGCCTGCCCGAATGCCTGGCTGCCCCTGACCGTTGTCCCGAACGACTCGCTGTACGGCAACCAGTGGCACCTGGCCAATATCGGTGCCCCGTTCGCCTGGGATATCGCCAAAGGCGACACCAGCGTGCTGGTCGGCGTGCTGGACGACGGCTGCGAATGGCACCACCCCGACATGGAAAGCAACCTCTGGATCAACAGCCCGGAGGACATCAACGGCAACGGCCGGTTTGACACCCTCCTGTTCCCGGATGGCGACATCGACGGTCTTGACCAGGACACTAACGGGTACGTCGACGACGTCATCGGCTGGGACTTCACCGGCTATGACCCGGACCCCTCTCCCGGACAACTCGCCGACGACCACGGCACCCACTGCTGGGGCATCGCCAATGCGGTCACCAACAACGGCCGCGGCGTGGCCGGCGTGGCATGGAACTGCCGCAGTTTCGGATTCCGCTGCGGCGGTTCGGGCGGCATCAGCATCTCGGCCGCAATCGGGGCGATCTACTACCTGGTGCCGAAAGGCGGCTGGGTCATATCAATGAGCTTCGGCGGCTACTCCCGCTATCAACCGATGGCCGATGCCTGCTCCTACGCCTGGGACAACGACCTGGTCCTGGTCGGCGGCGCGGGCAACGACGGCACCGACCGGAAGTTCTACCCGGCCGACTACGAGCACGTCATTTCGGTCGCCGCTTCCCGTCCGAACGACGCCAAGGCGTCATGGTCCAACTACGGCGACTGGATCGAAGTAGCTGCACCCGGCGAAGGCATCTACTCGACCATCACCAATCACCGCTACGGGCCGATGGACGGCACTTCAATGGCCGGACCGGTGGTAGCCGGCGTCCTCGCCTGGATCAAATCCGCCTACCCGCACTTCACGAATGCCGAAGTGTGCAGTCTCATGTACGCCGCCTGCGACTCGATGCCGGACGATTACTACCGCAACGGACTGCTCGGCCACGGTCGCGTCAGCATCGGCAATATCGTTCTGCCGCTCTACTACTGTGATCTGCGGCTGGCCGACTGGCGGTTCAACGATGCCG
>CBDUVZ010000123.1:0-8390 GCA_965370805.1 uncultured bacterium | reverse complement strand
AGTTGTCAGCGTAGATGTCAGGATAGAAGTGGCTTTACTCGTCAGCCTAGAACTCGGCTTAGCTGTCAGGCTAGATGTCGAGGGCGATTGTAGATTCCAGATTGGTGATTGGAGATTGGGGGACCCGCACCGACAGCAGGAAGATTGCCGCAGTCGCTTCGCTCCTTCGCAATGACAGCTTTCCTCTTCGTGCTCCTTCGGCTCCGCTCAGGACAAACCTTGGTGCCTTGGTGTTTATTCCTTCCGTTCCGGCTACCTACCTTTGTGTTCTTTGTGCCTTCGTGGTAAGACTCCTCTCCGCTCCGGTCCTCAACCTTGGCGTACTTGGCGGCCTTGGCGGTTTTCCCAATTCCGAATGCCGAGTGTCGAATGATGAATTCGGACTTCTGCCCTCATCTGTGTCCATCCGTGTTCATCTGTGGTTACTTCCTCTTGGTGCCTTGGTGTTTTTCCTCTCCGCTCCGGTCCTCAGCCTTGGCGCACTTGGCGGCCAGCCCAATTGAGAATGCCGAATTGCGAATGACGAGTTCGGATTCCCGGTTCTCATCTGTGTCTATCCGTGTCCATCTGTGGTTACTTCCTCTTCGTGCGCTTGGTGCCTTGGTGTTTACTCCGCTCCGCTTTGGTCATTGGTCATTTCCTCTTTGTGCTCTTTGTGCCTTGGTGGTGAGATTCCTGTGTCGGTTTGCGGGGACTACCACGGCATTGACTCCCATTCGGACTCCCCTATAATCCAGTCTTGCTCGGCGTCTGACTCATGCGCCGGGGTGGTGGAACTGGCAGACACGTACGGTTGAGGGCCGTATGCCTAACAGCATGCGGGTTCAAATCCCGCCCCCGGCACTTTGTGGCTCAACCACGGATAGACATGGATGAACACCGGTCGGATCCTCTCGTTCGAGGACCTGACCGGTACATCCAGCACCACGGACGTACTCAAGCTCAGTCCTGCAAGGACGAACTCAACGACGGATAGATTCGGATGAGTACACGTCAGGAACTGCTCTATGCAGAGTTGACAGGAGACGTAATCGCGGCGGCTTTCGAAGTCCACAACTCACTCGGATGCGGGTTGATCGAGAAGGTGTACGAGAACGCGCTCACCCATGAGTTGGTGCTCAGCGGTCACGAAGTTTCCGCTCAGCGTGAGTTCACCGTGCACTACAAGGACCGGGACGTCGGGACCTACTACGCTGACCTCGTCGTGGACGGCAAAGTGATCGTTGAGGTGAAGGCCGAGGAGTAACCACGAATGAACTCAGATAGACATGAATGCAGAGGGAAACCCTGTTCCATCAGTGTTCATCTGTGGTTAGAATATTCAGTGGTTCATTCCTTGCTCTCTCCGACTCTCATAATCTGTGTTCATCAGTGGTCATCTGTGGTTAGAATGTCCTGATGTCCCGCGTTATCATCCTCCTGCTTGACGGCGTCGGCTGCGGCGAACTGCCCGATGCCGACCGGTTCGGCGACAAAGGCTCAAACACCCTCGGCAACCTGGCCCGCTCGGTCAACGGCCTGAACCTGCCGAACCTCGGGGCGCTCGGACTCGGCAATATCATCCCGGTCCGGGGAGTCCCGCCGGCCGACGAGCCACAAGCCTGTTTCGGCAAGATGGCGGCAATGTCGCCGGGCAAGGACTCGACCACCGGGCACTGGGAAATCGCCGGACTGGTCCTGACCCGGCCGTTTCCCCTGTTCCCGGACGGATTCCCGGCCGAACTTCTCAGCCGGTTTGAGAAGGCCATCGGCCGCAAGACCATCGGCAACGTCGCCGAATCGGGCACCGAGATCATCAACCGGCTCGGAGAGGAACACGTCCGGACCGGCTCCCCGATTGTCTACACCTCGGCCGACAGCGTGTTCCAGGTCGCCTGCCACGAAGACACGCTGCCGGTAGCCGGACTCTATAAGATATGTCGGAAAGCCCGCGAAATCCTTACGGGTCAATACCTTGTGGGGCGGGTCATCGCCCGGCCTTTCGTCGGCAAGCCCGGGTCTTTCACCCGAACCCCGGAACGCCGGGATTTCTCCTGTCCTCCGCCCGGCCCGACCCTGCTCGACAACGTCAAAGCGCAAGGCCTGCCGGTCGTGCTCATCGGCAAAGTGGACCAGCTTTTCGCCGGCCGGGGCTTCACCGAACACCACCACTCGGTCAATAACGACGAGTGCTTTGACCTGACCCTGAAGACGCTGGAACAGACCGCAAACGGCCTGGTCTTCACCAACCTGGTTCAGTTCGATATGGACTGGGGCCACCGCAATGACACCCGGAACTTCGCGCAAGGGCTGGAGCAACTGGACGCACGGATTCCCGAACTGACCGGCCGGCTGAAACCGGGAGACCTGCTCTTCGTCACCGCGGACCACGGCAACGACCCGACCACGCCGTCAACCGACCATTCACGCGAATACGTACCCCTGCTGGCTTTCGGCCCGGGGTTCCGCAGCGGGGTTGACCTCGGAACCCGGGCGACGTTCGCCGACCTCGGCCGGACCGCGGCCGAGTTCCTCAAAGCAGAACCCACCCAAGCCGGAACGAGCTTCCTGAAGGAAATCAGGTGAGTGGTCAAGGAGACAACCAGATGAATAGAACCACAAGGGATAGAATGCTGGCTGCGGCGAGACTGGCGGCGAAGCGGGCTTATGCCCCGTGTTCGAACTTCCGGGTCGGTGCCGCGGTTCTCGACGACAAAGACAGAATCCATTCCGGCTGCAATGTCGAAAACTCATCGCCGTGCCTGACTGTCTGCGCGGAGCGAAACGCAATCGTCCGAGCAGTCAATACCGGCGCGAAATCCATCAAGGCGGTCCTGGTGTTCACCGATACCGACGGTCTGACTCCGCCCTGCGGCGCCTGCCTCCAGGTCATCGCCGAATTCGGCACGAACCCGGAAATCATCCTGGCAAACCGGAAGACCACGCGCCGACTGCGACTCAAGGACTTCCTGCCCCGGATCTACGGTCGGGAAACTAGCTGATGCACTCAAGCCCGCCCATATAGGGCCTGAGCGGTTCCGGAATCAGAATCGAGCCGTCCGACTGCTGGTTGTTCTCAATCACGGCAATGAACGTCCTCGGCAGGGCCAGGGCCGAACCGTTCAGGATATGGGGAAAAGTGCTCTTGCCGTCGGCAGTCCGGAACCTGGTCTTCGACCTGCGGGCCTGGTACTCCTCGCAGTTTGAGACCGACGATACCTCAAGCCACCGCTTCTCACCCGCGGCCCAGACTTCGATGTCGTACGTCTTCGCGGCCTGGTAGGCGATATCCCATGCCGCAAGCCGCTTCACGCGGTACGGAATCCCCAGTTCCCTGAGCAGCGCGCACGCCTCGGCCAGCATCTCCTCAAGCGCGTCATACGAACCCTCGGGCCTGGTGAAACGCACTATCTCGACCTTGTCGAACTGGTGCACCCGGGTGATTCCGCGCACGTCCTTGCCGTACGAACCCGCCTCGCGCCGGAAACACGGAGTGCAGGCAACGTATTTGAACGGCAGGTCGGCCTCCTGCAGCGTCTGACCCTGGTGCATATTGGCGAGCACCGCCTCGGACGTAGGTATCAGGTAGTGCGGGTCGTCGCGCAGCGCATACATGTCTTCTTCAAGATGCGGCAACTGGCCGCTGCCCCGCAGAGTAGCAGCATTAGCCAGCACCGGCGGTGACACTTCCGTGTACCCGTTCCGGGTGTTTCTGTCCAGGAAGAGATTCAGCAGCGCCCGCCGGAGCAGGGCACCCTGACCCTTGAAAAGCGGGAACCTCGAGCCGGCCAGATCGGCCGCAGCTTTCAGGTCGAGGATATCCAGCGCCTCACCCAGGTCCCAGTGCGCCAGCGGCTCGAAGTCGAACTCCGGGATATCGCCCCATTCCGACACCAATTCTTCCTCGGTCGTGACCGAAGCATGGACGTGGTTGGGCAGCAGCCCGGCAAGTTCGTTCAGCCTGGTCTCGACTTCGGACAACTGCGCTTCGATTCCTTTCACCCGGGCCGAAAGCTCCTTCGCCTGCTCAAACAGCTCCGGACAGTCCCGGCCTTCCCGTTTGGCACCGGAGACGTCCTTCGACATCTGCTTCTGCTCGTGCCGGGCTTCGTCCCGCTGCTGTGACAGCCTGCGCCGCTCTTCGTCCATCTTGACAATCCCATCGACGTCAACCTTGCACCGGCGCAGTTCCAGCATCCGCCGGACTTCGTCAGGATTCTCGCGCACAGTCTTCAGATTCATCGCCGGATTCTATGGGCAAAACCCGGTCTCGTCAAACCGGGTCAAAGCCCGACCCCAACCCCGACGCGCAGCATCCGGCCGGACTCGTCCGGCCCGGCCAGCACCGGAACGAACTCATGCCTGCCGGCACGCAGACGGATGGCGTTCGCTCGCGGCCAGAGAGCAACTGTCAACGCACCCATCCCGACTCCCAGGGCCGCGCCGGCCAGGACGTCGGAAGGATAGTGCTCTCCAAGGTAGATGCGTGACAGCCCGACCAGCACCCCACCTGCAACCAGCACCCATCCAAACTCCGGATACCGCACTGCGTAGACGGTCGCCATCGCGCAGTAGTTGTTCACATGCCCGGAAGGAAAGGAACTCTCCCACCAGTTCACTTCATCCTGTTCCGGCCTTGGCCGCCTGACCACGACCCGCATCGCCAGCATAGCCCCATTCGCACCGACCCAGGACGCAAGCGCCTGGCATGAAACCTGACGCAGCTTTGCATCCCCGGCCAACCCGAATGCCGCATCAGTTGCGAGAAGCGCGGGCCAAGCCACGGCCACATCCAGCCCGCGGGCAACCGCATCCCCGGCCGCGCTCTGCCACCCGAACCGGATGTCCTCGCGCAGGTCCTCGTCGATTCCTCCGGTCAGAACCAGGACAAGCAGCAATACGCTCAAAACATCATCCCGCAATCCAGGCCGGTCTTACGGACTGCGTCCTGCACCACCTCGCGCAACTCCTGACCGCAGACACCGGGCTGCTTCATCACGTACTCGAAGCGCGACAACGCCTCAGGCCGGTTCCTGCTCAGCCAGGTCCGAATCCGGGGATACTTGCTGCTCATGTAGTTGAACTTGTCCACCAGCACTCTCCTGACTCCCAGTCCTTTGAGACTCACGAACATCTCCTCCACCGCTTCCTGCCGGTCCGAGAAGTAAGGCAACACCGGACCGAAGAACACCTCCACTTCGATGCCGGCGGCAATCAACTCACCAATCGCCTGGAACCTCCTGGCTACCGACGGCGCACCCGGCTCGAAGAACCCGACCGCCTCCGAGTCCAGGCTGGTTACCGTCATCCCGACAACGACGCCCGGAATCTGCCGGAGTACATCCCGGTCCCGCAGTACCAGGTCCGACTTGGTCACGACCGATACCGCGAACTCCGTGTTCCCGAGAATCTCGAGTGCCGACCGGGTCAACCCGTATTCCGCCTCTGCCGGCTGGTACGGGTCGCACACCGTCCCGATTGCCACTTTGCCGGGCTTCCTGCGCCCGACCTCACTGGCCAGCACCTCGGGCAGGTTCACCTTCACGTCAACGAAGCTCCCCCAGGACTCGGAATGGCCTGAGTACCTTGCCATGAACGTAGCATAGCAGTACACGCAGCCGTGAACGCAACCGACATACGGATTCACCGCATAGTCGAGCGCCCGTATCCGGGAACGAACCAGTGCCGTCTTACAGGTTGTCTCTTGTATCAAGGTATCGCTGGACCGACTTGACGATGAGGTCGTACTCGACGTTCACCGTATCGCCGACCCGCGTCTCACTGAACCGGGTATTCTCCCAGGTATGAGGGATGATATTGACGCTGAACTCACCGGCCCGCACCGAAGCGATAGTCAGGCTGACCCCGTCAACGCACACCGAGCCGTGCTCCACCAGGAACCGGCCGCTCTCCCTCCGAATCCGGAAGGACACCCTCCGGTGCCCGGACTCACGGTCGATGCGCCGAACCGTACCGGTCTCATCCACGTGCCCCTGGACCATATGCCCGCCCAACCTGTCCCCGACTGCCAGTGCCCGTTCCAGGTTGACTCGCGACCCACCCCGCAACTCACCCAGGCTGGTCTGCTTCAGAGTAGCCGCGACAGCCTCGACAAGGAAACTGTTCCCTCCCTTTTCGGTTGCAGTCAGGCAGCAGCCGTTGACCGCGACACTGTCACCGACTGAAACATCCCCGGCCAGGTTCGCCTGGACTTCAATCAGCCGGTTTCCCCGCCGGGACGTCACCTGCCTGACCCGGCCGACTTCCTCAACAAGCCCGGTAAACATCAGCTTCTTCCCTTTCGCACAACATAGCCTTCAGTCACGACGTCATCTCCCAACACTTCATGGCACACCCTCTCCAGCCTGATTGCCCGGCCCAGACGCCTCGGCTTCATCCCCCCGCTGAATGCCCTGCCCGGCCCGAGAATCATCGGAGCATGGAAAATACTGACCTTGTCCACAACGCTCGCCTCCAGGGCCGAGGACGCAATCGCCGCCCCGCCTTCGACCAGAACCGACAGGACCTGACGCCGGTACAACTCGGCCATGATCTCCTTCCAACTCAATCTGCCGGTCCGGTCCTTGCCGACCCGCACCACTTCCGCGCCGCACTCTTCCAGCCTGCGGGTCCTTTTCCCGTTGCGGCTGCCCGCAAACACCAGCACCGGACCCTTGCCCTTCAGGCACCTGGATTCCGGCGGAATGCGGAGCCGGGAATCAAGCACGACCTTGAGCAGTCTCTTCCCGGGCACCACCCGGCACGTCAGTCGCGGGTCATCGCTCAGTACCGTACCGACTCCCACCAGTATGGCATCTGCCCGGCATCGAAGCTCCTGGGTCCGACGTCGGGCCGCAGCGCCGGTTATCCACCGCGACTCGCCGTTCTCCGCCGCCATCATCCCATCCAGGGTCAGGGCTGCCTTCAGCACCACGAACGGCTTCTGTTTCCGGTGATGGGAGAAATACGCCTCATTCAGTTGCCGCGCTGCTCTGCCCAGAAGCCCAACCCGGGTCTCAATCCCGTACCGCCGCAGGTATCTCATTCCCCGTCCCCGAACCCGCTTGTGCGGGTCGAGTGTCGCTGCCACCACCCGGCCAATCCCGGCCCGGCGAATTGCGTCCGTACACGGTGGGGTCTTGCCCTGGAAACAACACGGTTCCATAGTAACGTACATCGTAGCGCCGTGTGCCGCTCGACCGGCATCCCGAATCGCTTCGACCTCGGCGTGCGGGCCGCCGAACTTGCGGTGGAATCCCCTGCCCACGATCCGCTTTCCCCGGGTCAGGACGGCGCCCACCATCGGGTTCGGCGAAACGAAATACCGCCCGCGGGCGGCAAGCTCGAGTGCGGTGTGCATGAAACGCTCTTCCACGGGCAATCATAGACTTGAATCTGAAGCTGTCAAGGAACTACGACCGCGACGCCTCAACGGTCGCTGGCGTAGCAGCCCCGGAACAAAGCCAGCCAACGCTATTGACAACTGCCGGAGGCTATCGTGCTCTGGGCAGAGGACCTGCCATATACGCCTGTCCCCTCACGTCCTACACCACCGAGTCCGCGCCCCTTGACTGGCTTCTGACCAGAGAATATGAGGAGTACCCCCGGGTCTTCCTCGTGCGGCGGGGTGGGACAATCATCCCACCCCGCCAGTGTCGTTGTCTGACTACCCTACCGCTGCATCAGCAGCTTGCACGACTCAACGTGCCCGCCCGCTCGGAACACACAGAGATACACGCCTTCAGACAGACCCTCGAAGTCACAGACCTCTTCGTAGTCACCGGCCGGCTGCGTGGCATCCACCACGGTCCGGACCAACCTGCCGGTGACATCGAACAGCTCCACCGTCGCCTTGCTCTCGAACGGCAGCGCGTAACGCACAGCCGCCTGCCGCGAGCAGGGATTGGGGGCTACGCCAAAACGGTATTCCACTGGAGCTAGTTCAATTGGCTCGCCGGCTGGCCCTCCACCGGAATCACCCTCTACGACCCTGAACGACCAGCCTCCGGACCAGGGACCCCAGCCCGACGAAGAGTGAGCCTGCGCGGTCCACCAGTAGGTCCTGCCGTCCTCAAGGTCGATATCGATCTGCCAGCCGTTGGTCTGCGACCAGCCTTTCCTGATGGTGTCGCCCAGGTCGTTCAGAACCTTGAAGCAGTACCAGTCCACCCCGCTCATCGGCTCGACCCACAGCGTCGGACGCTTGATGTCGACCGTGCCCCCGTTGAGCGGGGCAGCCAGAATCGGAGCGGACGGAATCGGCAGCCGGACCCTGAACGACCAGCCTCCGGACCAGGGACCCCAGCCCGATAAAGAATGAGCCTGCGCGGTCCACCAGTAGGTCCTGCCGTCCTCGAGGTCGATATCGATCTGCCAGCCGTTGGTCTGCGACCAGCCTTTCCTGATGGTGT
>CBDUVZ010000122.1:0-8542 GCA_965370805.1 uncultured bacterium | reverse complement strand
ACAGGGGACGTTCCCCGGGGTCGGGTCAAATGTGGATTTCGGGTGTTATGTTTGGCCGGTTTTGCGTGTTGCAACCTGCTGTCGAGAACGTATCATTGTAGCCAGATGGCTGTCCAGCCTGAACAGCAGAAGCCGTCCGACAAAGGTCCGCTTCCGGCGTTCCGGAGTTGGTATCCCCACAAGCCCACTGAACCGAAGCTTTTCAGCCTGAAGTGGCTCCTGGTTCCACTCGTCATCCTGGCAGTCATCAGCCTGATCGTGGTCGCTGCCCTGCTCGCCCGCCGGCGGCCCCGGGCTGAACCCCTGCCGGTAGTCACCACCCAGGACACAACCGAGCGGATGCGCTGTTTCACGGTGCGGAGCGGCGAGACGATGACATCTCTATTGGCGCGCGCCGAGGTACGGAATCCCGCGGTGGACGAAATCATCGGCGGGCTCCGGCTCGGCAGCTTCAACTTCCGCCGGATGAAACCGGGAGACAGTCTCATGCTGGCTTACGGCGACGACCGACTGCACCGCCTGTACTACCGCCGGAGCTTCGAGCGAACGTACCGACTGGACCTGGACTCGGCCGACTGCCGCGTCTCGATGCTCCTCCGGTCGATACGGCGCGTCCCTGGACTCATTACCGGCCACATCGAAAGCAGCCTCTACCAGGCCCTGCTGGACCAAGGCGAGACCGTCGCACTGGTCGCCGATTTCGCCGACATATTCGGCTGGGAGATTGACTTCTTCTGTGAAACGCAGAAGTCCGACTCGTTCACCATCCTGGTGGAGCGCCGATTCGCCGACTCGGCTTTCGTCGGCTACGGACGAATCCGGTCCGCCCGCTACCAGGGACAGGTAGGCGACTTCCGGGCTTACCGCTTCACCGACCCCACCGGCCACACCGACTACTACAACGCTGAGGGCCAGTCCCTGCGCAAGACTTTCCTCAAGTCGCCCCTCCGGTTCTCCCGGGTCACTTCCTACTTCGGCTCGCGCTTCCACCCCATCCGCCGGATCCGCTGCCAGCACAGCGGCGTTGACTACGCCGCCCCGCGCGGCACGCCGGTTTCCTGTGTCGCCGACGGCAGGGTCACTTTCGCCGGTCGGAAGGACGGCTACGGCAAGCTGGTGGAAGTGGGGCACTCCAACGGCCTCAAGACCCGGTACGGCCACCTGAGCAGATTCGGCAAGGGAATCAAAACCGGCGTCCCTGTCGAGCAAGGCCAGGTCATCGGTCGCGTCGGGTCCACCGGGCTCTCGACCGGCCCGCACCTCCACTATGAAGTCCGCAAGTTCGGAACCGCAATCAACCCGCTGAAGATGCGCGTGCCGCGGGCCGACCCGGTGAAGCTCCCCTACGTCAGTCTGTTCAACGCGAAGCGCGACAGCCTGGCGGGCGTGATGGAAGACCCGGCGACAGCTACGCCGCAGCCACAACCAGACCAAGCACCGCGCTAGCCCCGGCCGCCAGCAACTGACGCCCGGCTGCGTCCAACGTCGCCCCGCTCGTAGTTACATCATCCACCAGCACCACGCGCTTGCCTTCCAGGTCGGTGCCGGCCTTCACCCGGAAGGCACCGCGCAGATTTCGCGTGCGGACCCGGTCGTCGGACAGGGCGGTCTGGGTGAGGGTGTTCCGGACCCGGACCAGCGGGCTGATGAGCGGCAGGCCGGTTCCCGCTGCGACCTCGACCGCCAGCAGTGCCGCCTGGTTGTAGCCTCGTTCGCGCAGACGCGCCCGGTGCAGCGGGACCGGACAGAGACAGTCGGTTCCGTGCAACTCCGGGTCAGACTCCACCAGCCCGACCAGCATTTCCCCCAGCACCCGCGCCAGCACAGTCTTGTGATCGTACTTCATGGCCCGGACCAGCAGGCTGTACGGCGGCATGTATGGCCCCAACGCCCGGACCCGCGTCAGGCAGAACGGCAGGCGGCAGCGAACGCACCGGAGCTTGCTTGACGTGAGCGGCCGACCGCACTCGGGACAGATACCGAGCCGGTATGTAGCGAGCTGCGTGCGGCAGTCGTCGCAGACCAGGCCGGAATCGATCTCAGTCTCACAACCAAGGCAGATCGGCGGGAAAAGGAAATCCGAAAGGGAACGAAGAAGGAACCCGAGCCTACCGGCGAGACCCGGCATCCTGCGTCTTCTTCAGCCACGGACGACGTTGGAACAGAATGAGCAGAACCACCCCGACCGCGGCCAGACCCAGTGACACCACCTGGTTGCCCCAGTAATTGGCAGCATTCTCATAGTAGCGCACAAAGTCTATGCCGAACCGGTAGAGCGAGTAGAGAATCAGGATGACAGCAAACAGCACTCCGTCTTTCAGCTTGCGCCGTTCCAGCCACAAGGCCACCAGAAACATGGTAAATCCTGCCAGCGACGAGTAGAGCTGAGTCGGGTGAATCGCCTGGTTCGGAAACGTCGCCCCGGCCGCTGAGTTCAACGGGAACTTCATCCCCAGGAATGACGCCGTCGGCTTCCCGAAGCAGCACCCGTTCAGGAAGCAGCCAATCCGTGTGAACCCCTCGCCAAGAACGATTGCCGGGGCCGCCGCATCAAGCAGCTTGATCGTGGGCAGCTTCTGGACCCGCACGTAGATCAGGCCGGCCGCGAGCGCGCCGATGAACCCGCCGTAGAACATCAGCCCGGCCAGCCCGCCGCGCCAGAACGCGAAGATGCTCACCAGGTCACCGGAGAACTCGCTCCAGTGGAAAGCGACGTAGAACAGGCGCGAGCCGACCACAACCGCGAGCAGAATCCAGAGCGCGAGGTCGGTCACTTTCTTCGGATCGACGCCGAACTTGCGGGCCCGCCGTTCGACAACGGCAATACCGACAAGGAACGATATGAACAGCATCAGACCGTACGAGTAGATGTGAATCCCGCCGATCCTCAGTATGGTTGGAAACATCCGGTTATCCTAGACCGCAAGGTCCTGCTGTCAAGCACCGCCCGGACCGCCTGATTCGGTTCCTCAGCCCCGGCTTTGCTCCTCTCCGCCTGTCCCGGGCTCGATGAACCTCACTTCGACCCCGGCCTCGCTGAGCAGCTTGCGGCCGAACTCGTCAGGATACTCCTCCGCCACGACGAACTCCCTGATTCCGGCATTGAGCAGCATCTTGCCGCAGGTGACGCACGGCTCGTGGGTGCAGTATAACTTGCCCCCGGAGACGCTTATCCCGAACGCCGCGGCCTGGACGAGCGCATTCTGCTCGGCGTGAATCCCGCGGCAGATTTCGATTCGTTCGCCCGCCGGGATTCCCTGTTTCTCACGCAGGCAACCGATATCCAGGCAGTGCTTCATCCCGCTCGGCGCACCGTTGTACCCGGTGCACAGAATCCGCCGGTCCCGAACCAGAACGGCGCCCACCTTCCGTCTCAGGCACGTCGAGCGCTCGCTCACCAGCCGGGCGATGTCCATGAAGTAGTCGTCCCAGGACTTACGTTTCATCTGTCAGTACGGCAGTGCCGTCCGTAGCTCAACGGAGCATGACCGCTTTGGTTACCGCCTGCCCGTCGTCGGTCACAAGCCGCAGCCAGTAGACCCCGGCTGCGACCTCCTGGCCGCCGTCGGCGTCGCCGTTCCAGCAGACCCGGTATTGACCTGCCCGGTGCCGGCCCGCCACTACTGTCCGCACCCGCCGTCCCGCCCCGTCATAGACGCTGAGATCGACGTGACCGGAACGAGGCACTGCGTACTGAAGCAGAGTCCGGCCGTGGAACGGATTGGCAATGGCCCTCACCGCCAGTCCGACTACCGGGACACGCCCTGCCGTCTCTTCCGCAACGCCGGCCGGGTCCTTGGTGGTGAACTTGATGGCCCGTCCCGCCTCAATCGGCGCGCTGCCCCGGTGATAACTGCCGTCGAACAGTGCCTGGATGTAGGTCGTCCTGGTGTGGTCCTGTTCCCCGACCGTCCGCGAGCCGACCCGATTCGCGGTCAGGTATTGATACGTGAACTCACAGTTGCCGTCGGGCGCTGCCCGCGTAGTGTCGTACAGAATCAGTTCCGCTTTGTCCCACTGGGTCGAGTTCCAGTAGAGAACCGAATCCCACTCGACGATGAATCGGTGGTTCGCGGCATCATGAAAGTACCAGACGCCGCCACCGCCCGCGTCCTCCGGGTCGAAGTCGTCCCAGGTCAAAGCCAGTATCGGCGGTGCGGCGGCGCACGGCAGCGACTGGTTCCTGTACTGGTTGTACGTCGAATGCCCCGGAGCGACAAACCCGTTGCTGCAGACCGACAACTCCGTGTAGGCTTGGCCGTAGTGGATGAACGGACCGAACCCCGCCGGCAGGTTCACATACTCGACGTCGTCATCGCCGAGGTCGAGCAGGGTTCCGGTCCCGGAGATCTCCACCCAGTCGAAGGTCGGATGCTCGGCATAGAGCGTATCGCAGTCGTCATAAGCCCAGTAGACCGACGTCGGTCCGCCGGTATCCGGAATCGGGTCGGTCGTCCGCACCTCGCCGACCGTTATCGTGAAGGCGACGCTGTCCTCATAGTCGGTCCCGGTCAGGTGGAGCATCATCTGGGCCACGTGCTCACGCGGGGTCCCGGCAAGGGCCGCGACCCCGAAGCGGTCCACGTCGTTCGACCGGACCGAATCCGGCCCAAGGTCCCCGAACGTGCCGGTCGAATCCTCAACCGACACGTAGGCATCGCCGGTCCGCAGCACCGCGGTAACGCCACTGACGCCGACCCGGCCCATATTCTGCAGCGTAACCACAAGGTCCGCGGTTTCGCCCGGGTCCAACTTGCCGTCGTTGTTGCCCCCGGGCGGCGAATCAATCACCGTCTGCCCCATGTAGACCACCGCCGGGGCATTGATGACGACCGCTTCAATAGCATCGAGGTCGAACCCGCCGCTCCCGACGTTGTCGTCAACAATCCGGACGTAGCGCGCTACACTCTGGCCGCCCACGGCCAGGTCGAACGAATCGCTTCCGGTCCCGGACCCGAGGCCATGCCACGGCCCGTTCCAGTCATTGGAAACGTAGACGTTGTACCCCTCCGGATTCCCGTCATCCTCAACCACGCAGAAATCGTTGCCCGGGCCGTTGATAATCGGGGTCCGGGCACTCATGTCGTAGCTGGCCCAGCCGTTCTTCTCGAGCGAGAACCGGCGGCCGTCGCGCTTGCCCAGTCCCCACCAGGCGCTCGTTGCATTGGTGTTGCTGATCTGGCAGGTGATATTCCGTAGCGCGCAGATCGGCTCGGTCGAATCCGGTGCCAGCGCGACGTCTACGAACACGAACGTATCCGCCGGCACCACGATTCCGGAGACCGACTTCGACGCGTAGCCGTTCGCATGAACGGTAATGCCGTACGTACCCGCATGCAGGTTCTTGTGGAAGTACCCGACCGAATCCGAATGCGTAAACCAATCCGGCGGATTGAACACGATCCTGGCTTCGAGCGGCGCACCTGAAATCGAGTCGGTCACCGAGCCGCTGATACCCCACATCACCCGTTCGATCATCTCCTGCATCGCGGTCCAGTCCCGCTGGCAGATCGCCGGGATCGAATCCGGCGGCCCGGGCTGACCGCCGGTCACTTCGATTCCGTATCCCTGGGACCCGGTCGCGCCGTAGTACCAACTCACCGACCCGCCGTTCACCGGGTACAATCCCCGCGCAATCTGGCAGGCCGGATACCCGGTAATCTGGCTGTACCGCTGCATCTCGAACTCGTGGATTACCGAATCCATCGTCGCGAGCCGCGTGTACCCCCAGGGCCACATCGCCCGCCAGGTCCCGGAATGATACTGGGACCACATTGCCATCGGGTTGTCAACTCCCAACTGGTACAACACCTGGGTCTCGGACTCGGAGAACGGCCCCGAGCCCCCGCCGTCCCACGCGTACCCGTAGTTCCGGTTCAAGTCCACGTTGTTGCCGTTCCGCCGGGACCGGGAAACCAGCCCGTCCGGGTTGACTATCGGCAGCAGCCATATCTCCCGGTTGTCCACCCAGCGTGTGATATCCGGATCGGAACCATAGCCTTCGACCAGTTCAATCAAGGCCCAGTGCGCAATCTCAGTGCAGATGTTCTCATTGCCGTGAATCGTGAAGTCGAAACAGATTCTCGGCTCCTGCTCCATCAGACCCGGGTTGTCCGACACCTTCATCACCAGTAGCAGGTAGCCATTCGCTGAAGTTCCCAGCGTATCCAGCACGCAGATGTCCGAGTGGTTCTGGGCGATGATGGCCCAGGTATCCCGAATCTGCTCGTACGTGTGGAACTCGGCGTCGTACTTCATCGCTTCGGCTCGCACATCGGCAACCAGGACCTCGACGTGGTAGCCGCTGGCAACCAGTTCCCGATAGGTCGGCTCGCTGACGGCTCCCACGAAGAACTCCGGCGTCACCTCGTAGAACTCAAGGACTAGTCCCGCGACCGGCTCGATTCCGTCCGGCCCCACGAACACCTTCACTTTCATCTCTACGTCATGCCCGGCATCGGCTGCGACAGCAGGGACCGCGGACACGAACGCCAGCAGGACAACTACCAACAAAACAGAACGACTCACAATGCCTCCTTTGAATGGACCAAAAGAGATTCTAGCTTGCCAGACACGACTGTAAAGCGGCAGATATCCCCGGGCTTCCGCCCTCGGCTTACCGCTGACACCAAGCCGGGACTACGGCAGGCTGTCCACAACCCAGAGCGAGGACGGCTTGGACCAGTCTGAAACGTACTCCAGACTGTCTTTGGCCCGCGCCTTCACTTCGAAAACGCCCGGGTCGATGAAGGCGTGTCTCCCCACGTGGGTAGCCCCCGGGTTATCGAATTCGCCCCACTCATCCAGGCTGTCGCCCCAGCAGAACTGAATCGCAACCCGCTCCCAGAGCAGCGGATGACTGGCGGCCGTGGCAAAAGCTACTGTGTCCTCAACCAGGACCGTATCCGAACCCGAATTCAACGGAAGCCGGGGCGCAAACGGCCCGTAATCACGCACCTGTGCTTCGATATTGTCGGACCAGGGGGATTCCTGGCCGGCATCGCGGGCTTTGGCCCGCACGCCATAGGCTCCCGAGTCGTCAAATACGTGGACTGCGAACTGCTTCTCGGCAGGAAGGCACAGCTCACTCCATCCGGACTGGTTCCCGTCGTCCCAGTCAAAGAGGTAGGAGATCGAATCGCCGTCAGCGTCAACAGAAAGTGCCGAGTACCACATCGAGTCTCCGGGCCGCCCGCGGACCATGCCGTCGACAATCGGCTCCGACGGGGGAATGTTGCCGCACGCGACAACCAGCAGTAGCAGCGGGAAAACCACAAGCAGGGGATTTCTCATCTCCATCCAGATTACGCCAATCACGTCGGGCTGTCAACACACGAATGGGTCGGTCGGAGAGCCCTCGGCGCTCCCGGACGCTTTCTCCGCCGGCCGCCGGTCGCACCCGGAATCCGGCACGCCGCTCACGGGACGGACCTGTGGCGGGAAGGTGAACTCGCCCGGGCTATTGACCGTCGGGCACGACTCGGGTATAATTAGGGCAGTTCAGTTAATTGGGAAGGAACGGAGGGTCCGCTGTTACCTGCGCGACACCAGACAAACCCGGCGCTGCCGGCAGACTCACCTCCCGTTCCGTAACTGCCTTGAGGAGGTAAAGTTGGTAAAAGACGACTACCACAGCAAGATGCTGACAATCGGCATCTGGATTACCGGCATCACTGCGGCCGGGTTCATGATCGCGGACGTGGTTGTGAAGCCGCCGGTTGTGTGGCTTACCCTGATGCCGGTCTACTGCCTGGCGGCATTCGCTCTACTGCACGGCCTCTCCTTCCTCGGAGTGAAACGTGCATTCTGGTTCCTGGCCCTGGGCCTGATTCTCCCGTACGTGGCCGAGTACCTGGGCACGAACTTCGGTGCGGTCTTCGGCAGCCACTGGTTCGCCCGCGCCCATGACCTCAGGCTGGCCGTCGGAGTGACACTTCCCGGCAGGGTACCGCTCGGAATCGTGCTGACCTGGTACGGAATGCTCTACCTGACGTTCCTGGTGGCGACCTACCTGGTTCGGTCAAGGCCTTCCGAAGCCAGTTCGTTCGGCGCTGTTCCACTCACTGCCGGGCTGCTGATGGCTTTCTGGCAGCTCTCCGCCGGTCCGGCCGCCGTCACCCGGGGCATGATGGGCTTCACGCAGAGCGGATTCTATCACGGAATCCCGCTCGCCAGTTTCATCGGCTGGTTCGCGACGTCCCTGTTCGTCCTGCTTTTCTTCCAGGTCATGGAACCCGAGGCAGCAGACTCTACCCGCTTCGCCAGGAAGAAACAGACCGGTCCGCTTGCCCTCGGCATGTTCGGGCTGGCACTGCTCCACTCAACTGCTCTGTGCTTCCGGATGAACCTGTGGGGCGCAGCCTGGCTCGGCGTCGTGGTCCTGCTTCTGGCCGCGCTCGCGTTTGCAGTACGGAGCAAGAGCCCACAGCCGGTTGTCCGGATGCGCGAAGTGCCGAGTCCGTCCATCTAGCCGGACGCTGTCGCTTCTTTCCAGGCCGCCCAGCTCTGCAGGGCGGCCATTTCGGTGCGGACCGACAGCTTG
>CBDUVZ010000121.1:0-8866 GCA_965370805.1 uncultured bacterium | reverse complement strand
TTCTCGCGTTCGGCAACGTCGCCGGCGGTGACAGCGCTCAGAACACCACCGGGTATGAAATGAGGATCGCCACCGGACTGCCCAACGGCTATCCCATCCCTTGCTCGGTAGTGTGCAAGGACGCCGACGACTCGACCTGGGTCTCGTACGTCACCTACCACGTCGGCGCGCCGCTCCTTTCGTACGTCGATAAGGAGATTCTCGACGGTGGCTCCGCGCAGCCGAACGGCCGGCTGGACCCGGGTGAGACCGTTGACCTCGAAGTGACGATCAACAACAGCGGCATCGGCAACGCCTACAACGTCAATGCGGTGCTGCGGTCCGGTCACGCTCTCATCACGATTCCCGACACCCTCGCAGTCTACGGCACCGTTCTTGCCGGGAGCACCAGCGTCAATACGGCCGACCACTTCACGGTCACCGCTGACGCCTCGATTCCGATGGAAACCCCGGTCTCCTGTACGCTCGATATCTACGCGGACGACGGCTACACCAGCCGTGATGTGTTCGTCATCATCGTCGCCGAGCTCAGGGCAACCGACCCGATTCCGGACACCGGCGGAGCGACAAGGGTCTACTGGGCGTACGACGACTGCGACACACTCTACACCGAGCACCCGACTTTCGGCTGGGTGGAGATATCGGGCACCGGCACGCGGCTCTCACTGGACGATGACCAGACCTTGCAGGTGAACCTGCCCGCCGGGTTCGGCCCGTTCATCTACTACGGCCAGTCCTACACCCAGATATCGGTCTGCAGCAACGGGTTCGTTGCTCCGGGGTATTCGACGTACAACGCCTACACGAACCTGTCACTGCCCTGCGGCGCCGCGCCGGAGATGCTGGCGATGCACTGGGACGACTACGACCCGTCCTCCGGCGGCGATGTCTTCTACTACCACGACGCGGCGAACCACCGGTTCATCGTCGAATGGGATTCGGTGGAGTACTGGAACTCAAGCACGCGCGACAAGCATCAGGTTATTCTCTACGATACGACCCTCGCCGCGGCGGACGGCAACTGCGAGTTCACCTACCAGTACCTGACCGCCAACCGCCTCAATACCAGCACCAACGGCTGTCAGGACCAGACCCCGACCGCCTACATCCAGGCGCTGTTCGACGGTACTTATCACCGGGGCAGCTCGCCGATCGTGCCCGGCCGGGCGATCAAGTTCACCAGCGACGGTCCGGTGACCGGCATCGCCGGACCGGTCAAGCCTGCCGACCTGGCCAAACGACGGCTGCTGGTCGCGCCCAACCCGTTCAACCGCACGGCGACGATCCACTGGCACCTGGGCCGCGACGCGCAGGTCGACCTGAAGGTCTTCGACGCCACCGGTCGCGCGGTCAGAACCCTGGTATCCGGGCCGACCCGCCAGGGCAGCTACACCACGCTCTGGAACGGAAAGGACGACTCCGACCGGCGGCTGGCGCACGGCATCTACTTCGTGCGGCTCCGCACTCCGGAAACGACCGTCAAGGTCAAGACCATCCTGACCCGCTAGCAGCGGGCGGAAGCAACTCGGGGCGGGACGACAGTCCCGCCCCGCTTGTTGGTATCGGGGAATCAGTACCCGGCAGCCGGCCGTCAGGGCCCGATCGCCAGGTAGAACGCGGTCCGGTTGCGGAGCACACGGAACAGAACCGGGCGGTCGTAGTCGGCCATCCGGACGGCAATCAGGTCAAAGGCCTGCCGGTCATGGACCGGCGAATAGTTGATCTCAATGATGACGTCGTCTGACCTCAGGTTGACTTCGTCGGCCGGGCTTGCCGGCTCCAGTGCCTCAACCGCAACCCCGTGCTTGACCCCGGAGCGCATCCGGTCGGCGCCGGTCAGGTCCCGCACCAGGAGTCCGAGCCAGTTCTGCTCCGGCTCGGCAGCGGCGGGCGCGGTCCGGGCAACCGGCCAGGACGACAGCCGGGCGCGCAGTTCGACAGTCTCCCCGCGGCGGTAGACCGTCAGCCGGACCGAGTCCCCCGGGCTCCGCGCGGCAATCTCGTTCTGGAACCAGCGCACGTCCGGCACCGGCTCGTGGTCGAGCGTCAGGATTGCGTCACCGGCAGTGATGCCTGCCGCTGCTCCGGACCTTCCGGCAGCAACCGAAGCGACCAGCACTCCACCCTCCGCTTCCAGCCCGATTGCCAGCCTGATGCCATTCGTGAGCGGCTGGGTATGGATTCCCAGATAACCCCGGATCACCCTGCCGAACCGGACCAGTTGCTGTGCCACTTCCAGGGCCTGATTGATCGGCACCGCGAACCCGATGCCGGTGAAATCCTGCCGGTTCGTCTTGACGAAACTGTTCACCCCGACCACGCGACCGTCGAGGTCGACCAGCGGTCCGCCCGAATTGCCCGGGTTGATGAGCGCGTCGGTCTGGATGAAATCCTGGAAATCGGGGCCCGACCGCTTGGCCAGTCCCCAGCGTCCGAGGCCGCTAATTACACCCGCGGTCGCGGTCCCTTCGAGTCCGAACGGACTGCCGACCGCAATCACCCACTGTCCGGTTCCCAGACTGTCCGAATCCCCGACCGCCACCGGCACCAGCATCCCCCCGCGCGGAATCCGCAGGACCGCCAGATCGGTCACCGGGTCCCGGCCGACCACCACGACGTCCGCTCCGTCGAACTCGGTTCCATCCGGCAGTTCGACCACGATCTCCTCGTACCCGGCAATCACGTGGTTGCAGGTAAGAATGTGTCCGGCGTCGTCGATCACGAAGCCGCTACCCAGTGACCGCGTCTGGACCACCGGGAACCGGGCCGGCGCCGACCCGGACCTGCGCTTGAGCTTGTCGGTGGTGATGCTCACAACCGACGGCCGGACCTTTGACACCGCGGACGCTACCCTGCCGTCCGCGCCGGCCGCAAGGCCGACCAGGACGAAAACCGCGAGAAGATGCTTCATGCAGTAGAAATCCTCGAGCCGGACCACGTCAGGGTCAACACCGACACCCGGGCCCTAGCCGGCCCGTGCCGCCTGCCCCAGGGCGAAACCCTGTTCCAGGCACTTGACGTTTACCGGCACAAACTTCGGCTTCTTCTCGAATACGTGCTTTGCGTGCTCGAGCAGCACATCGAACGGGACGATCTCGGTCGCACCGACGTACGCGCCGAGCATCACCATATTCGCCGCCTTGCCGGTCCCGGCGTCGATGGCAATTTTGTTCGCCGGGACGTCGACGACCGTGATATCGTCACGCTCGGACTTGACCTGGATCAGCGAAGTGTTGACGATGGCAAAACCCTGAGCCCGCATCTTCGGGACGAACTTCTCCAGCGACGGCCGGTTCATCACCACCGAGTCCCGCTGGTGCACCACGATCGGCGAGGCAATCGGGTCGTCGGCGATGATGACCGTGCAGTTGGCGGTGCCGCCCCGCATCTCCGGGCCGTACGACGGCAGCCAGACGACTTCCTTGCCCAGACCCATCCCGGTCTCGGCCAGAATCTTGCCGGCAAGCATCACGCCCTGGCCCCCGAAGCCGGCAAATACCGCTTCAATCTGCATTGCCTTCTCCTTCCGCATCCGGGCTCTTGAAGTTCTTCACCGGGTAGTAAGGGATCATCGTCTCGTCAACCCACTGGAGCGCCTTGAGCGGCGTCAGGCCCCAGTTGGTTGGACAGGTAGACAGGCATTCGATGAACGAGAAGCAGCGGTTCTCGGCCTGGTACTGGAACGCCTTCTTCAGTGCGCGCTTTGCCTTGACGATGTACTTCGGCTGGTGGAGCGCCACCCGCTCGACGAACGCGGGCGTCCGCAGGCTGGCAAGCAGTTCGCACATCCGCATCGGGTAGCCGACCTGCGCGACGTCCCTGCCTGCCGGACTGGTGGTCGTCACCTGGCCCGGCATCGTGGTCGGCGCCATCTGGCCCCCGGTCATTCCGTAGACCGCGTTGTTGATGAAGACCGCGGTGAACTTCTCGCCCCGGTTCGCGGCGTGGATGATCTCGGCCATCCCGATTGACGCCAGGTCACCGTCGCCCTGGTAAGTGAACACAATCAGGTCCGGCCGGCCG
The DNA here is from genome assembly GCA_965370805.1 of uncultured bacterium. Lineage (GTDB taxonomy): Bacteria > Hydrothermota > Tepidihabitantia > Tepidihabitantales > Tepidihabitantaceae > CBDUVZ01. The sequence continues at coordinate 4,843 of CBDUVZ010000121.1, read as the reverse complement.
CGCTTGATCCCGGTCGCCACCGCCGGGGCCCGGCCGTGAGACGCCTCCTGGCAGTCGAAGTTGAAGTAGTTGAACGCCAGCACCGAGCATCCGACCGGCACGATTCCGACCGCCCGCTCGCGCAGCCCGAGTTCGTCCAGGACCTCGGCAATCAACCGGTGAGCCACGCCGTGCGTGCACCCGGGACAGTAGTGCGTCGCCCTTTCGGCCAGCGCTTCCGGTCGCTTGAAGATGGTCTTCATGCCTGTCCCCCTTTCCCGGCCCCGAGTTGCTTCTTGACCGCCTCGACCACTTCCTCCGGCGCCGGCACCACCCCGCCGGTCCGGCCGAAGAAATGGACCGGCTTCTCGCACTTGACGCTCAGCTCCACGTCCTCGACCATCTGGCCGGTGCTCATCTCGACCGACATCACCCAGTCGACCTTCTGCGCCAGTTCGTAGATTCGCTCCCGCGGGAACGGGAACAGCGTAATCGGTCGCAGCAGGGCTACGTCGATGCCTTCCTCGCCGAGCATGTGGATTGCAGTCCGGCAGATCCGGGCGGTCGTGCCGTACGCCACCAGCAGGGCCTGGTACGGCTTGTCGGTGTTGTACTCCTCGCAGAGCACTTCTTCCTGCTTCATCTTCTCGTACTTGGCCACCATTCTCAGATTCAGTTTCTCTTCCGCGTACGGGTCGAGATAGAGCGAATTCACGACGTTCGGCTTGCGGCCTTTGCACCCGGTTGTGGCCCAGTCCTTCGGCGGCAGCGGCGGGAACTTGTGCTCCTTGAATTCGACCGGCTCCATCATCTGGCCGATCATGCCGTCGCCGATGATGAGCACCGGGTTCCGGTAGCGCTCGGCCCGGTCGAACGCCAGCGGCATCAGGTCAACCGCCTCCTGGACCGACGCCGGCGCGTAGACCAGGCACTGGTAATCCCCGTGCCCGCCGCCTTTCACCGCCTGACGGTAGTCGCTCTGGGACGGCAGGATTCCGCCCAGCCCGGGTCCGCACCGGACGATATTGACAATCACGACCGGCAGTTCCGCGGCCGCGATATAGGAGAGCGCTTCCATCATCAGGCTGATTCCCGGGCTTGACGAAGTAGTCCAGCAGCGCACCCCGGCCCCGGCCGCGCCGTAGAGCATATTCGACACCGCCACTTCGCTTTCGCCCTGCAGGAACGCGCCGCCCGCTTCGGGCATCCGTTTCGACAGGTACTCGGCCACTTCGCTCTGCGGCGTAATCGGGTAGCAGAAATAACAGAGCCCGCCGGCGCGGATTCCCGCTTCGCCGATTGCCTCGTTGCCTTTCATCAGTACTTTCGCCATAGTCTTACTCCTGACTCACGCCGGCTTCTTCGACCGCAATCTCAATCGCCACGTCCGGGCAGACCATGGCGCAGAACCGGCAGGCGGTGCAATCGTCCTGGTTCTTCACCTGCGCAAAGAAGTAACCCTTCTCATTGATCTCCTCGGACATCGCCAGCACCCCTTTCGGGCAGGCGTGGACGCACAGCTCGCATCCCTTGCACCGGTTCCGGTCAATCGTTACCTTTGATTTCTTCCTGGCCATGTTACTCCTTAGACCTTGAACTTCTCCTTATCCTCCCACGGCTTGAGCATGTGCCGGTCGAGCACCATCACCGGGTGCCCGCACCCGGCCCCATCGAACCGGTCGAGCATGCTCCGCTCCACCGCGACGAACGCTATGCTCGCCCCGGTTTCCCGGCTGACTTCCTCCGCCAGCTCGATGCCTTCCTCGATCACTTCCGCCGCGGTCTCCTCAATCAGATGCGAATTCACAACCAGCGCGCTCAACTCCAGTCCCGACGCCCGGCTGATATCGGTCATCATCCCGGCCACTGCCGCCGCGGTGCGCGTGAACGGACGCCGGGAGTTCAGCACGAAAAGCCCCTGGTAATCGTCCAGCGGCATGGCCTGCGCAATGCTTGCCATCACCCGGGCCCCGGCCGGGTCCCCGCCGAGGTCCAGCACCACCGCTTCATCCCCGGACTCAATCGCGCCCTTGATTTCCGGCTGGATAATCGGCAGGTCGGCGTTGACCAGTCTTTCGCTCGGAACCAGCACCCGGATTCCGTGCCGCCGCAACTCCTCCCGCACCTCCCGGCTCCGGAAGTACAGGTTGACGATATCCAGGTCCGCAATCTTGACCTGCTTCCCGGTTGCGGCCAGGTGCAGGGCGAAATTGACCGCGATTTCGGTCTTGCCCGAACCGTACCCGCCGCAGAACAGGTTCACCCGCCGCAGCCCGGCAAGATACGAATCGGCACCCAGCCAGCGCACCGTTTCCACGACCGCTCCCTCAGCCACTCCGCCCTCCGGGCAAAAGAAAAGCCCGGCCAGGGCTTCCTCGCCTTCCAATTAGCCGCAGTATGAGCAGTCGCAAGACATACTTATACTCCGACTCCGGGCAGCGGTCAAGCCGAAACATCGCCCCGCTCACCAGCGCACGGCCAGGGCTCCCCAGGTGAACCCGGTTCCGAACGCAGTCAAGACAATCACGTCGCCGTCGCTGATCCGTCCCTGCTTCCGGGCCTCGTCCAGCGCCACCGGGATTGTCGCCGCCGACATGTTGCCGTACTTGTGCACGACCACGAACATCCGCTCCCGCGGTATGCCGACCCTTACCCTCGTGGCCTCCATTATCCGGTGGTTCGCCTGGTGTGGAATCAGCAGCTTGACGTCACCGGCGCTGATTCCCGCTTCGCGGACCACCTGCAGCGCCGCGTTGCTCATCATCCTGACCGCATGCTTGAAGACGCCGTTGCCCGCCATGTGAACCGTATGCGCCATCTCCGCCAGGGTCTTCTCGGTCGTCGGCATCCGGGTACCCCCGGCCGGCTGGTACAGCAGCGGCGCAAGGCTGCCGTCGCATCCCCAGGTCGAAGCCAGCACGCCGGTCTTCCCGTCGCCCGGCACACACAAGGCCGCTCCCGCGCCGTCACCGAAGAGCACGCACGTCGCACGGTCCTGCCAGTTCACCACCCGGGACATCACTTCACCGCCCGCGGCAACTACTTTCTTCGCCGTGCCCGCGGCAATCAGGTTCGCGGCCAGTTCAAGCGCGAAGAGGAATCCCGAACACCCGGCGCTGACGTCAAACGCCGGCATTCCCGAAATCCCCAGCCGCTTCTGGACCCAGCACCCGGTTGCCGGGTACACGGTATCCGGGGTCGAAGTCGCCACGATGATTGCATCCAGCTCCGCGGGCTTCACCCCGCCGTCCTCGCACGCCCGCTCAATCGCCGTCGCCACCAGGTCGGAAGTCGCGGTCTTCTCGTCCGCAATCCGGCGCTCCCGAATCCCGGTCCGCTCAACAATCCACTCGTCCGAAGTATCCACCATCCGCTCGATTTCGTGATTGGTCAGGACGCGCTCGGGCAGCGAACAGCCGGTTCCGACAATCTTGATGCTCTTCATCAGCGACTAGCTATACAAGAGCACGGCGGCAAAGTCAACACCGGCTCTGACCCCGACCCGGGAACCGGAATGGAACCACCGATGGACACGGATCGACACGGGTCGATATCGCACTTCGGCATTTCCTTCTCTGCCTGTGTTCATCGGTGTTTATCAGTGGTTTTCGGGCCCGACCCAGGGATTGACAGCCCGGGTTCAGGCCGTATCCTGAATCGTACTCAGCAGGACAAATGTCGGACCATCCGGGGACCGCCGATGACCGACGTGCTCCCGCTGATGGACCGGATGATTCACACCCACCGCAAAGCAGTCCGGCTCTACCTCGGCTGCTTCTTCGGGGCGCTCGCTCTCGGGGTCGCGCTCTTCGTGCTGACCCTCATCCTCTCCTCGACACTCGACAGCAACCCGATTGCCAAGATTGCCAGCGGGTTCGTAATGCTCCTCGCCGCGCCGCCGCTGACCCTCGTGCTCAAACGAAAAGACCGCATCACCGCACTCAAGCTGATGAAACAGACCATCGCCCGAACCAACCCGGACAGCCCCGAAGCATCGAAAGTGGAAGCCATCGTCTGGGGCGCGCTGCAGAAGATGGCTTCAGGATGACACGATGAAAAACACCGACAACAACGTCGAACAACTGGCCGCGAAACTGGAGACCCGGGAAAAGAGATGGGGACTGCTGACCACGACAATCATCGTCATCCTCATCCTCGTTGGGTTCACTATCGCCCTGCTCGCCACCCGGCAGGCGCAGAGCCTGTCCGAAGTCGAAGGCGAGCTGGAACAAAAGACCGAAACACTGGAGATGAGGAAAGAAGCGGCCGTCCATCTGCAGACCGCCTTTCGGGAATACAAAGCAGGACACCACGAAGGCGCGCTCGAAGCGGCCAGGGCCGCCCTGAAACTGGACCCCGACAGTCCGGTCGCCCGGGAGATCAGGACTTCCATAGAAGCAAAACTCCGGCCGGTCCCCGACACAATCAGGGAACTGGAACGCGCGGTCAGACGGGACCCCCGCGACATCCGAGCCCGCCTCGACCTGATTCTGGCCCGCGCGAAAAGCGGCGACGCCGACCGGGTAATCGGCGAAGTCGAAGAAGCGCTCGAACACACCCCGGAAATCAAGATGTCCATCATGCGCGACCGGCGATTCAAGAGAATCAGGGAAACACCCGAAATCAAACGCCTGCTCGACAGAAACTGACCGCCCGGCCCGTACCGCCTCCCGCTGACCGCTATCCGCCGGTGGACTGCGGCTGCAAAGCTACCGCTTTCGTCCAATGCTACCTGTAACTCAGCAATAAACCCGGGACGAAACGGCAGATCCGCACCCGGACAAAAGGCGGCATTATTGTCCGATTCCGGTCGGCGAAAACCGGCGGCCTCGTCACCACAACCCGCTCAGCAAGCATCGCTTAC
>CBDUVZ010000120.1:0-9104 GCA_965370805.1 uncultured bacterium | reverse complement strand
TCCGGTTCGGGGTCTTCGGGATTTCAGCACCAGTCGGTCCGTAATCGAACGTCACTCAAGCAACCAAACAGAAGGGCGGGGAAACCCGCCCTGCTGATTTGAGATTGCAGATTGAGGAAGCGGGCCGGAATGTGAACCACGGATGATTGGAGCGAGTGAACGAGCGGAAAGTGCTCTCGGAGGGCACAACACGGATAGACACAGATGAGGGCGGAAGTCCGAATTCGTCATTCGACACTCGACATTCGGAATTGTCTTGGCCGCCAAGGGACTGGGGGACACGATCCCTATCCCGAGGACGGGATAGGGTCATGTCCCCGTGGGGGCAATGCGTCAGGCGTCGCGCGTGAGAATGCTTCTTGGCTCCGCTACGCCTTCAGCCTTGGCGTTCTTGGCGGCCTTGGCGGTTGGTCTTCTCTTCCCTCTTGACTGGGGGAAACGAAATACTATGCTTAGCGCGAATCCGCAACCTTAGGAGGACTCAGTGGCTGTAAAGCTCGCAGTTAACGGCTTCGGCCGGATTGGCAGGCTGGTCGCCCGGATCGCGGCGGACCGCCCTGACCTGGAACTCGTCGGGATCAATGACATCACCGACGCCAGAACCCTGGCGCATCTCTTCAAGTATGATTCGGTCCATGGAGCCTTCAAAGGAGAGGTTTCTTCGAGCGATGGCGAGATGACCATCAATGGCCGCAAGGCGCGGGTCACCGCAATCCGGAACCCGGCCGAACTGCCCTGGAAGGACCTCGAAGTCGATATCGTCATCGAGTCCACCGGCCTGTTCCGCAGTTATGAGAAAGCCGGGGCCCACATCGAAGCCGGGGCGAAGAAGGTCATCATCTCGGCCCCGGGCAAGGGCGACAAGCCGATCAAGTCGTTCGTGATGGGCGTCAATCACGAGACTTATGACCCGGCGACCGACCACGTCGTCACCAACGCCTCGTGTACTACCAACGGCGTGGTGCCCGCGGCGAAAGTGATCCACGAGAACTTCCGGATTGAGCGGGGTTTCATGACCACGGTCCACGCCTACACCGGGGACCAGTCGCTGCTCGACGCCCCGCATTCCGACCTGCGCCGGGCGCGGGCCGCGGCGATGTCGATGATTCCGACCACGACCGGCGCGGCCAAGCTCATCGCCGTCATCTTCCCCGAGCTGAAAGGCAAAATCGACGGGATGGCTATCCGGGTCCCGACCCCGAACGTGTCGATTATCGACCTGAGTTGCACGGTGAAGAAAAGCACCAGCAAGGAAGAAGTCAACGCCGCGTTCAAAGCCGCGGCCGACGGCCCGCTCAAAGGCATCATGGAGTACATGACCGAGCCGCTGGTGTCGGTCGACCTCGTCGGCAATCCCCATTCCTCGATCTTCGACCCGGCCCTCACCTGCGTGGTTGACGGTACGCTGGTCAAGACCTACTCCTGGTACGACAACGAGTACGGTTACTCGTGCCGGCTGATCGACCTGGCCGCGTACATCGCGAAGTCGCTGTGAGAAAGCTGTCGCTCCGCGACCTCGACGTCCAGGGCCGGAAGGTATTCGTCCGGGTCGATTTCAACGTACCGCTGACCGGCAAAGGCGAGATTGCGACCGATGCCCGGATCCGGGCGTCACTCCCGACGATTCGCTTCCTGCTCAAACGCCGGGCGATTGTAATCCTGGCGTCCCACTTCGGGAAGCCGGGCGGGAAACCGGACCCGAAGCTGAGCCTGAAGATCGTCGCCGACCGGCTGGCCGAACTGCTCGGCCGCGACGTCCGGTTCGCTTCCGACTGCGTCGGACCGGAAGTCAAGGCGATAGTCGAGAAGGCGAAGTCGGGCGCGGTCATCATGCTCGAAAACCTCCGGTTCCACCCGGGCGAGGTAGCCAATGACCCCGAGTTCTGCCGGGAGCTCGCCGGCCTGGCCGAGCGGTACATCAACGACGCGTTCGGGACCGCCCATCGCAACCACGCTTCGACCGTGGGAGTGGCGGGGCTCTTCGACCGGCCGTCCGCCGGCCTGCTGATGGAGGAGGAAATCAGGTATCTGGCCGGGGTCCTGGAGTTGCCGCGTCGTCCCCGGATTGCCGTCATCGGCGGGTCGAAAGTGAAGGACAAAGCCGGTGTGATTGCGAACATGCTGCCGATGGTGGACAAGATGCTGATTGGCGGAGGGCTGGCTTTCGATTTCCTCAAAGCCCAGGGCAAGGAGATCGGCCGCTCAATCTGGAAGCCGGACGCAATCCGGCGCGCCGGGGAACTGGGGCGGAACCCGAAGCTGGTTCTCCCGGTAGACGTGGTCGTTGCGCCCGACCCCGACTCGGGCGGCAAAGCGCACGCGGTGCCGGTCGATGAGATACCAGCCGACGAAATGGGGCTTGACATCGGCCCGAAAACAGTGGAACTCTTCCGGTCGATCATGGCGGACGCCCGGACCATAGTCTGGGCCGGGCCGATGGGCATGTTCGAGAAAGCCGCGTTCTCGTCCGGGACCGAGGCAATCGCCAGGACCATGGCCGAGTTGACCGACAAAGGCGTGACGACCGTGGTCGGCGGCGGCGACCTGCTGGCCGCGCTGGCGAAGTTCGGGCTCAGGGACAAGGTCAGCCACGCGTCCACCGGCGGCGGTGCGTGCCTCCAGTTCCTCGAAGGCCGGACCCTGCCCGGGATAAGGGCGCTGGGTGACGCGTACCGCGCCATCCGGACCCCGGTCATGGCCGCGAACTGGAAGATGAACAAAGTCCCGAGCGAAGCCCGGAAGTTCGCCGCCGGGCTCAAGGACCGGCTCCAGGGAATCCGCAATCGCGAACTGCTCGTCTTCCCGCCTTGCACCGCGCTGGCCGCGGTTGCCGGGGAACTCGGCGACGCCGCTATCGCGTACGGCGGCCAGAACATCCACTGGGAGAAGTCCGGCGCGTTCACCGGCGAAGTATCGGCCGAGTCCCTGGCCGACCTCGGCTGCAGCCACGTCCTTGTCGGCCACTCCGAACGGCGATACCTGTTCGGCGAGGACGACGAGACCTGCCGCAAAAAAGTACGGGCCGCGCTCGACGCCGACCTGATACCGGTCTTCTGCTGCGGGGAAACACTCGAAGAACGCCAGGACCACCGGACGTTCGCGACAGTCGAGCGACAGCTCACTATCGGGCTCGCGGGAATGAAAGAGCAGGACGATTTCGTCATCGCCTACGAACCGGTCTGGGCCATCGGCACCGGCCGGTCCGCAACCCCGGCCCAGGCACAGGAAGTCCATCGCTGGATCCGGAGCTGGCTGCTGCGGTCAATCTCGCTGGAAACCGCGGACCGGACCAGGATTCTCTACGGCGGCAGCGTCAAACCGGACAATGTCGACGCGCTGATGGCGGAAAAGGACATCGACGGCGTGCTGGTCGGCGGCGCGGGTCTCGACGCCAACTCGTTCGAGCGGATAGTCAGGTTCGAGTCGTAGGCGCGGCTCCCGCTGCCGTGACCGCGACCGGGTGCCCTGCTGAGGACTCTGCGTCGCGGCGGAGATCTCCGCCCTTTACGTCAAACTGGAACCATCCGGCCCCCACCCCGGCGAACAGTAACACCGGAGCAGGTCTGCTAGAAGATACTGATCTTGAAGTAGCGCCTCGGGTTCGTCTTGATGTCGGTAATCAGCTCCTGAACCTGCTTGTTGGTTTCTCTCACTTCGTCGTATAACTCCTTCGAGCTGAACAGCTTCCCGGCGGTTGATTCCTTGTCCAGCATCGCAGCCAGGCTGTCGAAAGTAGCGGAGAACTCCTGGATTTCAGCTACCGTGATATCGAAGTTGCTGTTGAACCGGCCGAGCTCCGTGTTGAACCGGGCCAACTGGTCCCGGACAATCGCCATCAGGTCTTCACCGGCTTTGCGCAGTTCCTCGCTCAGCTTCTCGGGATTGAACTTGACGAGCATCGCGTCGAGCCGCAGGAACGTCTCCTCCAGGTCGAGCGCTTCGTTATGCCCGGCGAACACCAGGCTGTCGTCGGCCGCAGGCCCGTCACCCATAGTGACCATCAGGTATCGATCACTGCCCAGGTAGCTGACCGACCTGATTGCGAACCGCGCGTCCCGGGTCAATTCCACGTCCCGGTCAATCGCCAGCCGGCACCGCACCCGCCTGCCGACCAGATCGATCGACGCCACTTTGCCCTTGGGAATCCCCAGCACTTCAACCGGGTCCCCGACCCGCAGCCCGGTTACGTCGCGAAAATGAACGAACACGTCCCGGCGCAGGCCGGTCTCGAGCCGCCCTGAAAACCAGAAGTATCCGAGCACCGCGGCCCCGATTCCGAGCAGCACGAAGACAACCACCAGACTGTCACGAACGATTCGCTTCATAATGTTCCTTCCTCGCTCCATCCTGGACCGAGAGCCGGCCCTCGCGCAGCATGTAAATCGTGTCCGCCACCCTTTCCGCGGCCTCCAGGTCATGGGTTACGACAATCTCGGTCTTGCCCTCGCGGTCCCGCAGGCTGACAATCAGGTCGCAGATCCGCTCGCGCATCACCGGGTCGAGACCGGTGGTCGGCTCGTCGTAGAAGACGTAGCGCGGGTCGGTCGCCAGGGCGCGGGCAATCGCCGCCAGCCGGATCATTCCGCCGGACAGCTCTCGCGGCATCAGCCCGGCATACTCGGCCATGCCGACCCGCTCCAGCACCATCCGGACCCGATCTGCAAGCTCGCGTCGAGCCGGGTTCCCGTTCTCCCGGATCGGCAGCGCCACGTTGCCGGCCACGTCCATCGAGTCGAACAGCGCGCCGCCCTGGAACACATACCCGAGTTGTCCGAGTATCTTCCGGTTGTCGGAGAAGACGCCGTAGTCCAGCGCCGCGCCGTCGTAGCAGACTTCCCCCTGGTCCGGAACCAGCAGTCCGGTCATCACCTTGAGCAGCACCGTCTTGCCGATGCCCGACGGCCCGAGGATGACCACCACCTTCCCGTCCGGAACCGCCAGGTCGATCCCGTCCAGCACCTGCTTGTCGCGGAACCGCTTGAAGACCCGGCTGACGGTAATCATGCGCTGAAATAGACCATCGCGACCACGAAGTTGAAAGCGAGGATCATCGCCGCGGACACGACCACCGCCCGGGTTGCGGCCCGGCCGACCTGCTCGGCCCCGCCTTCGACGTTGAACCCGAAGTAGCAGCCGTTCGCGCCAATCGCCAACCCGAACAGCACCGCCTTGCCCAGCCCGCCGAAGAAATCCCGCGGCGCAAAGAAGTGAGTCACCCCGTACATGAACGTGTAGGTCGACACGTCGAGCGCGACCGCGGAGATGACCAGCGCCACCGCGACCGCGACCAATTCCATCATCACGACCAGTACCGGCAGCGCCACCACCAGGGCGACAACCCGGGGCAGGCACAGAAACCGGTAAGGGTTAACCGCCATCACGGTCAGCGCGTCGATCTGCTCCGAAGTCCGCATCGCCCCGAGTTCCGCGGCGATTGACGACGACGACCGGCCGGCAACCACGAATGCGGTGAAGACCGGGGCCAGTTCAATCAGCACCAGCCGGCCCACCCCCATCCCGACGAAATACTTCGGCACCACGCCCATCAACTGGTAGCTCGTCTGGATTGCGGTCGTCAGGCCGACGAACACCCCGGCCAGCAGCACCACCGGCAGCGCGCCGACGCCGTGCCGGTACGCCTGTTCCAGAATTCTCGGCCAGGTCCGGCCCAGGTCCCAGGGAACGAGAATGCTCCTCCCCAGGAATACGAGATACCTGACCGGCGCGGCAAGCACATTCATCAGCGCTATGTTATCAGCCTGCCCGACTCTGTCAACGCTCCGCTTGCCAGCCCCGCCGTCACCGGGTATAATTCCCCGAAAACAGCAAACCTTCAGGGAGGAAACGTGAAGAAACTGCTCGTGCTCACCGCCGCCGCCGGACTCCTTGCAGTCCTGCCGGCATTCCAGGAGATGCCCGACGTCATGACTGTCGGGAGTCATGTCCGGCCGGCAAGAATCACGCAGGAACCGGCGCCGGTCCCCGAGCCCTGCGGCCCGGTCTGGCTCGCGCTCCAGGCGATGACCCGGGATGAAAAGACAAACGCCCGCATCAGCATCGAATCGGCCGAGCCACTCGCCCGGGAAATCGAATCGCTCTGGAATCAGGGCCGGTTCGAATCGGCGCTCGAGCTCTTCCCCGAACTCGGTGATGTCGAAATCGGCGTCACCTGGCGCGTCCCACTGCGCGCTCCCGAGACCGACTGGGAGATCGACGTCCAGATCGGACCCCGGGACACAATCAAAGAATTCCACTTCGACCGCGACAGGAACACCGGAAACCTCTTCTGCGCCTACCGGTACCTCGGTGACGGCAGAACCAGCAACTGGGGCATCAGCATGTCCACCAACGGCGGGACCGACTGGACTGAGACCTTCGCCTGGTGGGCCGGCTACCTGTTCCCGTCCGTCGGCGCGGTCTGCATCGGCAACTACTGCTACATCGGGTACGTCGGCTACAGCGACTTCAGCGAGGCACGCCTGCGCCGGGTGTTCGCGAGCAACGGCGCCGAAGCCGCTTTCCCGGGCGGAGCAACAAACCTCACACTCCACGACACCGGCACCGACCCGATCGTCGACGTCTGCCTCTGGTCCAACGCCGACACGACGTTCGGTCCCCGGGTATACTACTCCTACATCACCGCAAGCCACCAGCTCGGCGTGATGTGGATGGATACCGTGACGTTCGACACCCACCATTTCAGAGGTGAACCGCAGGATGCCAAGACCGGGCTCGACATGCAGTACAACGTCATGCGCAGCACTCACTACCTCATCATCTCCTACATCGATACGCTCGACCGCATCCGCGTCCTCGGGGTCACGGCGGGGGGCGGCGACACGCTCGAATACCTCTACCAGGGCGGGTACACCACCATCGGCGACTACACATCGCTCGCCGCCTGGGGAGACACCTTCCTGGTCTGCTTCGACTACCAGGCCTCGAACCGCCAGGCCCGCTACCTCACGTCCTACAACAACGGCACCGACTGGTACTGGCTCTACTTCGGCGACACCACGGCCAGCTTCACGCGGTCAGCGGACGTCACCGGCAGGTTCGGATACGGCACCGGCGTCGTATTCTGGCAATACCCGCAGACCCCGGACGGAGTCAGCTACACCTGGCGCCCGTATCGCACGAACTGGCTCCCACGAGTCAGGGTCCAGGCCCGAAACACACTCAGCGCGACGCCGGCCCAGGTCGAATGGGTCGAACCCGACGTCCCCGGCATAGTCTACCGTGCCTCCCGGGAGAGGATCTTCTACTCCCGCAGTGACTGGACCGGAATCGCCGACCGGCCCGGCCCGACCCTGCCTGACCGCTACAACCTGACGGCAATTCCGACCGCAACCGGCACCCGGGTCAGGTTCGCGCTTCCGGCCTCAGGCCCGGTACGGCTCAGCCTCTACGACGCAATCGGCCGTCGCGTCGCCGGTCTGGACCGCACGCTCCCGGCAGGAAACCACAACCTGATGCTCCCGACCGGCCCGGCCGGAGTCTACTTCGTGCAACTGGTGGCCCCGGACGGCACGGCCACAACCAGGACCTTCGCGCTCCGCTGACCCGAAGCCCGGCGCACAAGACCAAAAGGAGCGGCGGCGCAAGCCGCCGCTCCTCCGTTTCACGCTTGACGCATTCGACGTTTCCCTATCGGCCCTGGCGGTTATTCCTTCCGCATTCAGCACTCGTCTGTGTTCATCCGTGTCCATCCGTGGTTACTTCCTCTTGGTGCCTTGGTGTTTATCCTCTCCGCTCCGGTTCTCAACCTTGGCGCTCTTGGCGGCCTTGGCGGTTATTCCCTCCGCATTCGCCATTCGACGTTTCCCTGTCGGCCTTGGCGGTTCTCCCCTCTGCAATCCGCTCACCGCCGCGCTTACCTTCCGCTCCCGCCGGGCTACACTGAATTACCCGGACGCAACCGGGCACAGGAGGTAACACCATGGCCGAAGAAAAGAAGCACACTGTAGAAGAGTGCCACAAACTCATGGCAGTCAACCTGTTCAACCTGACGTGGCAACTCCATGACAAGAAGGACCGAACTCCGGCAGAGGACGAAAAGATGGTCCACACAGCCCATGCTTCGCGGTTCCACTGGGGCGAAGTAGGCAAACCCGAGAATCTCGAACGGGGCGAGTGGCAGATCTCGCGGGTGTACGCGGTGTTGAACCGCCCGGTGCAGGCCTTGCATCACGCGCAGTTGTGCCGGGACATCTGCACTGAGCACGGCATCGGCGACTGGGACATCGCATTCGCGTATGAGGGCATGGCCCGGGCGCACGCGGTCGCGGGCAACGAATCGGAACGGGACAAGTTCCTCGGCCTGGCAAGAGAAGCCGGCGCGAAGATAAAGGAGAAGGACGACCGGGACCTGTTCGAGAGTGAAGTGAAAACCGTTCCGGGATACACCGGCTAGCGCAGACCGCTACAAGTCTTCAGTGCCGGCGCAAGCGCCGTGCGCAATGACAATTCCCTTCTTGGTGTCCCGGGCGGTTTCCTCATTCTGCGCTTTGCCTTCTGCACTCTGCAATCTGACTTCTCCTACCGTGTTTATCTGTGGTTCATCTCCTCATCCTGCCCGTTCATGTACAGGTCTCCATCAGCACATGCTACAATAAAGTTGCATTGACCGCAAGCTGGAATCCCACGCAACCTCTTCACTTATAGTCTGTTAGCCGGTTCCCGCCAAAACCCCCTCCCCCGCCCAGGATGTTGCCTACATTGTTCCCCAGAACCGTCGCCAACCTCGTCGCTAATCCCGCCGTCAGCTTCGTCGCCAATCGCGTGGCTAATCTCGTCGCCAGTTTCGTCCCCAATTTCGCCCCAAATCGCGTCGCTAATCCCGCCGCCAGCTACGTCGCCAGTCGCGTCCCGACTAACGCCCTCAGCTTCGCCCGGAATCTCGTCGCTAATCTCGCCGCCAGCTTCGCCCGGAGCCGCGCCCATGCCATCGCCCACAAGGCCCGCCGGGCTTTGGACTGCGGCAGCAGAGCTGCCGCTTTGGTCCGCCACAGCGTCGCGTCAGGAAAGGCAAAGCGGGAGCTTCGCGCCCGCACTCCACATCCTGTCACCCTCACCTCAATCCTTATATGGTATGCTACTCTGAT
>CBDUVZ010000119.1:0-9219 GCA_965370805.1 uncultured bacterium | reverse complement strand
TCACCGGGGAAGTCACCCCCCACATGAAAGGGAGAGGGAAGCCCGGCACCACAAACGGCAGGAGATGTCTCGGCGTGTGTGGACCCCGCAATCAACGGCTCAACCACGGGTTCGGTCTTCCGTTCGATTCCGGTATCTGTCACGCAAGCGGCTACCCGCATACCCTGTTGCTCCCCGGAATTTCCTCCCACCCGATGATAACATATGTTATCGGAAGGCGCGACCCCCGTTATCCGGCTAAGTCATTCACCTGTCATTCGTTACCCGGATTCTGAATTTTCCCCCTCCTGCGCCCCCGGGGTAGCCCCCGGGATGGCCCCGGAGATAGCCCTCCTGGCGGCTACCCGGGTCGTTTGGATAGCGGCTGGCCGAGCCATCTGGATGACAGCTATCCGGGTCACTTGGATAGCAACTGACCCGGCTATCAGGATAGCACTCCGGCCGGCGGCCCGGATAGCGGCCCCGGCAGTGCCTGCCCCGGCTCCTACCCCAGCCACCCTCCGGGCCGCTCAGGGAAGCCAGTACCCCCTCCGGTTCGGAAAAACCGCCTTGGACACTCCCGAACCGCAGGGTCGTCAGCGATGAACGGTCAGCCGCAAGAAGCCAGCGGAGGCGGAAATAGGTGGTTGTCCCTATTTAGCCCTATTTAGCCACCGGTCGGCTACCGTGTCGCAGAAAACGCGGATACCGTCGCCGCTAGCCCCGGAATTCCCACAGAACGCCGAATGAATCTCCTACGAAGCCCGCGCCCGGCTCCGGACCGCTCTTTCGTGCGGGGATGCGGACAGTATTCCTCTGCTCCTCCGCGAAAATCAAAACCAAAGACCTGACCCCTTTTGTCCCCCTAGAGCACCGACAGCGCCTTGACGATTTCCCTCCTGACGGCCGACGGATCGCGTGCGACCGCGTAGGTCCAGGTTCCAAACCGACCATCCGCGTTTACGGCTCGAGCCCAACGCCAGGCTGCCTGTCGTTTGATGTCCGCCAGTTCATCGTAGCCCTTCACCTCGAGGATCAAGTAGGCCTCTTTGTCGCCCTTCAGCCGGATGACAAAATCAGGCACGTAGTCGTGGGTTTCGCCATTGTGGATATAGGGAATGGCGAATCCCAGCCCCGCGTTCTTCACGAATGTCGAAATGTGGCTCGAGGTATCGATATAGTAGGCCGCCGATTCTTCCCAGCGCTTCGTATCGGCCGCTACGAAGTTCACGTGACTATTGACGACCTCTCGCACTGGACGGCTGGTCCAGAAGTCGACCTCGGCCGTAGTTCCGGGCCCCCGGTGGGACTCAAGGACCGGTAACTCCGGTGCTTCGCCCGCCTCAGTTTCAGGCCGGATGAGTTGTCTGAGTTGTTCTGTGGCCCATCCATAGTAGGGTGACATGCCCACGTCGACCGTTTGCCACGGGTCGACCGGTCGTACGTAATCGGCGATGTACTTCCGGACTATTGCGAGCACCTGGGGGAATAGCACCTGCGCCGGAAGTGCGTTCTCGGCTTGAGACAGTTCGCGGGTGATCTCGCCCGCCATATCGAACTCGACCTGCTGGAGACGGACGCCAGCGCGATAGGATTCGATGCTCGCGGTGCCTAGCCGACCCGGACCCATCAGCGACGGTCTGCTGCCGTTGGCCGGCAGGGCCGCCTTCATCTGGACTTCTGGGGGGATGTGCGACGGGTTCAGCCGAAGCGGTGCGGCGGATTGCCAATCGGCCGCTATGCGACCTTGCACCCCGGTTCTGAATCCCTCCACCCGGGGAAACCTGATGGCCAGGTGAGCTCGCTCAGGTAGTGCGCGCACGTGGTGCCGTTTTTCGGGTTGGGTCCGCGTCGTACCCGAGGACTTGAATGGCACAACCTCGAACGGCACTCCGAAGACCTGGGCAACCTGTTCAGACAACTTGCCGTCCTCGCCGACATCATAGCGGGTCCGCCGCAGGGCACGTCCCACCACCTGCTCGCAGAGCAACTGCGACATGAACGGACGAAGTCCAACAACATGCGTCACCGTGTTGCAGTCCCAGCCCTCGGTCAACATACCAACGCTGACCACGCATCTAACATCTCGGCCTGGTGGGTGAAGTGGCCGCTTCAAGTCATCAGCCAGTGCCTTGAAGCCATCCGGATACAGCGGTCTGCTCTGTAGGTCGCGGGGCCAGTCCAGCTTTCCAACGGTATCGAGCGTGAATCTCATCCAGCGGTTTTCCTTGCTTCTGGCCTGACCGGTATCGGTTTCGCGTGTGACCTTGGAGTCGACGCGTATCGTGTACTCGCGGCCGTCAACATTGCGCAGCGACTTCAGGCCAAGCGGACGGATACCGGCCGGGGGGCTGTCCTTGGCAATCCAGTCATACACCACGCTCGCGACCGCGGTGTTCTTGCAGACGAGGATGAAGACGGGATCTCGCGTGTCGTCGTTCTCCCGACGCCAGTCGTCGCGCCCCTCGTCCCAGAGACCGGCGAGCATCGCGATGGGCGGGAAAGCATACTTGAGGATTGCGGAGGGCTTGGGAGCAGCCCGCGATGCGCCGCGCTCCCGGGGGGTAAGCTGGGGCAGTATCCACTTCCAGATGTTGAAGTAACCCGGTATCTCTGCCCCGGTGGTGTCGCGGACTGCGAGCTGGGGAATCTTGACCAGGCCGGACTCGATTGCATCGGTCAACCCGAAGTCACTGACGGTCCACGGGAAGACACGGTTCTTCTGGCTCGTGTCGCCGACCAGGTAGTAGGGCGTGGCCGAGAAGTCGACGCAGCGGTTGATCCCGATGAGCTTATGCACCTTGTCCAGCCCATCAATCCAGACTGTAGCTTCCCGCTTGAACTCAACCAGCTCATCGTCGGCGAAGACCTCATCGACATCCTCATCCTCGACGCCCTCGTCGTCCGCTGCGGAGCGCAGGCGATAGGCATGGTGGGCTTCGTCGTTGAAGACCAGGACGTTCTGTTTGCCCGCGATGTCTTGACCCAGCGCATCGTGCAGCATTGCCCGGTCGCTCTGCACGTAGCGTGCGCTCTCGACGTACGCTTTCACCAGGCTCCCGGACCTGTCCCGTTCTTCCTCCAGGACCGCGAGCATCCCGGCCGCCACCTGCCGCTCGTAGTCCTCCAGGGAGAGATACCGTTTACCGCGTGTCGTGGTCGTCTTGTCGCCGATCCGGACCAGCTCGCGCTTTGCCTCCATTACTCCCGCCCTCAGCACGCGGGATGACTGGCCTCCCACCTGAGTCGTCTTGGGCTCGAACACGTGCCAGTTGGTCACGAGCACGCGGCCTTGCCGCAGGTCATTCATCAGGTCGCTGTGCACCAAGTCCCGCTTTCGGTACAGACTGGCTTCTCCCGTAAGCGGGTCGAGTTCGGCGAGGCGGGTTCTTATGGTGACGTTCGGGCAGACGACCAGCACCACATCGGAATACGCCCGGTTGCCCCGGTCATGGACCTTGTTGAGAATGCTCCACGCGGCCAGCATCCCCATCACGGTTGTCTTTCCGGAGCCGGTTGCCATCTTGCAGGCCTGTCGTCTGAAGCCCGCGAAGCCCTCGGCCTTGCGTGCCTCACTTGGCTCGTCAGGTGGGATGTCGATGCCCTGCAGGAAGTCGGCCCTGGCTTCAGTCAGGAAGATGACCGTCTCGGCCGCCTCAAGCTGGGCAAAGAAGAGCCGCTCTTTGCGACCTTCCCGCCGCCAGTAGTTCAGCAGCTCATAGGTGGTTCGGGTTACCCCGCCATCGCCCTTCAGAGCAAGCTGTCGCCACGCCTTCACCCGCTCTCGGATGAGGTTCACCAGCTTGAGTTCTATAGCGATTCCGGCATCGCCACCGAACTGCTCACGGTCGCGACTGGTCGGCGGTCGGTAGTAGTAGAACGCTCGCCTGCGGCCGGGCGTCGGCTCCGCCGGCGCTTCACCGGGCCTGATGTCCCAGTACCTAGAAGGCTCCTCGTAGGGTGCATTGAGGACAACCGGACCGGGGACTTCGAAGTTACTGCTCATTGCCCTGTGGCCTTCTTTATAGCCGCGATTGCCCGCCGCAGGCTCTCGCTCCTGTTCGCAGCCACTTGCGGTCGCCAGTGGTACTCCACGAATTCCGTCATGAGAGGCACATACCCCCGCCCGACAACACCTTTGCTGCCTCTCTCGGGCACGAGGTCGTCGCGTATGCGCGCTATGTGCGAGCGGCGTGCGAGGTTAACCAGCGCCTGCTTCGGGTGGCTTTCCTGCTCAGGGTCACGAGGCAGAGCTCTTGCCGGTATTCGCAGAAACTCTGCCATTGCCTCGCCGTCTGCAAGCAGCCAGCTTTCCAGCATGCGCTCTGCCACTCTTAGGATGAAGTGTTCGTGCCTGCCTTGGGGGAGATGCCGCGCTATCAACCCGCTGGGGCATGGGAAGCTCTCGAGGTCGGCGAGGCCGAGAATCGGCCCGAGATGTACCGCCGCTCTGTTATAGCGACGCACATCCTCCCAGAACTCGGCGCGACCACCCTTCACTATGACGCGAAGGCCAGGCGCGGGCACGTCCAGGTCTGAAAGCATCCTACGCACCACGGGTTCCTCCAGCAATCCCTCCGTTACCGCGAGACAGAATTCGGCCATTACACCGGCAGGGTCTCAAAGAGACCTATTTGCTTCTGGTCAAGCGTATGCGGCAGGACTGCTTCGCTGGCGGGAATGCCGGCCTGCATCAAATTCGTGATGTCTGCGCGTTCTACGCCCTCCACTACAACCGAACCTTCTGCACCAGGTTGCACAAGCAGTATCTCTTCCGGCGCAATTCCCTCATCCATCAACAGGTCGTGGCTGTGCGTGGAAAGAAGAACCTGTCGTCCGTTGCCAGCCTTCCGCGCACGGTGAATGAACGGGGCCATCTTGCGGACTATTGCCGCATGTAGTGACATCTCGGGCTCCTCCAGAAGCAGTGGTCCTGCTTTCTCCTGAAGTGCCCACATTAAGCCAATGAGTCGTAGCGTGCCGTCGGAGAACTGCGTTTCGTTCTGAAACGCGCCGTGCGGTCGCCAATGCTTGAACTTCGCCACAAGATGAGGCCTGCCGTGCTCATCAGCTTGGAGTTCCAGTTGCTCGAACTGTGGGGCAAGCACATTGAGGATACCGCCGATGCGGTTAAGTCTAGCCTCCCTGCTTCGCTTTGGGGTATTCCTGATGGTGTCAAGGAGCTCTCTGCCATACTGGTCGACAGTCAGCTTATCGCTTGGCGCACCTTGGCCCTCGCGCAGTAACTGAGGGACCAGATGCAAGTAGGACACTCCCCGGAAAAACTCCGCGAGTTCGCGGAATGCTCTGTTCGCCTGCACCTGCTGAATGGCTGTCTGAGTGAGAAGTTTGGGGTCCTCTCTGTCCGCTGCGTTTGGACGTGGTTCGAGAAGAACAGACTCGCTGCCGTCAGCCCGCGTGAGGGTGACGCCTTCCCTGGTGACGACTGGCACCTGCCCATTGCAAGTGTCGTGCGTGAAAGACAGCTCGTAGCGCCACTTATTGCCATCGGGGCTAAGTACGGTGGCGGCAATTGTCACGGCTGGATGTGCGCGAGCGAAAAGCGAGCGGACGCCCTTCATTCCTCCATGCAATTCCACAGCCTTGGCCAAACCTCCGCCGTCCAGAACCAGGTCCCTCAGAAACCTAAACGCTTCGAGGAAGTTGGATTTTCCAATGGCGTTCGGCCCAACGACGAATACCCGGCTTGCCAGCTTCACGTCGACTGTCGGGAAGTTCTTCCAGTTCTTCAATTCGAGACGTTCGAATCTCATAGCACTCACAAAGCCTCCTCCAGCTTCAGCATCTTCGGCAGCTCGTTGCCACGGTCGTCTATCACCTTCACCGCAATGGTCTTGTGCTCGCCGGCCTCAAACGGTTCGCTTGTGTCGCCGGCCAGGTGCTGCCAGACGGAGTCATCGTATTCGCCCTTGAGCGCACGCTTCAGCGAGTCCCAGGCATTCGTGCGCGGGAAGAACGCCTGGCTTACGTGGAAGCACATCCCGTTGTAGTCGGTGTCCAGGAACCACGCTGGTACGTCGTTGCCGTCCATGTGCAGCGGCTTCATCGTCACCGGGTCAAACGTGTCCAACCCTAACAACCTGACTTGGTGGCGACCGTCCTTGAGCTTCTTGAGCTGCACATCGGGCAATCCGCACACACTGAATATCTGGCTCGACCGCATGTTCTTCAGCAGGTCGCCCATTGTCACGTCCGGCGTCACAGCTACCCAAGTGGCCGGTATCCCGCATACGTCGAGGCACTGCTCAACCATCTCCCGGGCCTCAGCGTTGATTGACATGCCGATGACGTACAGGTGCGTGTAGCTCTTGCCGTGCGCTTCTCGTGCGGCCTCATAGACCAGTTTCTCACTCACGGAGCCGTTCTCCGGGCCGAACAGTATCGCGACCGGCTTGCGGGTGAAGGGCAGTCGCTTACCCGCCTTCTCCTCGGCTTCGTCACAGATGTCTTGCAGGCAGGGCTCCTGGCCCTCCGCTGTGGCGTCAACCACAGCCTCAGCCGAGAGCGCGAGGGCACGCGCAGGGCGACGGATGTTGTGGAGGTTCACGGTTCTGCTCCCGCCGACCTGGAGTACAGGCGACTGTCGCAGTATTCCTAGCATCCGGTCCACAAACGAACCGTATTCCTCAGCCAGCTCCTCGACGCCCGAATCCTCCTTGCCGTCAGCATCCCAGTCCACGGGCGTCGGAATCGTCGCCTCAACAACGAACGGTCCAGAAACCCGCGTTACCCCCCTCTCCTTCTCCGGCCGGTCAACGAGTACGATACTACTGGGCGGTTCGTTGTTTGCGATTGAGCTCAATGTCACGCGCGGAGCGATGCCGCCGACTTCCTCGCCTCTCTTGTTCTGCTTGAGTTTGTACTCAAAACCACCGGCTGGTCCCATCGAAGGGTTCTTCAGTTCATAGCAACCATAGGTCGCGGTCAACAGGCGCTGTCGTGCCAAGGCCATGGGCACACGGCTGGCGTCTATTGCAATCCACCTCCGCCCCCAAGCCTCAGCCACATGCGCCGTCGTGCCACCGCCACACGTTGGGTCAAGCACCAAATCGCCAGCCGTTGTAGTCATGAGGATACACCGTTTCACAACTTCCATGCTGGTTTCCACGACGTAGTTCTGACCCCTAGCACCCGTCGTGTCATTCCATGGTGCCGTGAGCTTCGTGAACTTGCAGTCATCATAGTACAGGACGTACCTCAGGTAGTCGCCTTCCGGCTCAAGTCGGTTCGCTTCAGCCAGCTGTTGCATGCGGTCTGGCCCGGACGGATAACACTGGCCACGAGGCGGGGGCCACTTGCGATCCCGGAACTCGACGTCGAACACGCAGTTCTCGCTGAAAGTTGGTGGCCACATGGAGACGAGCCGGAACACACGAGCATCCGGAGGGATCTCTGCGCGATTGCGGCGCTCCTCAAGGGTCATCTTGTGTCGGCTACCATCAGGCAGCTCGTACCACTTCCAGTGGAAATCTCCCTGGATGTCGAGGTTCGCGTACAATGGGGTTGACCTGAGCCGCGACGCATCGCGGGCATACCATAGGAGGAAATCATCCATCTGCTCCAAGTGCTTGGCTCCGAGCGGCATGGTCTTCTTGCGGAACGGAATCAGGGATGTGAAGTTGTCCTTGCCGAATACCTCATCCATCAGTTCGCGCACGTGGTGGAGGTTCTCATCGCTGATCTGGACGAATATGCTGCCGGAGGGATGGAGCAGGTCGCGGCACAGGAATAGCCGGTCGCGGAGATACGTGAGGTAGGAGTGAATGCCGAGGTCCCAGGTGTCACGGTACGCCTTCACCATTTCGGGCTCACGTGTCATGTCCTCGTCCGCACCGTGGGTGACGTCACGCTTGCGCACAAAGGGCTGGAAGTTGGAGCCATAGTTGATGCCATAGGGCGGGTCCATGTATATCATCTGGACCTGGCCGCCCAGGCCTTCGTACTCCAAGAGCGAGTTCATTACCACAAGCGAGTCGCCCAGAATCATACGGTTGACCCAGCCGTTCTGATGCTCGTAGGCACGCAGAACCTGGTCGTGAATCGGGTGCTGCGGGTCGCCGAACAAGTCAAAGTCCATCTGCCTGTCGCGCTTGTGACCCTTGAGCGTCTCGAGGATGGCCTTGGTGGACAGGCGCTCGTGGACGAAGAGCGGCAGTGTTGGCACCTTGAACGACAGCCGTTCGGCCTTGCCCGCCCAATTGAGGAATGGCTTCTCCAGCCGCTTGAGTTGGTCGATGGCGTCATGCAGACCGATTGTGGTCGCGTGGATGCGCCCTGAAGCGTCCTTGAACTCCTCCGGGTTCTTGAACTGATGCGGCGGAGGCAGAGCCGCGGCCTTCTCAATCATGGCTAGCAGCCACTGGCCGTACTCGCGAGCCGGATTCTGTCCGTCCCAGTTCAGCTCGGGTGAGAGCGAAGAGTCGAACCTGTAGTCCTTCGCAGGTTTCCGCTTCTTGAACTGCGCTTGGACTCCGATGTCGGGCCGGAGCACCAGCTTCGCCTTGGGGTGCCGGTATGTCCGGACGCTCTTGGGCTTGGCTTTCTTGGCTGGGCGCTGAGTCGGTTTCTTCTTCCGGGGTACTCTCATCGTCTGCCAGCATATTGGCCGGGGAGTGCAAGTCAAGCCGGGTCGGGCGGCGGTTCGACACCGGCTGTGGCTGCCGTTGCCGCGGCCGGAACGAAGACCATTGCGCCGGCCGCGAGGAGGACCTCAGCGGTAGCCTGTGCGCCGGCCGATACGAGGACCGCAGGATGTACCGTAACGAGCGTCGCGGGAAAGGCCGCCCCGTTTCCCTCTGCGGCAGCCGTTGTGATTACCGCAGCGATAGCCGTCGGGTGTGCCGTAGCGGCAGCCAGGGCATCATCCGGGAGGATTGCCGCGTCGGTTGCCATGAGGAGGGCCACAGCCCCCCCCAGGCTACAGGGGACGGTCATCAGAATAGCAGCACAGGAGTAAGTTGTTGGTTATTGGTGGCTTGGCAGGCATGTTACGTTCCGGGGTCTGGTTGTCTCTAATCCCGGTGAAGGACGTTCGCGCTTCGGGTCTGGCCGGTTCCTTTTCTCGGACCTGTCGGCGGCTGCATGGGCGCGGTTTCGGACGATATTCCGGGCGAAGTCGGGGGGCGTCAGTCGGGACGTTACCGGCGACGAACTTGGCGACGTAGTTGGCGACGTCATTGGCGACATAGCTGGCGACGAACTTGGCGACGTCATTGGCGA
>CBDUVZ010000118.1:0-9291 GCA_965370805.1 uncultured bacterium | reverse complement strand
CGCATGTCCGGTGGTGTGAGAGGGGGCGGAACCAAACCGCCCCCTACTCGATTAGATTTTGGATTGCAGATTGCAGATTGAGGAAGCGGGCCGGAATGTGAACTACGGATGGACACGGATAGACACAGATGAAGGCAAATTGCAGAGTGCAAATATCAAAGTGCAAAATGAGGAAGCGGAAACCGCCGAGAGGGTGGATTGTGGATTTGAGATTTCAGATTGTAGATTGCGGATGATGAGGGAATGACCGATGTCCAAGACGGATGGTGGTGAGCGGTTGACGTCGGGCTTCAGTCTGGTAGTCTGGAGGCGTTTCGGTTGAGTCGAATTCTACCAGGGAGGTGCATGTGAAGATGTCTGCTTTTCTGCCGGTGTTGGTGTTCTGCTTGTCGTTTGCGTACGGCGAGTGGACTGACCCGGTGCAGGTCGCGCCCGGGTATACGAACCAGACCTGTACCTGGAATATCGCGGTCCCGGGTTCGGATACTCTGGACGTCGTCTACTATGACGACAATAACGTCATTCGCTACAAGCAGAGCACGGATAACGGCGTGACGTGGTCAGCGCCGGATACCTTGAGTGTCTGGGCCGGCTGGGGTAAGCAGCGGGCGCCGACAATCGTCGTGGACCGACTGGGCGGACGGCACGCAGTCTGGTACTGGTGGTGGGATGCCAGTCACGAGGATTCTTCGTTCGTGTACTACAACCGGGACCTCGGCTCGGGCTGGGAGGGCCCGGTGGTTATCGTGCGGCAGGGACGGGTCTACGCCCAGCCGTCGATTGTCGTGGATGAGAGTCTGTTCGTGCACGTGGCGTACGCCAATAACGCGCCGCAGATCTGCTACCTGAGAAGCACCGACCGCGGAACGACCTGGGAGCCGTCCCGGCAGGTTTCGACCAGCGGCGGGTTCAATATCCAGACCAAGATTGCTACCGACTTCGCCGGGACGGTCCACGCAATCTGGTCGAGGTTCTGCGACCAGTCGTATCGCCGGAGTACGGACCGCGGCGTGACCTGGGAGCCCGAGATCCATCTCACCAGCGGCAACAGCGGGATCCAGTCGTCGATTGCCTGCGACCGGGCCGGCCACGTCTACGCTACCTATACCGACCACGTCGGGGCCTACTGCTGCCGGAGTACGGACAGCGGCGCTTCCTGGGAGAGCGCCGTCACCCTCATAACCGCGACGTATCCGAACCAAACGGCGGTTGCCTGCGGCCCGGCGGGCGGGGTCTACGTGTTTTCCCACGCGAAGTACTGCGCGAGCAAGGACCACGGCGTGACGTGGTCGGAGCCGGTGAACGTCGCCGGGCAGTACGCTTCGGTCGCGGTCTCCCCGGACGGTCGCTATCAGCACGTTGTCTGGTACAGTTCGCCGAATGTGATGCACCGGCGCAATGAGTATGCCGGTCGGGTAGCGGAGCCCGCGGCGTCCGGGAATCCGGCGCTGCTGCAGAGCCGTCCCGACCCGTTTTCCGCAAGGACTACGGTCCGGTATTCGATTCGCCGGAGCGGCCGGGTCGTGCTCAAGGTCCATGACGTCCTGGGGAATGAGGTGAGAACACTGGTGAACCGGTGGCAGGATTCGGGTACTCGGCAGGTCGTCTGGGATGGAACCGACAACAGCGGGTGCCGGGTTGCCGGCGGGGTCTACTGCTGCCGGCTGGTTGCCGGCGGTGAGGTAAGCGTGAGGCGGCTGCTGGTCGCGAGATAGGGCGGAAGCGAATCGAGGAATGAGATAACCGCCAAGGCCGCCAAGAACGCCAAGAGGGCGGATTGTGGATTTGAGATTTCAGATTGTAGATTGCAGAAGGCGGAAGGGGAAAAACACCAAGAACACCAAGAGCACCAAGGCGGAAGTCAGAATGTAGAGTGCAGAAGTCAGAAGGCGAAGACGCTGCGCCGGGTTCTGCTGTTGGTTGGGGAGTAGCGGGGGCTGGATTCGAACCAGCGACCTTGAGGTTATGAGCCTCACGAGCTTCCAGACTGCTCCACCCCGCAATTAGAGCTAGAATCTAGTCGAAATGCGCGGTAAGTCAAGCGGCAGTCGAGAGCGGGTCTTGACACCGCCGCCCGGTTGAGTGTAATTATAGAGTATGGAGCAGCCTGAGGAGAAGCGTACGAGCCGCGTCCGGCGGATCGGCGTGATTGCTATCGTCGTGTTGTGCCTCGCCGCGCTGGGGGTTGCGGTTTACGTTGTGGTCAGGGGGACCAAACGGATGGCACCGGTCGAGGTGCCGAAGCACCTGGTTCCGGCCGCGCCGGATACGTCGCTCGTCCGGTTCCGGAGAGGCACCCGGAATCGCCTGAAGAAGCTGGAGCGGCGGTTCGCGAGGTTCCGTGATACTATCGTTGAGTTCACTCCGGAGCAGGAGTCGCTCGTTTGTTTCATCGATTCCGGGTTCGTCGCAATCCGGGCCGACCTGGCAATCATCGATACGCTTTCCCAGAGCGCGTCGAGGGTCGAGTTCGCCCGGGAGATCAAACAGGACTACATCGACCTGAAGAAGTCGGTCTACCGGTTCTCCCGGTCCTACATCGAGTCCGTGCCCGAGTTGGACCCGGATTCGCTCGACCAGGAGTTGCAGAAGGTCCTGAGCGAATAGCCGCGGCGGCCCACACCCCGACATTTCCCCGAAGACCGACACAGGAATCTCACCACAAAGGCGGAGGAGTTAGCCGCCAAGTCCCAATGACCAAGGCGGAGCGGAGTAAACACCAAGTGCACCAAGAACACCAAGCGGAAGGACTAACCGCCAAGGCCGCCAAGTGCGCCAAGACTGAGAGCCGGAGCGGAGAGGAGTTTTACCACGAAGGCACGAAGAGCACAAAGAAGAGAGATGTCATTGCGAGGAACCCCCACGCCCTCCGTCATTGCGAGGCTGCGCAGCAGCCGTGGCAATCTTCCGGGACGCGGGCTCGGGGCAGGCTCCGTGACGCGGCAATCTTCCTTGCCTCATTCGTCATTCGCAATTCCCGGTAACGGAGAGACGCAGAGCCGCGTGCTGTCTGAGTCCTGGCCTTGGTGACTTTGTGTCTTGGTGGTCTAACTTCGGTTTCCGGGTATTCCTGTTGTCCTTGACTGGCTGCGGGTTTGTTTTACTCTTGCTCTGTGTTCTGGCGCGTAGAGGTTTCCAAGAAGACCGTTGACCCCGAGGCCGTGGCCCTGAAGCGGGACCTGCGCGAGCTGGGCCTGCCGGACCCCGGGAAGTTGCGGGTTGTCCGGTTGTTTTTCCTTGAGGGGAAGCTGACGCGCGAGGACGTGCGCGGGCTGGCGCGCGGGCTTTTCTGCGACCGGGTGTCCGAGCGCTACCGGGTTACCGAGAGCGAGGTGGGGACGTGCGATATCGAGGTGCTGCACAACCCGGGCGTGATGGACCCGAGCGTGGCGAGTATCCGCCGGGCCCTGCGGGACTGCGGGTTCGTCGACTGCCGCGTGCGGACCGGGCGCGGCTACCGGTTCGGCCGGCAGTTGAGCCGGGGCGAGAAGACACTGGCGCGGGGGGTGCTGATGAATCCGCTGATTGAGCACGCGGCCCGGCCGGGCGAGACGGTGTTCGTCAGTCCGAAGCGCTACCGGTTCCGGAAGAGCGTCGTCCGGCTGCGGGGCATGGGTGTCGATGAGCTGGAGCGGTTGTCAAGGGACGGATTGCTGGCGTTGAGCCGCGAGGAGATGCTGGTGCTGCAGCGGTACTACGAGGGGCTGGGACGGGACCCGACCGACGTCGAGCTTGAGACTTTCGCCCAGACCTGGTCCGAGCACTGCCAGCACAAGACCTTCCGGGGGGAGATCGATTCCGACGGGCAACCGATAAAGAATCTGCTCAAGTCAACGGTGTTCCGGGTGACCCGGGAACTGAATCTCGACTGGTGCCTGTCGGTGTTCCACGATAATTCCGGCGTGATTGCGTTCGACGACGAGTACGGGATTGCGTTCAAGGTGGAGACCCACAATCATCCTTCGGCCCTGGAGCCTTATGGCGGCGCCGCGACCGGGACCGGCGGGGTGATTCGCGACTGCCTGGGCACCGGGCAGGGCGCGAAGCCGATACTGAATACCGACGTCTTCTGTTTCGCGCCGATATCGACCAAGCGGGCGGACGTGCCGGACGGGGTGATTCACCCGCGCCAGGTGATGCGCGGCGTTGTCGCCGGGGTGCGGGATTACGGCAACCGGATGGGCATTCCGACCGCCAACGGCGCGGTCTACTTCGACGAGGGCTTCCTCGGAAACCCGCTCGTGTTCTGCGGTACGCTGGGGTTGA
This sequence comes from uncultured bacterium, assembly GCA_965370805.1. Classification (GTDB taxonomy): domain Bacteria; phylum Hydrothermota; class Tepidihabitantia; order Tepidihabitantales; family Tepidihabitantaceae; genus CBDUVZ01. The sequence goes on along the minus strand of CBDUVZ010000118.1, from coordinate 5,025 downwards.
TTCCCCGGAACCGGATCGGGAAGCGGGTGCGCAAAGGACAGGCAATTGTGCTCCTCGGGGGGCGGACCGGCCGCGACGGGATTCACGGCGTCAATTTCGCATCGCTAGAACTGGACCGGAAGTCGCAGGAGTTCTCTTCCGGCGCGGTGCAGATCGGCAACCCGATTGAGGAGAAGAAGCTGGCCGACCTGATGCTCGCGGCCCGGGATATGGACTATGTGAACTCGACAACCGACTGCGGCGGTGGCGGGCTGTCGAGCGCAATCGGGGAGCTGGCCGCCGGTTCCGGGTGCGAAGTGTGGCTCGATAAGATTCCGCTGAAGTACGCCGGTCTGAGTCCGGCCGAAATCTGGATTTCCGAAGCCCAGGAGCGGATGGTCGTTTTCACCGGGCAGAAGAACGTGGCGGGCTTGCTCGAGCTTGCCCGGAAGCACGACGTTGAGGCAACCGTGGTCGGGCGGGCGACCGGGACCCGGCGACTGGTGCTGAACTACCGGGGTCACGAGGTCGGTGATATCGACATGAAGTTCCTGCACAACGGGTGGCAGGGCACGAAGAAGAAAGCCCGGTGGCAGAAGCCCGAGTCCGCGGACCCGTTCGTGCGGCCGGGGCAGAACCTGTCAACGGTCCTGCTGAAGCTGCTGCAGGCGCCGAATATCGCCAGCAAGGAATGGGTGGTGCGGCAGTACGACCACGAAGTGCAGGGCACGAGCACGGTCAAGCCTTTCTGCGGACCGGAGGGGACCGGTCCGACCGATGCCTGCGTAATCACGCCGCTGCCGGGTTCGTACCGTTCCTGCGTCGTGGCCTGCGGCATCCGGCCCCGCTACGGGCTGCTCGACCCCTACTGGATGGCGGCTTCGGCGATTGACGAGGCGCTGCGCAACTGCGTGGCGGCGGGCGGCGACATTGAGCGCACCGCGCTGCTCGACAACTTCTGCTGGGGCAGCCCGGAGCGTCCGGAGCAACTGGCCGGGCTGGTGCGGGCGGCGCAGGCGTGCTATGATATCGCCCGGGGCTACCGGGTGCCGTTTATCTCGGGCAAAGATTCGCTGTACAACGAGTTCCGGACCGGCTCCGGCCGGAGCGTGCCGATACCGCCAACCCTGCTCGTGTCCGCGGTCAGCATCATCGCGGACGGCAGGCTGACGACCACCCCTGACTTCAAGTCGCCGGGTTCGGTCGTTTTCCTCGTCGGCGATACGGCAGAGGAACTGGGCGGGAGCGAGTACTTCCGGATCAACCAGGGACTCGGACGAACGGTGCCCAAAGTCGATGCCCGGCGCGGGCGCAGGATTATGAAGGCGGTGGGCAAGGCAATCCGTCAGGGCCTGGTGCGGGCTTGTCATGACGTTTCCGAGGGCGGACTCGGGATTGCCCTGGCGGAAATGGCGTTCGCCGGTCGCGTGGGAGCGCGGGTCTGGCTCAAGAAAGTGCCCGGGGGCCACCGGTTCGACCGGGATGATTTCCTGCTGTTCAGCGAATCGAATACCAGGTTCCTGTGCGAAGTGGCCGGGGCTCGGCGTCAGGATTTCGCAGCTCTCTTCAGGGGACTGCCGCATGCGGCCATCGGCCGGACGACTGCCGAGCCCGAACTGGTGGCCGTCGGTCGGAACGGGGAAGAGGTCGTCAGGCTTGACCTGGCCAGGGCGGAAGCGCTCTGGCGCAATGCCCTGACGAGAAGGCTGTAGCTATCGGTCCGCCGCGTCAGGCGGACCCGGGTCGGATTTCGTCGCGGCCGGTCTTCAGCATCAGTTCCGCAAGCCGGGGCAGGTCCAGTCGCCCGCGGTAGTAGAGGAACCGGATGAGCATCGGCAGGTTGATGCCGCAGATGAGTTCAATCCTCCCCGGGTGACGGCGTTTGATTCTCGCACTCACGTTCGAGCAACTGGAGCCGTAGAAGTCGACGAAGACCAGGACGTCCCGGTCAGGATGGTCGTCGACAATCTGCTCCAGCCGCGACTCCATTTCTCCCGCCGGGATGTCCTTGTTCGAGACGACCGGGATAGCGTCAGTGGTGCCGACGATTTCCGAAGCGGCGTCGAGCAGAGCCTGCGGCAGGCCGCCGTGCCCGACCAGAATCCCCAGGACCGGCGGGCCATCGGTCTTACTCGATGTCATCGGTTATGAACGGGTCGATCCGGGGCGATTTCTTCATCATCCGCATGAGTTCGTCGTTGAACACTTTGGCCGGATGGTAGCCGAATACCTTGAGGATGTGGTTCTTGGCGATTACTTCAACGATCAAAGCGAGGTTCTTGCCCGGGATGACCGGGATGGTCACGCGCGGAACCCTGACTCCCAGGATATCGGTCAGTCTCTCTTCAAGCCCGACCCGCTCGTAGTCCATCCCCTGCTTCCAGTGGACGAGCTTGACTTCGATCTCGATGCGCTTCTGGACGCGGATTGCCCGTATGCCGTACAGGCTGTACACGTCGACGATGCCGACGCCGCGGATTTCGATGTGGTGGGCGAGGGTCGGAGTCTTGGCGGCCGAGTGGCCCATCAGGACGCCGGTGCCGCGGCGTAGTACTTTGACGACGTCGTCGGCGACCAGCCGGTGGCCCCGGTCGACGAGGTCGAGGGCACACTCGCTCTTGCCGATGCCCGAGTCGCCGGCAATGAGCAGGCCGACGCCGAACACGCTGACCAGGTCGCCGTGGATGTGGTCCTCGGGGGCCAGCCGGTGGTCGAGGTAGGCGGTGAGCAGATGGATGAACGGCGTTGTGTCCATCGGCGTGCGCAGGATCGGGATGGAGCAGCGTTCGGCTTCGTGGGTCCAGACGGCCGGGAGTTCGAGGCCTTTGGCGACCAGCAAACAGGGCGGTCCCAGTTCGAACACCCGGCGGACCGCCGCGGATGCGGTCTTGTCGTCGAGCGTCGCGAGGTAGGAGAGCTCGGTGCTGCCGACAATCTGGAGTCTTTCCTTGAGGAAGACACCGGTGTAGTTGGCCAGAGCCATGCCGGGCCGGTTGATGTCCGGAGTGACGATGTGGCGATTCTCGATACCGGCCTTGCCGGCCAGGAGTTCAAGGTTCCATTCGTCTTCCTTCTCGGCGAGGAGCGCGCCGACGCTGATCTGCTTGGATTCCCGGGACATCTACTGGCCGCGAGGCGGGGACTGGCGTTTGCGGTCCTGCAACTTGCCGTCGTGACGCTGCAGTTGGACCAGCACCTTTTCCGCCAGGTCGTTTACCGCGTCGTACATGTCGGTCGCTTCACCCCGGGCGGCGATGACCGTGTGGCCGAGGTGGATTTTGCCTTCAGCAATCTCACTGACGTGGTCCTTGAAGAGGACGATTTCTCCTTCAATGATGTGGTTGTTGAACTTCTCCAGCTTGCTGAACTTCTCGGTGATGTGTTCGCGCAGATGGGAGCTGATTTCGAAATGGCGTGCGGTAAGGTTCAACTGCATTGACTCCTCCAGTCTGGTTCGGGTAAATGATAGTTGCGCCGTCTCCCCGGGTCAAGCCGGAACCGGAAACCGACATGGGAGCGAAAACCACTGATAAACACAGACGGAAATGTCGAATGCCGATTGTCGATTTCCGAATTCGGCATTTGGAATTCGGCATTCACAATTGTTGTCTCCCTTCGAGCGCCCGGAGGATGGTTTCCCCGTCGGCCAGCTCGAGGTCGGACCCGACCGGCAGTCCCCGGGCGATGCGGGTGACGAGTACGTCGGCGGGCCGGAGTCGGTTCGCAAGGTAGACGGCGGTGGCTTCGCCTTCAGTCGTGGGGTTGGTGGCGATGATTACCTCGCGGACCTGCCCGGATGCGAGCCGGTCCATCAGTCCATTGATCTGCAGGTCGTCCGGACCGACGTCGTCGATCGGCGAGAGCACGCCGCCGAGGACGTGATAGCTGCCGCGATACCGGCCCGAGTGTTCGAGGGTCAGGACGTCGCCGGTCTCCTCGACCACGCAGATCAGCGACTGGTCCCGGCTCAGGTCAGAGCAGACATCGCAGAGTTCGTCTTCGGTCAGGCTGAAGCAGCGAGGACACGGGTGGAGCCGGTCCTGAGCCTGGGTTACGGCTTCGACCAGTTCGCCGGCGAGGCCGTTCCTGGTCCGGAGCAGATAGAGCGCGATGCGCTGGGCGGTCTTGGGACCGATGCCGGGAAGGGCCACCAGCGTTTCGATCAGCCGGTCGAGGGATTTCCTCATCGATTCAGAGCGGCATCCCGCCGAGGAAGTCGGGAATCGGGAGATTGCCGAACAGGCCGCGCAACTCCTTCTGAGCGTGCTCGTGGGCGCGGGTCTGGGCGTCGTTGACCGCGGCCCGGACCAGGTCCTCAAGGAGCTCGACGTCGTCAGCGTTGACCACCTCGGGATCGATCCGGAGTCCGGTGACTTCGCCGTGGCCGTTGCAGGTTGCTTTGACCATGCCGCCACCGGCGCTGGCCTCGACAGTAACCTGTTCGAGTTTCTCCTGGAATCGCTTCTGGAATTCGGCTACCTGGGACATGATTCCGGCCTGGTCGGCTTTCATCCGGTGCGTTCCTCCTCTACTTCGCCGAAGGTCCTGGTTACCCGTTCGATGAGCGGGTCCGGTTCCCCGGTTTTATCACGCTTCACGCCGGACGCCTCACGCTTGACGTTCCCGGTGTCCTGCGTCGTGCGTTGTGTGTCGGGTGTCTTCCGTCGTGCATTCGTCGTGCCGGACGTCTCACGCTTCACGCCTGATGCCTTCGGCGTCTTGCGTCGTGCGTCCTGCGGTGGGGCGGGCGCTGTCCCACCGGGGGAGCTGAGGGCGGTTGCCAGTTCGAGGGAAAGGTACTCAAGAATCACGCGGGGCATCTGGGCGTGTTTGGCCGATTCCTCGGCGCGGATCAGGAGATCGAGGGACCTGATGAGTTGGGCGCGGCTGAATCGTTCTGCCTGGGTTTCAAGCCGTTCCTTTTCTTCGGGGAGGAAGCCCATGCGGTCGATTGGTCCGCCGGCCTGGAGCAGGAGGAGATTGCGGAAATGCGCGACCAGCCCGCCGTAGAACTCAAGGATATCGTAGCCTTTCTCGAACAGCTCG
>CBDUVZ010000117.1:0-9404 GCA_965370805.1 uncultured bacterium | reverse complement strand
CGGTCGCGGTCCACAAGTCCACCGTGCCGCTGTCGCCGACGTTCCCGTGCCAGACTGTGCGGTAGTAGCTGAAAGCGGTCTGACCCCCGGTCAGCAGCAGTCGCCCGTCGCACGCGCAGCACGGATGACCGTACCGGGCGGCAGGCAGGTTCGTCGCGGTCTGCCACGCGCCGAGCGAACCATCAGGCTGCGTCGGCGCATACCAGACCTGGTTGTGGGCAACCGGCAGGTGTTCCCACGAGAAGCCGCCGGTCACGTACAGAAAGCCCTGGTACGCGCAGGAACCGGAGCAGCGGTAAGCCGCGGGCAGAGTGGTGGTCGAATCCCACGCGTCCAGGGTCCCGCTGTCCCCGATCGGGACGAACCATACCGACGGGTAGTCACTGCTTCCATTGTATCCGCCCAGCACGTACAGGTATCCGTCGTGCACGACAGTGCCGAAGCCGCTGCGGGCGGCAGGCAGGCTGGTAACCGTCTGCCACGCGCCGAGCGAGCCGTCGGGCTGGATCTGCGAAGACCAGACCGTATTCCGATACGAACCGCCGCCGTACCCTCCGGTCACGTACACGTACCCGTCGTGCGCCACGCACCCGTGATACATGCGACCGGCCGGCAGGCTCGTGGTCGATACCCAGGTGCCGAGGGACCCGTCAGGCTGAGCTTCGGCATACCAGACCGTGCTGTTCGCACCGGACTGCTCGCCCCCGGTCACGTAGACGTACCCGTCATACGCGCAGCAGCCCGGATACCAGCGCGGCGCGGGCAGGGATGTAGTCGGGTTCCATTCCGCAAAGGCCGTCAGACAACTTGCCGATAACACTGCTATTGTCAGTAAACGCATGGAATCAAACTACAGCCGCCGGCACCAACTGTCAACCCACGGCTCCGGGAAAGAGCTTTGTCGTCCGCTCTGCCCCGGCGTGGAGCCGGACGGACACGGACAGGAATCGACACCGGGCACCGGCGAATCGACAGTCCGATCCCGACGCTTCAGATGGCCCTCCCGGACCGGGACAACTTGACTACCTGCCTGAGAATGCTACGCTGAGGTCCACTATGGCAAAGAAGAAAAAAACCGGCAAGCGCTCTTCAAGCAAGTCCCCGAAACTGCCGGGTCCGGGCGAACGCGCAAGGACGTTCGACGGCGTCTTCAGGGCTATGGCCGACAAGGAATTCAGTTCGAACGAAGAAGCGCGCGAATACGCCAACCGCCTGCTCCAGGGCGAAATCGAACTGCCCGAGAAAACCCCGCTCCAGAAAGCCCAGGACCTCATCTACGACGCCTGGGACGAAAAAGACCCGAAGCGCCGACTCGAACTGGCCCGAGAGGCGTTGCACGTCTCCCCGGACTGCGCGGACGCCTATGCCATCCTGGCCGATGAGGCTGAAACCATGGACCAGATACGCTCACTGCTTGAGAAAGGAATTGAAGCCGCCAAGCAAGCGCTTGGTCCCAAACCCTTCAAAGAGGACGTCGGCCATTTCTGGGGAATCTTCAGCACCCGGCCCTACATGCGGGTGCGGGCCGCGCTCACAGAATGCCTCTGGGCAATGGGTGCGCAGGACCTGGCAATCACACACCTCAAGGATATGCTCCGGCTCAACCCCAATGATAACCAGGGGCTGCGCTACGTTCTCGCCGGCTACCTGGCAGAGACCGGCGACGACGCCGGTCTGGCAAAGCTTTTATGCCGCTACGATGAATCGACTGCCGGTCTTGAATACGCCCGGGCCCTGCTCCAGTTCCGCAACTGGGGCAAGTCTGACCAGGCCCGGGATGCGCTTCACGCGGCCTTTGAATCGAACCGCTACGTTCCCGACTATCTTCTCCGCATGAAACGGATACCCGGAGAACTGCCTGACGGAATCACCCCTGGCGGTAAAGATGAAGCGGTCGAAGTATGCGAGCATCTCGACGAAGCCTGGCGGAAAACGAACGGTGCGCTCGACTGGCTCCGCAAGACCTGGCAGGAATAGCCTCCCTGCCCGGACATGATCCATATCCCTGTTCGGCAGGCTGAAGCCGAAATTCATGCCGCCCCCGGTACCAGGTCCGATGCTTGACGCTTCTCTGTCCGGTTGCTACACTCGGGTTGAGCAATGAAAAGGAATCTGATTGCGGGTGTTCTGCTCGCCGCTGTCATACCGGCCGGCATTGCCTGTGCCGTGCCCGGTAACGACGTCTCCGCATCACGCCGGAACGCTATCACCGAAGCCGCGCGCGAAGTCAGCCCCGCGGTCGTATCGGTCGTCGTGACCATGGTTCGCGTCGTTACCTACGACCCGTTCGGCGGGTTCGGAATCGACGACTTCTTCCGCGACTTCTTCCCGCGTCGGCAGTACCGGCAGGAAGTGAAATCAATGGGCTCGGGCGTCATCATATCCCGGAGCGGCGAGATAGTCACCAACGCCCACGTAGTCCGTAACGCCTCCGCCATCAAGGTCACCCTGCCCGACAACCGCGAGTTGGACGCCGAATTGCTCGGCATCAACAACCTGCTCGACCTCGCCCTGCTGCGGATTGACGGCACCGATCTGCCCACCGCTCCGCTCGGCACGTCCGCGGACCTGATGATCGGCGAATGGGCAATCGCATTCGGCAACCCGTTCGGGTTCCTGCTCCAGGACGCCCAACCGACGGTCACGGTCGGCGTCATTTCCGCATTGCACCGGGACGTCAACACCGCTCGCGGCCAGGTCATGTCTGACCTGATCCAGACCGACGCCGCCATCAACCCCGGCAATTCGGGTGGCCCGCTGGTCAACGCCGCCGGCCGGGTTATCGGCATCAACACTTTCATCTTTTCCCATTCCGGCGGGTCCGAAGGCATCGGGTTCGCGCGCCCGATTGACGCGGTCCGGGAATTCGTCGCCGAAGCCCGGGGCGCGGCCGATACGAAATACACCCGGTATGAAACCGCGCTCGGCGCGACCGTCTGCAACATCAACTCCCACCTGCGCTCCCGGTTCGGCATCGCCTACAGCAGCGGCGTCGTCGTAGTCGAAGTCGAGCAAGGCGGGGCCGCCGCCGGCATCGGCATGAAACCCGGCGACGTAATCCTCATGGCACAAAGCAAGGCAGTAAGGACCGCTGCCGGTTTCGCCCGGCAGTACGAACGGTTCGGCCCGGTCATCGACATCGTCGTCGACCGGAAAGGCGAGTCGATCCGTCTCTACTTCAGGCAATAATGATAAAACGATACACAACCCCGGAAATGGCCGCCCTCTGGAACGAGGAAGCGAAGTTCAATTCCTGGCTCCTGGTGGAAAAAGCGGTCGCCCAGGCCCAGGCCGAACTGGACATCATCCCGAAGACCGCGGCCCGCGCAATCCAGCACGCAACCTTCAAGCTCCGCGAAATCGAACGGTTCGAGAAGCAGACCAACCACGACGTCATCGCATTCACCAGAAGCGTCGCCCGGAGCATCCCGAAAGCAGGCAAGTACGTCCACTACGGCCTCACGTCCTACGACATCGTCGACACCGCGCTCTCCCTGCGCTGTATCTCGGCCCTCGAGATCATCGTGTCCGCGCTCCGCGACATCCGCATCGAATGCGCGCGGCTGGCACTCGAGTACAAACACACGCCGATGATCGGCCGCACCCACGGGGTCCACGCCGAGCCGATAACCTTCGGACTCAAAGCCCTGTCCTGGTACGAAGAGACGAACCGCAACCTCAACCGGCTCCAGTCCGCGATTGCCGAGATGCACTACGGCAAGATATCCGGCGCGGTCGGCTCCTACACCCAGCTTGGCCCGAGACTCGAAGCGCGCGTCCTCGGTCGACTGGGCCTGAAGCCCGAGCCGGTCTCGACCCAGGTGATCCCGCGTGACCGTCACGCCTACCTGCTTTCTGTTCTGGCGCTGACCGCCACGGGACTCGAACGAATCGCGGTCGAAATCCGCAACCTGCAGCGAACCGAGATCGGCGAACTGGCCGAACCGTTTGGCTCCGGACAGCGCGGCTCATCCGCCATGCCCCACAAGAAGAACCCGATAATCTGTGAGCGCGTCACCGGCCTGGCACGGGTCGTCCGCTCCTACGCGCAGGTCGGCATGGAGAACATCCCGCTCTGGCACGAGCGCGATCTGTCCAATTCATCCTCCGAGCGAATCGTCATCCCCGACGCCACAATCCTGCTCCACTACCTGATCCGGCGGCTCCATGGCGTACTCTCGGGCCTTGTGGTGAACACGGACCGCATGAAGGAGAACCTCAACGCGTCGGGCGGGGTCTTCTTCTCCCAGACACTGCTGCTCGCGCTGGTCAGGACGAAGATGGATCGGGACAAGGCCTACCGGTTGGTCCAGAAACTCGCGTTCCGCGCCCGCGATACCGGGACCCCGTTCCCTGAACTCGCCCGCAGTGACCGGATCGTTGCGTCGCTGCTCGACCGCCGCACGCTGGGCCGGGTGTTCAGCCTTGAACGGCTCACACGTCATGTCAACGCGGTCTACCGCCGGGTCGGCCTGGTCCTGAAAAAGAAATGACCGACTTCAGCTTCACAGAAGAACAGAAGCCACGGCGTCTTGTGTCCCAAACAGAAGGTAAAAAAGTCGCCGCGGTCGCCATGACCGAACCGGAATAAAACAACGCATCACGCTTCACGCCCCGGGCTGCGCGCATCTTGCGTCAAGCGGCTGGCGTCGTAATGCGTCCAGCGTCAACGAAAGGAACATCATGCCCGTCATTTTCCTCAAGTCCGGCGGAACCTGCGCCTGCGGCGGGTACACCATCAAGAATGGAATCGTCAAAGCAATCGGCCCGGAGTTCAAAGACACGTCGCTTCCCGAGGACAAGACCAGGCACGCCGAAGCCGACATCTCGCTCGACAACGTCCTGTTCATAGTCCCCGGCAAGCTGTAGCAACGCCATCCACGCACAACGCCTTACGCCGGATTCCGGCATCGAGCATCATGCGTCAAGCGTAGTGCGTGGAACGTAATGCGTCCTCTCGAGCAAGTCCTCGTCCGCAAGGTCATCGACATCCGGACAGCGGTGGCCGAGTCGTTCGACTTCCTCGAATACGATTTCGCGGGCAGGAAGGTCTGGGTCAAACCCAATCTGCTCGGCCCGCACCCGCCCGAACGCGGAGTCACAACCGACCCGGAACTGGTCCGCGCCGTGGTCCGCGAACTCAAACACCGCCGCGCTGCCGAGATCGTCGTAACCGACAACCCGGGCGGACGGATTCAAGGCGGGCTCGCCGCTTTCCTTGCGCCGACCGGAATTCCAGCGGCTGGCGCCGACTGCTTCCGGGGACTGGACCAGACCCCGGCATCGCTGCCGCTCAAATCCCGGTTCGTCTCCCAGGTGCCGGTCTCCCGCATCCTGTTCGAATGCGACGTTATCCTCAACCTGCCGGTCTTCAAGACCCACAGCCTTACCATTCTCACCGGCGCAATCAAAAACCTGTTCGGCATCGTGCCCGGCGATTACAAGTCAACTCTGCACGGCAAAGCCGCAACCGCGGCCCGCTTCGCCGAACTACTGGTAGATATCTACCAAGCGGTTCCAATCCCGATGCTCCACATCATGGACGCGTTGCGTGGAATGGACGGCCAGCAAGGTCCGGGCGGCGGCAGAGTCCTGAACATCGGGAAGCTCCTCGCGGCCCGGAACGGTGTGGCGCTCGACGCGGCAATGGCGCTGATGGCCGGAGCTGAACCGCGCCGCATCCCGATGCTCCGCATCGCCGCGGAGCGTAAACTCGGTCCAATCGACCAGGCCGACATCGACATCCACGGCGACTTCGAGCAAATCCGCGGCTTCCGGCTGCCCGCCTCCGGCTTGACCGACATCCTGACCATGTCTCTCGCCGTCCTCTTTCCCATGTTTCGACGCGAACCGGTGCTGGACCGTGGGTTGTGCACGAAATGCGGCCGCTGCGCCGAGGTATGCCCGGTCCGCGCCATCAAGCTCAATCCCTGGCCGGTTGTCAACCGGAAACAATGCATCTCCTGCTTCTGCTGTGCCGAGATGTGCCCTCCGAACGCCATGACCATCTCCACGTCCCGCCGCGCCCTCTGGACCCGGATTACCGGCCGCTAGATTTCTCTCGTCTCAACTGCGCAATCGCCCGTCGAATCAGCCGCTGGTTCTCAGACATGTCGGCCCAAGCCGTAGCACACAAAGGGACGCTGTTGTTAGCGCCCCTCCGAACCCGATAGTCCGGACTATGCTCCCAGATGTCCCTCGACCTCGGCAATGAACCGCGACCAGACTTCGGGAATGTCGGTGGCCAGCCGCAGAAGAGGAACCTCTTTGAGCATGTACCCATAGCCATGAACGAAAAGATGGCGGAACCCAAGGTAGGGCTGCAGGTCGCCTCGCAAGTCAGGAGTAATGACCAGACGAGTCACGGCCTCATTCAGCAACTGCTTGTGCCACGCGTCAGAACGAGGAATCCTCACCCCTCGCGCGCGCAGCACCTGCTTCAGGATATTCTCAATGCCATTGTAGATATTGAGAAGGAATGTCGCGACACCGGCCAATTCCGCGACCGATAGCTTGCCGTGGGAAAGGGTCTCCTTCAGTGATTCCAGAGTGATTTCGACGTGCCGCCGTTCAGCCGCGACATTCTCGCTCAGTTCATCCATAAATCCTGACCCCACGTTTCTCGACAAGCTCATTGAACAGAGTCTTGTCGGACAGATCAACAACATCCACCAGCTTGGAGAGCTGCATGTACAGCTTGCCGCAGAAGTCGAAGAACAGCCGCGGCTCTATGCCCTTCACACCCAGATCAATGTCGTTGGCTTCCTGCGATGCATTGAGCGACGACCCGAAGAGAACCACATATGAAACGCCGTACTCACGTGACAACTCGACTATCGTATCTCGGTCGGCTTGAGATATCATATCGCGGAGAGTATCACCGACACTGAATTGAAGTCAAGTCCGAACCGCGCTTGCCTGGAACCTCTGACTTGCGGCCGGCATGCCGCTGTTGCAGATTCACGGCGCATACCGCATAGCGTAGAGCGTCTGGCGTTGGACCTCAAGCGTCCATCACTCCGTCTTCACTATCTTCCGCGTCGCCGTGGATCTGCGGCCAGCACGCGGCAGAAGTACGCAGTCACAAGACGGTGGCAGGCGAGCAGTGACGCGGGCAGATTGACTCACCATCCGGCGGGCGTATACTGAAGCACAGACGATGAAACACCGGCCCCTGCTCTATGTCGAGACTTCGGTCTTCGGCTTCTACTTCGACCAAGAGCCACGCAATGCCCTGCGCCGAGAAGCGGTGGTGGCCCTGCTCGAACAGGTCCAGATGGGAATTCTCGACGCGTTCACCTCACCGCTCACCCTCAAGGAACTGAGCAGGACCCGCGAACCCGCTCGCTCGGGCCTGCTTCGACTGCTCGCCGGGATAAGAAGGCCGACTCTGAACCAGCAGGAAATCGAAGTGCTCACAGAAGCATACCTGCGCGAGGGCGCCATTCCCGTTACCTTCGCTGACGACGCCGCGCATGTCGCATACGCGACCGTGGGTCGGGCCGACGTCCTCGTCTCGCTGAATCTGCGGCACTTGGTCAACGAGTGGGCCGAGCGACGTATTGGCGCGGTCAACATGCGCGAAGGCTACCAGGTCCTTCGCATTAGAACACCCGAGGAGGTGCTCAAGTATGAAGATTGACGGCTTGGACTGGATGGACTGGCTGCACAAGACACGGGCGGAGTCAGAGGAAGAACGCAAACGTGCAGGCATCAGCCGGCTGGACTGGCTCAAACGCATCGAAGCCGAAGCGGCTGTCATCCAGAAAGAAATTGACCTGCTAACCGCGAACCAGGCCCGCGACCGCAAGTCCGAGACCTAGCCCGCCGAAGGCTGCAAGCTGTCGGCTGCTGGCCGTAAGCCCTCACTGTCAGCCATGAACCGCCGGCCGTCAGCGGTCGTCGCCCTTGACAACGTCCGTGTCTCCGTTTCTCCCGACACGTCTGAGAAACCGGTCAGCGTCACCGATAAAACGCAGACCGGGTATGAGGCTGCTCAATGCCGGGCGTGACCACTAACCATTCTTCTCTTTTGACTGATGTCATGCCTCCGGCGGCGGTAACCGCATTTCGCCTGTTGATAGCCCGGAACCCGGAGCTATACTCTCGTATGCGCAGCAGCAAGCAACGCATTGCCAAGTACATCGCCAAGACCGACCCGGCCACAGTCAGCCTGAAGGTCGCGGCCATGCTCCCCATCATGAAGGCCAACTACGCGCCCTCTGCCCACGAGGCCGTGGCCCTCGAAACCGCCTTCCGAGACTGGTTCGCCCAAGAGCAGGTCGCGCCGCGCGACCATTTCTTCTACATCTTCTACCACAACTTTGCGAGGGAGCTTTATTGGAGGGGCAACAAGAGGTACTACGGCGCCAACATGGTCTTCTACGCCCAGCCGAAGAAAGACAAGTGGCTCGCCCAGGGGCTCAATGACGAGGTCCTGAAGAAGCTCGCCCTCGACCTCTTCGGCATCACCCTGACCTGACGGGGAAGCCCGGGACGCTTCCTTGAAAAGCCTCCGGTCAAGAGCGGTAGCCTAGCGCCGACGTGGAGTTGACAACGGGCCGGAGATGGCCCAGAATCGCAGGCAGCAGTATGCGGGACTTGAACTCGATGCCGCGAAACGGAGATGCCCTTGACGGGTTCGAGAAATAGGTTAGCGTCACCGATAACCCCTTGAGTTGAGCTTCAGGTCAAAGGTATTGTACCTGCCGCGAAATCGCGGCCGCGCCAGGAACGGGTGGCCATGTTCGAGGATGCCCGAGTCGAATAACGGTATCGGCGTTATGTACATTCCTCCCGGAGCGCCAACGACTCTGACATCCTCAACATAAATCGGTGCCGCATTCTCGGGGTACTCAACCTGAACCTGTAACTTGGCGCGGTCCTGCCCCTCCTGCACTACGTCGAGGACGGCAACCTTCGCCCCAGCCGGGAAGTAAGCCTTGGCCGCGTAGTCGCACGATGGCTGCTCGAACCCGTTCTCTATCGAAGCAGTAGCCGCAGGCAAGGACAACTTCTTCTGCAGGTCGCTGGCGACTGCCTCGCGGTCCGACTTGAACGCGTTCCTTGTGCGTTCCCACACGTTGGCATCGAGCGCCATGAGCCGAGTCGCGTCCTGCGCACGCACCGCGGCAACATAACTCTCGAAAGCGGCCTTTGGAGTCGAGCCGCCGCAACCCGAGATGAGCAGAACAAGGACAACACAGAGCACTACTTGGCGTAACATTGGGGCCTCCCTTCGGAAAACTCGACCTGTCATTGTTACGGACACATCATCTCAAGCTGATGCCGGTTGCCGTAATCTGCGGGCTGGCGCCCATTATCATGCTCCCGAGCGGGTAGTCCCGGTCGGCTCTTCGCGTGTTTGTGTGGGTGATTTCCGGGGTTCCGGCATCGCTTTCTGC
>CBDUVZ010000116.1:0-9825 GCA_965370805.1 uncultured bacterium | reverse complement strand
CCGCATGTCCGGTGGTGTGAGAGGGGGCGGAACCAAACCGCCCCCTACTCGATTGCGGGCGGTTTCGTATTCCAGTGGTCGTACCGGGTCCCGGCTGAAGATACTGGATCAGCGACAGCTTCCCGGTCGGGTCCGTCATATATATCCCAAGAGTGCAAAAGACGTTGTCCGGGCAATCAGAATCCTTGCGGTGCGCGGTGCTCCCAACATCGGGGTCGCGGCCGCCTACGGCATGGCGCTCGAAGCGCAGCGGCTGACCTCCCGGAGTCTGCGGGCGGGACTTCGCAGTGCGGCCGAGGCTCTTGTCTCCGCGCGACCGACTGCGGTGAATCTGAGATGGGCGGTCGAGAGGGTGGCAAAACTGGTGGAACACCCCGGGTTCAAGGCAGCCGGACTGCGAGCGCGAATCGAAGCGGAAGCACGGTCAATCGAAGCCGAAGAGGTCGCCCGCTCGCGGGACATCGCCCGGCACGGTGCCCGACTGGTTCCGAACCGGGGCAGGATACTGACAATCTGTAACACCGGCGCGCTGGCGGCACCCGGGCTTGGAACCGCGCTCGGCGCGGTATTCCAGAGCCATCTTGAGGGCAAGGAGCCGCGGGTCTTCATCTGCGAGACGCGACCCCTGCTTCAGGGAGCAAGATTGACTGCGTTTGAGCTTGCCCGGGCCGGTATTGCGGCGACTCTCATTGTCGACAGTGCTGCGGCGACGGTAATGCCTGAGTGCGACCTGGTGTTGGTGGGTGCCGACCGGGTAGCGAGGAACGGCGACACCGCGAACAAAGTCGGGACCAGGATGCTGGCCATCTTGGCAAAGGAGTTTCGCAAGCCGTTCTACGTTGTCGCGCCGTCATCAAGCTTTGATTCCGGGTGCGGTCGTGGCCGGGATATCGTCATTGAGGAACGCCCGGCTGAAGAGGTGCTCCGGATGGACACGGGAGGAGAAGTCAGAATGCAGAAGTCAGAGTGCAGAATGAGGAAGGGAACCGCCAGGGCCGCCAGGGCAGGAAACGACCAAGGTCCAAATCCCAATGACCAGAGCGGAGTCCGGGTCTTCAACCCGGCGTTTGACGTGACGTCTGCGCGGCTGATTACCGGATTCGTGACCGAACACGGAATACTATTGCCGCCTTTCACGAGGAGCATCAGGCGAGCGCTGTGGAGAAGCTGAAAGGCAGAGGATAACCGCCAAGGTCGCCAAGTACGCCAAGTCAGGAAATGGCCAATGGCCAAGTCCCAATGACCAAAGCGGAGAGTAGGAGGCAAGCTCTTACCCCGACCCTCTCCCAGAGGAAGAAGGCGAGCAGAAGGCCCGGATGTGACGTCCGGGCCTTGAGTTTCCGGGAGTCGTTACTCGGTAGTGACGAACACCGACTCCATGACGAGCGGTTCGACCGGCACGTCCCTCGGTCCGGTCTTGACTTTGCCGAGGACCTCGAGTACGTCCATGCCTTCCACAAGGTCGCCGATAACCGTGTAGGCGCCGTCAAGCTGGGTCAGGGCCTCCAGGCAGAGATAGAACTGGCTGCCCGAGGAGCGGCGCTTCGGGTTGACCTGGTCGCCGGTTCGGGCCATTGCTATCGAGCCCTTGAGGTGCTTGTGTTTGATTTCCGCTTCGACGGTGTACCCGGGCCCGCCGGTTCCATCGCCTTTGGGGTCTCCACCCTGAACCACGAAGCCGGTCACGATGCGGTGGAAGATGAGTCCGTTGTAGAACCCCTTGATTGCCAGGTTCGCGACGTTGGTCACGTTCAGGGGAGCGTCCTTGGTGTGGAACTTCACTTTGATGCTGCCGTGGTCCTTGACTTCGATGTTGAAGTAGAGGTCCTCGGGGAGATTATCCGAAGTGAGCGTGTCTTTCAAAGCGCCTTCCGTTTCGGTTGCCTCGGTTGCGGTGCTGTCCGGCGTCTCGCCGGCGGGGGCGATCTCCACCGTGTCCTCCGGAGCGGCGGTCGGTTCCGTCGGCTGTTCGGGTTGCTGGCCGCCGCACCCGAAGACGAGGGCGAGGGCGGCGATTGCCACCAGGGTGCGGCCGGGGCCGTTGAGAATTCCAGTCACTGCTAACCTCCTTGGTTGCTATCTGACTTGCCGGGATGCTCAGCGCGTCCGACTGCCGGTGACGACCAGCTTGCGGGACGCACTGACAGTTCTGCTGCCGGGTGCCTGGACGATTGCCAGGTACACTCCGGGTTTCATTCCTGCCTGCTCGACGTCGAGCGACAGAATTCCGTCCCCGGCCCGGCAACATTCTATCAACCGACCGGCGGTGTCAATGATTTTCAGCACCGAGCCGGGAGCGAGCCTGAAGTTCAGTATTCCGGTAGCCGGCACCGGCCAGACCTGGAATGGCGAATGACGAATGGCGAATGGCGAATGGCGAATGTGGAATGCCGAATTCGGGGTCCGGTAGGTGACCGCATCGAGGTCAAGCCCGGCCTGTTGAATGTCGAATGATGCGGTGCTGTCGCAGACGATGCGCAGGTAGCGGGCGCTGTCGAGTCCGGGCAGGCCGAGGTCGAACGACGCGGTGCCGTTTGCGTGTCCGCAGCAGCTCCAGGGTCCGTTCCAGTCCCGCGAGGCGTAGAGCCAGTATCCGTCCGGGACCGTGTCGCTGTCGTGGACCGTGATGTTGTCGCCCAGCAGGTTCCGGACCGGCTCGGCTCCGGTTGAGAGGCAGAGTTCGCCGGTTCTGCCGAGCGAGTAGCCGCGGCCGTCGGGCGGGCCGAGGCAGTCGGTCGAGTGGGTGGGAATCACGTGGTTGGGGTCGGCATGGTGGAGCCAGACCAGTTCTTCGATGCTGCGGTCACTGGCGGTATCAGGCACCAGGTCGAAATCGACCGTGACCGCGCCGTGCTCGGGAACGACTACTCCGTTGATGGTCTTGGGCGCGTAGCCGGGGACGAAAGCGGTTACCGCCCAGGTGCCGGGCGGAAGCGGCTTGTGGAAGTCGCCCGCCCCGGGGTCGGCATAGACGTGCCAGCGCTGCGGGTCGGCAATCGAGATGCGGGCGGGCAGCGGGGCGCGGGTCAGGGAATCCCGGACCGTGCCGTTGATGCCGTCGCCCGCGGCTTCGAGCATGCCCATCAGCGCCCGGCGGTTGGCTTCGCAGATGGAGTTGATTGCGGCGCGCGACGCGGGCTGTCTGGTTTCGATAGTATAGTCGAGGTTGCCCCGGATGCCGAACCCGGCGTCCTGGCACGAGCCGTAGACCGTGTACCATTCGTAGCCGTTGATCGGGGTCAGCCGGGTCGTTCGCGAGCCGTACGTCGAGTCGGCGTAGCGTTCGGCCAGGGCCAGGATGTGGGCCGAATCCGGCGGGTCGGTCGGATGATTGTCCCAGAGGTAGTTGACGTACGAGGCCACGGAGTGGAAGTCAAACGCGAGGGAGACGTTGTTGTCGATGCCGTGCTGCCTGATTGCACGGGTCTCCGGCTGGGAAAAGGGCCGGGCGCTGCCACCCCGTCCGTTCCACTTGTAGCCGTAGTCCCGGTTGATGTCGACGTTGTTGGCGTTGCGCCGCGAGTTGGCGACATGGCCGTCCGCATTCAGAATCGGGATTACCCAGATTTCTCTCGCGTCCACCAGTTCCCGGACGGTCGGGTCGGCTGCGTACCCGGTGAGCAGGTGCCGGATGAAGCTGAGTGCTATTTCGGTCGATATCTTCTCGTCGCCGTGGTGGGAACCGGTGATCCTGATTTCCGGTTCAGTTTCCTCGACCGCGGGATTGTCGGTGACGCGCATGGCGAGGATTCTCCTGCCTGCCACGGTCAGGCCGATAGTATCGAGCCGGCAGAGGTTTGGGAACAGCCCGGCCAGGTCCTGCATGATGCTGCATACCTGAGCATAGGTGTGGTAGTTCTGGAAGAGCGTGTCCAGGTGCGCCTGGTAGTCCGGGATGATGATTCTCGGGTCGTAGCCGCGGCGGCGGAGCAGTTCGAGCTGTGCAGGAGTAGCCTGGATGCGTGCGACGCCGTCCCTGACGTCAACGATGTCGATTCCGGCCGGCAGTGATTCGACGGCCGCGCGGTCCGGCATGTGGATTTCCGCAATCCGGATCGGAGCGGCAAGAGATGGACTACAGAGGATTAGGACGAGGAAACCACAGATGAACACAGATGGACACGGATTGAATGCCGAATGCCGAATGCCGAATGACGAATGAGACGAGGAAGATTGCCGCGTCACGGAGCCTGTCCTGAGCCCGCGTCCCGGAAGATTGCCACGGCTGCTGCGCAGCCTCGCAATAACAGCTTCTCTCTTGGCGGCCAAGACAATGGCGGATTCGGAAATCGGAATTGGGTATGCATTCGGATTACCGGGTGAGGACCAGCTTGCGGATGACGTTCGCTTCGGCGGTGGCGGCGCGCAGGAAGTAGGTTCCGGGTGCGAGTTGTTTGTCCCGGTTGTCGCGGAGGTTCCATGACAGGCGAGCGGTTCCGGCCCCGGCAACCCTGAGTGTTGAGACGAGCCGGCCGGCGGAGTTGTAGGCCGCGACCGATGGTTTGCTTCCGGTCCAGGCGAGCCGGATTGGAACGGTCGGGCCGGTTGCCACACCGGGCAGGTCCAACTCAATCAGAGCCGGACGGGTTCCGGGCAGGGTGGCTTCGGCGATGCCGATTCCTGCCTGGCGGAAGAGTACGGTCACCGAGTCGGCCGGGATGTGGTTGTCCGGCTCGCCGTTGCAGGCGTATTCCTGATACCAGCGCCCGCTGCCGTCCCGGCCCTGGATTCCCACAGTTGAACTCGTCCGGGTGCCCTGAAGGCTGAGGTAGTTGAATCGGATAGTCCCGCTTGGATAGAGGACGACCTGGAACGTCAGGGTCTCACCGGCCGGAGGGTCGTGCTGAGCCCCAGGAACCGAGATAGAACCACAGATGGACACAGATTGAGCCATCGGATGGCACAATTCCGAATGATGAATTCCAAAAGTCGAATTCGGAAATCGGAAATCAACATTCGGCATTCGGCATTCGACATTTCCCGATCTGTGTTTATCAGTGGTTTTCGCTCCTATGTCGGTTTTCGGTTGGTTGTACTGCGGGACGCCGCTCCAGGTGTAGGAAACCCGGTCCGGGTGGCGCAGCTCGATTACCGCCCCGGTTTCCCGCAGGGTCAGGTCGTCCCAGAACGGGGCGATGATATCGGTCAGGTCGAGGAAAGGGAACCCGCGATTGACGGGGCACGTGAGTTCGGACGTCTGCAGGAAGCCGTTGGTGCAGACGTACAGTTCTTCCAGCGTGTCACCGTAGAACGGGAACCGGAACGGCAGGATGCGGAGTGAGATGCCGTCATCGGGGTCGGGTTCCCAGTCGGTGATGGTGTCGCCGAGGGTCGGGGCAAGCCACTCGAAAGTGACGGTGTCCGGTTCCTGGGTCGATTCGTAGACGTACCCGAAGCCGTCGGGTTCACTGCCCGCGGTCGTGCGGCAACTGCCGCGCACGGAGTCGTTGTCCGGGTTCTCGTCGCCGGCCAGGCTGACGGTTGCGCAGACGGTGAAGAACCGGTCCGGAAGAGGAATGAAACCGCCGAACTCGACCGGCCGGAACTCGTCCGGGTCGAGACTGAGCACCATACTGGCGGCGAATACCCGTTCCCCGGTAATCGAATCCCGGATGTCGATCCGGGCGGCGAACTCTTCCCGGTTGTGGCCGAAGTTCGCGACTTCGATTGTGGTTTGGTGCGCGAGCCCGGCCGCGAGGCGGCCGACCGGCGAGGCGATGGAGTTCACACCGACGTCGTGCTCGTGGTCGCCCAGGTTCAGTACATCGTGGGCTCTGAGATACGGAGCCGCACCGGGATACCCGGCCGGGAAGTGGAGCCGACTGCCGACGAGGCCGGCTCCGTAGACGTCGGCGGCAGGGTTCGGCTTGGCACCGAGTTGCAGCCACTGGCCGCTGTGCGGATCGAGTGCCCAGGTTTCTTCGGAGACCCCGCCCGAGTCGAGCAGTCCGCCGGTCAGGTAGAGCTTGCCGTTGAACACGGCGGAGTTTGCCCGGCAGCGGGGTTGGCCGGGCAGGGTATCGAGCCGCTCCCAGGTGATGACGGCCGGGTTTGCCGGGTCGATGACGCCCAGCCAGGCGGCGTTGGTCATTCCGGACGCGGTCCAGCCGGTGGCGATGACGATAGTGTCACCGGTCAGGCCACAGCAGAAAGCGCCGATGGGAACCGGCACGGAAGCTGCCACGCGCCAGGTGCCGTTACCGGGATTGAAGAGCCAGACCCGGTCGGCAGGCGGGGAGAGCGGGGACCAGTTGCCGCCGCCGATTACGTAGACCAGGCTGTCGCGCCAGACTACGGCACCGAAGTCGTGGAGGCTCTCGGGCATGCTGGCCGATACGCTCCAGGTGTCGGCCGGCGGGTCGTAGACTTCAACGTCAAACAGCCCGATGCCGAATTCCTCACAGCCGCCGAGCACGTAGACCAGGTTCCTGACGGTCACGGCCCGGCCGATGCCCCGGGGATGGCACATCGGCGCGCACTCGACCCAGTTATTGGACGTTGTCGAATAGCGGAGGCAGTTCGGTATCATCTCACTGTGGATTGAACGCCGGCCGCCGATAGCGAAGCAGTACCGAAAAGGTGGGTTGTCGAGCGACGCGACCATGTGGTGGGCAAGGGCGTGCGGGAGCTCGGCCCGGTTCAGCCAGTCGCCGGAGTCAGCCGGCTGAAAGGCGGGGCGCACTGCCGGCAGGTCGCAGCCGGGCGGATAATCCGGGCTTGCGGCCGCGGCCAGCAGAGCGATAACCAGAAACGAGAATCCCAAAAGCGTTCAAGAACTGGTGGCGTTTGCCGGCCCGCGTGCGCCGGCTGTCTATTCGTTCAGAACCACCAGCTTGCAGGACAGATTAGCCGTCGAGTTGGAAAGTGTCAACAGATACACGCCCGCCGGCAGGTCGGCGGTCGTCAGTCCGGTCCGGTTCCGGGTCGAGATTTTCTCCCGGCGCACGAGCCGTCCGGCGGCATTCCACAAGGAGAGCGAGCTTTCCCCGGCTACGGCCGGACAGAAGACCTGCAGCCTGCAGCCGGAGCGGACCGGGTTGGGCCGGGCAAGCAGGACCGGGTTGATCTGGTTCGGGACCCCGGCCTCGGCCAGCCCGATGCTCGCCCAGACTTTGCCGATGCAGAGCTTGTGGATGGTGTTCTCGTAATTGCTGACAGTGGCATAAGCCCAGACCAGTGAGTCCGGGTAGACCGGTTCCGGCCGGTAGATTGCGAGGTCGGCGAGGTCGGCAAGCGGCGCGGTTTTGACCGTGCCGCCCCAGCGACCGAGCTGGACGACTTCGTGCTGGTTCCAGCCGCCGGTGATGAGGAAGCAGTCATCGTCTCCGAGATACGAGCAGGCGCGGTAGGATGAAACCGGTTCGCCGAGGTGGCGGACTACCTGCCGGGCGGACAGGTCGAGCTGGTAGATGTGATTCCCGCCGCCGACCCCGATTGCATAAGTCGTGCCGAACAGCCCGCTCGAAAGCCCGGCGAACCAAACCCCGGTCTCGATGCCGGCCAGGTCCCAGGTGTCGCCGGTGAAGCTGCCGTCCGGTTCATACCGGGCGGCGATGCAGCCGTCGCCGGAAGCCGGGGAGTGGGTAATCCAGAACCCGGGTTCGGCCCGGTCCCAGGTGATTCCCCAGATGATGTCATTGCCGAAGAAGTTCTGGAGTTCAAACGGCTCCAGCGAGAGCATCGGGGCGAGGTCGCCGGCCCTGAAGCTCGCGACCCGGTTCGGGTCGAGCAGCGCCAGGTAGAACCGGTTCGAGTCCGGGCGATAAGTGATGCCCGCGAGATTCATCCCGTCGCCCAGCCCGGGCAGGTTCCACGTGCCGAGGAGCGTTCCGAGGGCCGGCGGGGCGGTTGCCGTTACCACCCGGCAGGTATCGTTGCGGCGCAGCATGTCGGTCGCAAGCCCGGTGACGAACAGGACGTGCCAGGAATCGGGATTGGGCGGGGAGAGCCAGTCCCCGAAATAGCAGTTCGTGCTTTCGCCCGGTGCGAGGTCGGTGACCGTCTGGAAACGCTCGAAGATGGTGTCGCGGGGATACCGGGTGCGGATGATGCGGGCTGAGACCGGGAAAGTCTCGGTGCTGAGCCCGTAGTTCTTGAACGTCCCGCTGACCGGCAACTGCGAATTGGCCGGGACCCAGCCGGTCGGCGATACGACCCGCAGCACGCCGACGTCGTGCTCCAGGCGGCGGAAGTAGAAACGGACGGATGTGCTGTCTTCGACAATGTGCTCCTCCGGGTCCCCGTCGAACACGTACGGCAGGAAGAACCCGTAGTTGCCGGACTGGCCCTGGATTCCGACCGTACTGCTGCTTGCGTTCAGCGGCGCACGGAGGAAGTTCATCCGGACCGAGCCGTCGGCGAAAAGCAGCGCCTGACAGGAAAGGGTATCCGCGGTATCGAACCGGACAACGTCGAGCCAGGTGATGCAGGTGAACTGCCCCCCGGGGTCGTCGTAGCGCCGGACCGAGCCGGACTGGGCCGGGCTCAGGTCATCCCAGAAGGTTGCGATCAGGAAAGGGAACGACGACGCGGGGAGGGACTGGTTCACATAGGACGTGAAAGTAACCGGGAACTCAATGAAGCCATTGGTGCAGACGACGATGGAATCAAGCGTATCGCCGTAGAACGGGAAGCGAAACGGCAGGCCGATTCGGACCCAGCCGTCGTCGTTGTTCGGATACCAACCGCCGAGGACCTCGTGCCCGGCCGGGTCCAGCCAGGAAAACGAAATGGTATCGCCCAGGTCCTGGGTAGACTCATAGAAATACCCGAACCCGTCCGGCCCGCCCTGGAAACCGCAGGCCGCGGATACGCTCAGAATGACGATTAGAACCGAAACAGAAACGCTGCGAAACAACACAATCCCTCCTTTATGCCCGGTCCGGCCGGACCGGGCCCCAGAACTACTACTCTAATTCTACCAAAACGAGGCCGGAATTCAAACATGGCGAATAAAGAATCTAAACACCAAGGCACAAAGAACACCAAGAGGAAATGACCAAGGCCCAAATTCCAATGACCAACCAGAAAACCGCCAAGACCGCCAAGAGGGAAATTGTCATTGCGAGGAACGGAGTGACGCGGCAATCTTCCTCGGTCGGTCATGGAGTGCGGGCGCGAAGCTCCCGCTTTTCCTTCCCCGAAGCGACGCCACGGAGAACAAAAGCGGCAGCCCTGCTGCCGCAGTCCAAAGGCGGAAGGAGGAAGCAACCGCCAAGGCCGCCAAGTACGCCAAGTGACAGAAACTGTCACCCCGACCGAAGCGGAGGGGTCTCTCAGGTCATGTCAATTGCGCACGACGGACTGGGGTCGATGCCGCCGAGGCATAGGTCGAAGCGACTGCGGCAATCTTCCTCGTTTTATTAACCATTCGCAATTCGGCATTCCCTGATGGTCTGCAATCACCAATCCGGAATCTACAATCGCGCTCGACGTTTAGCCTGACAGCCAGGCCGGGTTTTAGGCCGACAAGTAAAGACACATTTGTGCTCGCAAGTACGCCGACAAGTACACTTACAACTATGCCGACAAGTATGCTGACAGCTACGCCGACAGCTACGCCGACAACTATGCTGACAATTATGCCGACAAGTATTCTGACATCTATGCTGACAACTGGCGCGACATGTATCCTGACAACCATGCTGACAACTTGCGCGACAAATAAGCGCACTTGTAGGCCGAAAGGTGACCGGGGGAGTGACCCCTGGGCTGTGGAGGTGGGCTGAATCTACCGTCACTTTTGGGGCATTTCGCCCCGTTTCTGACGGAATATTGTCACTTTTGCGATTATCGGGTTATTACCTTGTGGAACTACTCAGTGAA
>CBDUVZ010000115.1:0-9880 GCA_965370805.1 uncultured bacterium | reverse complement strand
CCAAATCCGCCAAGATCACCCACACAAAAGCGCGAAGAGCCAATATATAAGGCACGAAGAACACGAAGGTAGAGAAACCACAGATGTACACAGATGAAGGCGGGAATCCAGACTCGTCATTCGCAATTCGGCATTCGGATTTGCGCCAACCGCCAAGGCCGCCAAGTGCGCCAAGAACGCAATCCAAAGGCCGTTCGGCCGTTCCGGACGGCTTGGTCTGATTGACCGGGTCGGGAAAGGTTTCTATACTGACTCATGGCATGGAACGGACCGCTTGAGCGGATTGACGATAACCGGCTGCGGATTCCGAAGGAATACAAGACCGGGATGCGGGTGGACGGTGTTATCTACGCCGACGCCCGGTTGATTGAGAATATCAAGGCCGACCAGGCACCGGAGCAGGTGGCGAATGTCGCTACCCTGCCGGGGATTGTCGGTCAGTCTTTGGCGATGCCGGACATCCACTGGGGCTACGGGTTCCCGATTGGCGGGGTGGCGGCGTTCGGGATGAGCGATGGCGTGGTGTCGCCGGGCGGGGTCGGGTATGACATCAACTGCGGGGTCAGGTTGCTGCGGACCAACCTGGAGCGGTCGGACCTGAAGCAGGACGTGCTGGCAGCGCTGGTCACGGCGATGTACAACAACGTGCCGTCGGGTATCGGGTCCAAGGGCCGGATTCGAATCAAGCGGAGCGAAGTGGAGAAAGTGCTGACCCAGGGCGCTCGCTGGGCGGTCCGGAACGGGTACGGGACCGAAGGGGACCTTGAGTACACCGAGGAAAACGGCGAGATGGCGGGAGCTGACCTTGCCGGGATTTCGGACCGGGCGCTGCAGCGTGGAATGCCGCAGCTCGGCACGCTTGGCGCGGGCAATCATTTCCTTGAAATCCAGGAGGTAGTCGAGGTGTTCGACCCGGCTGCTGCCGACGGGCTGGGTATTCACAAGGGCCAGGTGACCGTGATGATTCATACCGGGTCGCGCGGGCTCGGGTACCAGGTGTGTGACGACAATGTCAAGACCCTGGGCGCGGTTGCGCTCCGGTACGGTATCGAACTGGCGGACCGGCAACTGGCGTGCGCGCCAATCGATTCGCCCGAAGGCCGGCGTTACTTCGGGGCGATGGTCTGCGCGGCGAATTACGCCTGGGCCAACCGGCAGTGCATTACGCACTGGGTGCGGGAAGCGTTCAGCCAGGTGCTGCGCCTGGGCGTCGAACGGCTCGGACTGACAATGGTCTATGACGTGGCCCACAATATCGCCAAGTTCGAGGAGCACAGAGTGAAAATGGCGAATGGCGAGTGGCGAATGACGAAGTTGTGTATCCACCGGAAGGGTGCAACCAGAGCCTTTCCTCCCGGTCATCCGGCTTTGCCCGCGCAGTACCGGGGATTGGGCCAGCCGGTGCTGATTCCGGGCGATATGGGCACGAGTTCGTACCTGCTGCTCGGGACCGAGGGAGCGGCGCAGGATACGTTCGCGTCGTGCTGCCACGGCGCGGGCCGGGTCTGGTCGCGCAAGCGGGCGGAGAAGGAAACGAGGAACCGCAATATCCTGCGGGAACTGGAGGAGAAAGGCATCGTGGTGATGGCGGCAAGCCGCAAAGTGCTGCACCAGGAGGTGCCGGATGCGTACAAGGACGTCAATGCGGTTGTCGATGTCTGCGCCGGAGCGGGTATCGCCCGCAGGGTTGCGCGGATGCGGCCGGTGGGGGTGGTGAAGGGGTGAAGGAAAGGGGTCGAGGGGTCCAGGGTGAGGGTAGGAGAGGAAGGAAGAGATAACCGCCAAGGCCGCCAAGAGCGCCAAGGAAACGCCGAATGACGAATGCCGAATGACGAATGAGGAAGTGAACCGTCAGGGTAGAGGACCGGAGGGGAGTAAACACCAAGGCACGAAGGCGGAAGTCAGAATGCAAATTGCAGAGTGCAAATATCAAAGTGCAAATTGAGGAAGCGGAAACCGGCAAGTCAGGAAATGACCAATGACCAAGTGCCAATGACCGGAGCGGAATAAACACCAAGGCACCAAGTGCACAAAGCAGGATAATGACCGAATCCCAATGACCAGAGCGGAGGATTCGAGGAGTCCGGAGTTTAAGGACAAGGTGAGCGCGGCACCGATGGGGCCGGGGGTTTACTTGCTTAAGGATGCCGGCGGTCGGGTTATCTATATCGGTAAGGCGCGTAGCCTGCGGGCTCGGCTGCGTAATTACGTCCAGGACCAGCATAACCCAAGGCTGAAGGCGCTGGTGCGGCGGGTGCGCGGCCTGGATACGATTGTCACGCGGTCCGAGACCGAGGCCCTGATTCTGGAAGAGAACCTGATCAAGATCAAGAAGCCGAAGTACAATGTCCGGCTGCGGGACGACAAGAAGTTTCCGTATCTCAAAGTGACGGTGAAGGAACGGTTCCCGCGCATCTTTCCCACGCGGAATGTCAGGCCGGACGGGTCGCTGCTGTTCGGACCCTACACGTCGGCCAAGGGACTGCGCAAGGCGTTGAAGGGCGTGAAGCGGATATTCCGCGTCCGAACCTGCGACCTACGCATCACGCATGACGCATCACGCAGTACGCCGGAGTCCGGCGTCGAGCGTCGGGTACGGCCGTGCCTGAACTATCAGCTTAACCGGTGCAGCGGGCCATGTGCCGGCATGATTTCTGAAGAGGATTACCGCCGGCAGGTGCAGGACGTGGTCGATTTCCTCTCCGGGAAGTCGAGCCGGTTGATTGCCGATATCGAAGCCCGGATGTGGCGGGAATCGGGAACGCACCATTTCGAGCGGGCCGCAATCCTGCGCGACCAGTTGCTGGCGCTGCGCCAGGTCCGCATGCGCCAGCAGGCGGTTTCTCAGGATATGACGTCCCGGGATGTCATCGGCCTGGCTCGCGGCGGCAGAGTGGCGGTCGCGGTGGTGTTCCGCGTGCGGGAAGGCAAGATTGTGGCGCGCGAGGAATACCCGCTGACCGCCGGGAAGGACGTTCCGGATTCGGAAGTCCTGGCAACGGTGCTCCGGTCGGTTCACACCCACACCCACGATATCCCGGATGAGATAGTGCTGCCGACGCGCGTCGAGGACTCGGAGACGTTCGAGCAGTGGTTCCGCGAGCGGCGGGGACGCAGGACCAGAATCGTCGTGCCGGAGCGGGGCGAGAAAGTCAGGTTGCTGGACCTGGCGCGGCGCAACGCGGCGAAGAGCCTGGTTGGAATCACGCCGGAAGAGCCGGTGTCGAAAGCGAGCCAGGAGCTGGCCGCGATTCTCGGGCTGGCCGAGCCGCCGCGAGTGATCGAAGGCGTCGATATTTCCAACACCCAGGGCAGACAGCCGGTCGGCTCGGTGGTGGTGTTTCACGACAGCCGGCCGGCGAAGAGGGAGTACCGGCTGTTCAAGATAAAGACCGTCAAGGGGCCGGACGACTTCGCAATGATCGAGGAAGTCCTCTCGCGGCGGGCGCGCGGGCTGCTGGAGCGGAACAAGCCGCTGCCCGACCTGGTGCTGGTGGACGGCGGGAAAGGCCAGTTGTCATCGGCAATCAAGGCGTATTCCCGGGTCGATGCCGATATCCCGATTCTCGGTCTGGCCAAGCGGACCGACACGCTCTACTTCCTCGACGGTCGGGAGATATCCATCCCGGTGACTTCGCCGGCCCTGAGACTGCTCAAGCAAATCCGGGACGAGTCGCACCGGTTCGCGATAACCCATCACCGGAAGCTGCGGGGGAAGGCGATGATTGGATCGGAGTTGGATGCAATCAACGGCCTGGGTCCGGTGCGCAAGCGAGCACTGATTCGGCATTTCGGTTCCCTGGTGAAACTCAGGCTCGCCGGTCCCGAGGAGATTGTGCAGGTCAAAGGGTTCGGCCCGGCCCTGGCACAGAAGGTACACGAGCAGTTGCGCCCGTAGCGAGGAGCAGACTATGCCGATGGAACGCTATCGTCCCGAACTCATGCCCGAGGTGGAAGCGTTCGCGAAGCGGCTGAAGTGGTTCGGGTACGTGAAGAGCATCATCCGGTGGCACACCGAGGAAAGTCATCCGGGCGGGTGCTGGGTGTGGCTGGAGGACAAGGAGAAGGGGTCGAGGGGTCGAGGGTTCAAGGGGTCAAGGATAGGGCGAATGCGGTCCCGCGGGGGCCGGGTCGTGGCGTTTTGCGGTTTGGTGTACCTGAACCGGCAGGATGCGTGGTTGTACGGGATGCGGGTGGCGCGGGACGTGCAGGGCAAGGGAATCGCGCGCCGGTTCACGCGCGGGCTGCTCGACGTCGCGCGGGCGGCAGGCCGGGAATGGGCGGGAATCAACACTTTCGACTATCCGAAGCCGTCGCCGGTGTACCGGATTGCCGAGCGGCTGGGGATGAAGGTCGTGAGTGTTCACGCGACCGACGCGTTCTGGAACCTGCCGGACGATATCCGCGGCCCGCGGCCCCGGCGCACGGAGGACATCTTCGGTCATTTCACCGAACTGGGGCAGCGGACGATTTTCCACGAGCATCCGGGCTGGCTCTGGTCGAGACTGACCCCGCGCCGGCGGCGATGGGTGAACCGGCACGGGTACCGGGTCGGCGGGGTGCCGCTTCATATCGTGCATCACGGCGTAATCCGGGAGCCGGACGGTTGGCACCGGTCAACGACCGTGAACCTGTTCGACCGGCCGGGCGAATTCAGGGACGTGCTGCCGTCAATCCTGATGCGGGGTCGGGGGAAACACCGGGCGGTGGCTCTGAACTACCCGGCGGAGTGGAAACGGGAGTTGCGGCGTGCGGTCAGGGATATCGTGCCGGACCTGAAGCGGGGCAAGAACTGCTGGACTTCCGCCTGGCGGATCTACGGCAAGGACCTGCGTCAGGCGTGATGCAGTTCCCGGCGTCGGCTTGACAGGAATCGGTGACAGTCCTATCCTGTTCAGCAGGAATCGAAAGGAGACAGGCATGAAGAAGAGCGTTCTACTGTCAGCAGCGGGCCTCATCAGCACGGCGGTGGCGCTTTCCGTGTCGTCCGGCAGTTTCGTCATGGAATACGAGGCTGCGTGTTGTCCGGTGGGTGCGGTTCGCGCGGGAGAAATCGTCCACGCGGACCGGGAGGTGCTGGAGAACCCCGGGTTTGAGACCGGGTCGCTGCCGCCCTGGACCACGAACAACTGGGTCGTTGATACCATCTACCCGCACAGCGGTACGTACTGCGCGTGCGATGTCGGCAACTTCTGGATTGACCAGACGTTCGATTCAGTTCCCGGCAGCGAGGTCCAGAGTATCACGTTCTGGTCCAGGTAGCCGGAGAGCGCAGTCCAGGCGGTCTACTTGTACTACGGCGACGGATCCCGGGACCAGGTAATCGTGCATCCGACCGCGGCCTGGACCCTGATGGATGTGACTTCGATACTCAACCCGGCGAAGATACTGGTCGGCATCAGGATCTGGGGATACTCGGGCGCCGGTCCTGACCCGGACAGTACCTACATCGACGACGTGTCGATCCATGTTTCGGACCCGGTCCGGGACGTGGGCGTGGTCGAGTTGATCCACCCGCGTGATACGGTTGAGTTCGACACGACGCACATCCCGCTGGCACGGGTGGCCAACTTCGGCGATGAAGAGGAGACCCTGCGGGTGGTGATGAGGATTGAGGATATCTGCGACTGCGACCCCTACTACTACGACACCACTGAGTTGAGCCTGCCTTCCGGCGACACGGTGGTGGTCAGCTTTGCGCCCTGGACCCCGATGTATCCGGCGATGCATCGCGCCAAGTGCTGGACGGTTCTTCCCGGCGACAGCGTTCCCGGTAACGACACGCTGGAGCATTTCTTCTACGTCCAACGCCTGGCCGGTATCGCCGGGAAGCCCTGCCCGCCGGGACGCGTCGGGTCGCTGCGCATCCGGCCGGTTCCGGCGAACTGCCGGCTGCATCTCGGAGGTCGGGAATCCGCGGTGCTGTTCGATGCCGCCGGCCGGCACGTACTGGGACTTGTTCCCGGCGACAACGACGTGCGGCATCTGAGCCCGGGAGTGTATTTCGTGTGCAGTGCCGGGATTGATCCCCTTACCCCGAACCTCTCCCGCAAGGGGAGAGGGAGCCGGAAGGTCATCATCCAGCGGTAGGCGATGTCGGCTTGACAGGGGCGGGTGCCCGGGTATGGTAATTGTCGGATACCCGAGTCCGCAAAAGGAGGCGCGATGATTTCGTCAAAGGTCGTCAGGACCGTTCTGCTGGTTGTCGGATTGGCCGGACTGCTTGTGCCGGCAGGTGCCGACACGCTCAAGATCAAGGCCCACATTTCCTGGGGTTCGATCCACGACTTCGAGTTCTTCGGTGACGGGGTGTTCATTGCTCCGTACGGCGGGGGAATCGGCTATTTCAGCATTGATGACAGCTTCAACCTGACCCACCAGTACACTATCGACCCGGGCGGGGACCACGTCCTGTCCCAGTTCTGCATCCATGATTCGTTTCTCTTCGCCCTGGACGGCGGGATAATGCACGTTGCGGGCACACCGGTTTTCTTTGTGTATTCAATCAGCGAGGCGAGCCACACCATGCTGGCCGGATTGGAGCCGAGCGGCACGATCTGGGCCCAGTTCGACCCGATAGTATACCACGAAGGCGATGTCATTTACTTCGACTACCCGCACACCTACTACCGGATTGACGTGACCAATCCGTCGAACCCCCAGGTGACCGGTATCCTGTCGAACACCAGCGACGTGTGCCATCAGATCATTCCGTACCAGGACACGCTGCTGATTGGAATGCGGCAGCAGGGAACCGGGCAGTGGAGCGGCAACTTCCGCGTCATCAGGAACAATGACCCGGATTCCCTGGTTTCGGTCGGGGCGTACGCCCGGAACCGGTACTCGTACACCGGCGGCGGCGCTACTGTCGGCGAGGTTCTGTTCATCGCCCACAACCAGGGTTTTGTAGCGTACGACATCTCGGATTTGAGCAATGTCAGCGAGACCTACTTCTACCCGACCGAGTGGGGCCGGTGTGTGGAGCAGGCGAACAACTACTTGTTCATGGGGTGCAACAACGGGCTGCACCTGTTCCATTACCGGGAGCCGGACAGCGTTGAGCATTTGCTCTTCTGGCCGCACAACCGAAGGGTGCTGCGGATGAGGCCGAAGTGGGAACTGGACGAGCTCTGGTGTTTCTACGACGGCGGCACGCTCGGGGGGCTGGTTGTGCTCGACGTGTCGGACTATGTCAGCATCGAGGAGCCGGCGGAACAGGTCCGGGTTGAGCCGGCTCAGGCGTTGCCGACGTACGTCCGGTCGACACTCGCCCTGTCAGGAAGCACGCCCGCTGTCCTGCTGGATATCACCGGCCGGAAAGCGGCGGATTTGAGTCCCGGCCTCAATGACGTGCGGCACCTGAGCCCGGGAATCTACTTCGTCCTGACCCCTCACCCTGACCCTCTCCCAGCGGGAGAGGGGATCGGCTTTGAGCGTGGGGCGTCGAGCGTTTACAGGGTCGTCATCGCGCGATAGCCGCGCGGAAAGGGTCCGAGGGGTCAAGGGTTCGCTTGCACCGGCAGGGCAGGCAGCGTATAGTCTATCCCGATGAAGGATGACTGCATGGTCTTGAACAATGCCGGCCAGGTTCTGACTATGACCGGCGACGGACTCGGC
Organism: uncultured bacterium; assembly: GCA_965370805.1. Classification (GTDB taxonomy): domain Bacteria; phylum Hydrothermota; class Tepidihabitantia; order Tepidihabitantales; family Tepidihabitantaceae; genus CBDUVZ01. Next base: position 2,263 of record CBDUVZ010000115.1, on the reverse strand, counting down.
GTTGTTGAGAACGGCGCGGTCCGGGTCAAGGATGGAAAGGTCGTTGAGGTCGCGGGCCGGAGCCTGACACCGGAACCCGGAGAGACCGAAATCGACTGCCGGGGCTGTGTGGTGATGCCCGGGTTCATCGACCCGCACACCCACCCGGTCTTCGGCGGCTGGCGTCAGCACGAGTTCGAGATGCGACTTGCCGGCAGGAGCTACAAGGAGATTGCCGAGGCCGGCGGCGGGATTCTCGCTTCGGTCAAGACCACCCGCGCGGCGTCGGAAGACGAACTGGTCGAGTCCGGGATAGAGCGCATCCGGGAGATGGCGAGATGGGGCACCACTACGGTTGAGGCCAAGTCCGGGTACGGCCTGGATACCGAGACCGAACTCAAGATGCTCCGGGCAATCAGGCGCATCTCCGAGCAGGTGCCGGTCACGGTTGTGCCGACGTTCCTCGGAGCGCATTCGGTGCCAAAGGACAGGGGTCCAGGGTTCAAGGGGTCCAGGGTTCGAGGGTCTGAGGGGCTGGGGGCGAAAGAGGATTACATCCGGTTGCTCATCGACGAGATGATTCCGCGGGTGGCCGAGGAGAAGCTGGCCCGGTTCTGTGACGTGTTCTGCGAGAACTTCATCTTCAACGCCGATGACTCGCGCCGGATTCTGGAAGCGGGCAGGAAGCACGGACTCGTGCCGAAGATTCACGCGGACGAGATTGAGCAGTCAGGCGGGGCCGAAGTCGCGGCCGAAGTCGGCGCGGTCTCGGCCGCGCACCTGCTCCGGCCGTCGGACAAAGGTCTCGCGATGATGGCGGAAGCCGGGGTTGTTGCCGAGCTGCTGCCCGGGACCTGCTTCTTTCTCAAGGAAGACGCCAAATCGCCGGTTGCGAAGATGCGGGAATGCGGGGTGACGATGGCGCTGGCGACTGACTTCAACCCCGGTTCCTCGACCTTGATCTGCCAGCCGATGACAGTGGTGTTCGGCTGTCTGGTCTACGGCATGACCATCATCGAGGCGCTGCGCGGGGTTACGACAAACGCGGCCCGGGCGCTGAAGCTGGAAGACGAAGTCGGCACCCTTGAGCCGGGCAAATGGGCCGATATTGTCGTCACTGACGTTCCCGACTACCGCCACCTGGCATACCGCGTGGCCCACAACCCCTGCCGGTACGTCATCCGGCGCGGCACGGTGGTCCACTCACGCAACTGAACTCCTGCCTTTCCTGCGCAGATACTACCTGATTCCCGCACCCTACCGCTGGATGATGACCTTGCGGACGCTCGACGCCGGCCGCCGTTCCCTCTCCCCTTGCGGGCACGGTCGCCGGTGCGTCCTCGCACGAGGGTCAGGGTGAGGGGTCAGGACAAAGTAGACGCCCGGACTCAAGTGCCGGATGTCGTTCTCGCCCGGTAGCAGAACCATGACCTCCCGGCCTGTGATGTCGAGCAGGGCGCAGGACGCTTCATGCCTGACGCCGGACGCTTCAGGCAGGAACAGCACGTTGCGGACGAGGGTTGCGGTCGGCCGTGAGCTGTAGGCTGTCGGCCGTTCCTCTTCGATTCCGGTCACGTCCCGGATGACCGAGATGCTGCTTGAGCGGTAGTTCGCCACGTAGACCCGGTTCTGGGTCGGATTCCAGACCATATCAACAGGGTAATCTCCGACGCCGATGGTTGTGACGACCTGATTTGATGCGCCATGAATCACGGTCACGGTGCCGCTGAACTCGTTCGCGCAGTAGACCTTGTTGTTCTGGGGGTTGTAGCAGAGGGCATTGGGCCTGTCTCCTGCGGTCACGGTGGCGATGACCTGGTTGGTCGCGCCGTCAATGACCGTTACGTTGTCGGTGTCCTCGTTCGCGCAGTAGACCTTGTTGTTGGTCGGGTTGTAGCTGAGTGCCCAAGGCTCGTCACCTGCGGTTACGGTGGCGATGACCTGGTTGGTCGCGCCGTCAATGACGGTCACGTTGTCGCTGTTGCAGTTCGCGCAGTAGACCTTGTTGTTCTGGGGATTGTAGCAGAGGGCATAAGGGTAGTTTCCAACCGCGACCGTTGCCAGAACCTGATTTGTGGCCCCGTCAATGACGGTCACGTTGTCGCTGTTGCAGTTCGCGCAATAGACCTTGTTGTTCTGAGGGTTGTAGCAGAGGGCACGAGGACTGTCTCCTGCGGTCACGGTGGCGATGACCTGGTTGCTCGCGCCGTCAATGACGGTCACGTTGTCGCTCCACCAGTTCGCGCAGTAGACCTTGTTGTTGGTCGGGTTGTAGCAGAGGGCA
>CBDUVZ010000114.1:0-10032 GCA_965370805.1 uncultured bacterium | reverse complement strand
GAGCAGTAACAAATCATGCATGCATCGAACATACCCTGAAACCTCACACTTGTCACGAGTCCAAAGCTGTCAAGTATGACATTTTCTTTCTGTGCTTAGCCATGACATTATCACTCGGTACCCACACGTTGGATGCCGGAGTTTGACTCCGGGCGGGGGGTGGCTAGAATTAGGGTTGTGGCGCAATTCTGTATGTGCCGACCGGGCGGGTGTTGTTTTTGCCCGTCCTGTTGCTTGTCTGCCTGAGTAACAGTCCCAAGGAGGTATTTGTGAGTAGAGCCGCTCTGTTGCTGACCGCCGTGTTCGTCTGCGCGGGTTTCGCGCTGCTTAGCCCGGAGCTTGAGCAGTCGCTTGTGACCGCGGGGTCGGATGAGTTGATTCCGGTCGATATCGTGCTCGATGAGCAGTTCGATTCCGGGCTGCTGGCCGAGATGGTCGACGGGATGCCGAAGAAGTTGAAGCAGGCCGAGGTCGCCCGGATCCTGCGCGAGTGGTCCGCGGAGCGGCAGGCCGGGGTGCTGGCCCTGCTGGCCGACGCGGAGACCGCGGGCAGTGCCCGGGACGTGAAGTCGATCTGGCTGGTGAATATGGTCTATTGCGAAGCGACGCCCGAGCTGATTCGCACGCTGGAGAATCGGGCCGGGGTGCGCTACGTTGACAATGACCTGAAGTACTGTCCGAACCTGCTGCCCGCGGTTGTCAGCCGGGACGTGACCGACGCCGGCGAGGAGATTACCTGGGGCGTGGACAAGGTGAACGCGCCTGCGGTCTGGGCTTTGGGGTACACCGGGGCCGGCATTGTGGTCGGCGATATCGATACCGGGTGCAACTACAACCACCAGGACCTGAGCGACCATATGTGGATCGACGCGAACTACCCGAACCACGGCTGGGATTTCCTGGCGAATGATGACGATCCGATGGACACAGCCGGCCACGGAACTCACACCTGCGGTACGGTCGCGAGCGACGGGACCGCGGGCACCCAGTGCGGGGTCGCGCCGGACGCGATGATCATGTCGTGCCGGGTGCGGACCCAGGTCGATACGCTGGGCGAGAACCAGATATGGCAGGCGATGGAGTTCTGTATTTCGCCGCCGCTTTCCCCGACCAACGGCGCGGACCTGATTACGATGTCGCTCGGCTATCTGCAGTCCTGGGACCCGCGGCGGGCGATCTGGCGTACCGGCTGTGACAACGTCGGCGCGGCCGGGCTGCCGTTCATGGTTGCCGCGGGTAACGAGCGTTATCTGACCCCGCCGAATTCGTGCCGCTGCCCGGGCGACGTTCCGCCGCCGTGGTGGAACCCGCAGAACACCGGCACCGGTACGCTTTCGGGCGTGACTTCAATCGGTGCGACGGACGTGAATGACGATTACGCCAGTTTTTCGAGCCGGGGTCCGGTGCAGTGGGCGGACGTTGCCGGGTACAATGACTACCCGCATCCGCCCGGGCTGACCAGGCCGGACGTCTGCGCGCCCGGTGTGGACGTGAAGTCCTGCCGGCACAATTCGAATACCGGGTACACCGAGATGGACGGGACGTCGATGGCAACCCCGCATACCGCGGGCGTGGTGGCGCTGATGCTTCAGAAGAACCCGAACCTGAGTCCGGCAACGGTCGATTCGATTCTCGAAGTGACGGCGTTCGACCTCGGGCCCGCGGGCAAGGACTGCGATTTCGGTGCCGGCCGGATTGACGCGCTGGCCGCGGTGAACCACGTGGGCGGTTCGGGCGGGCCGGACCTGTTCCTGCAGTCGATGACTGTGCTTGACCCGCCGCCGGGCGGCAATAACAACAGCCGGGTTGACCCGGGCGAGACCGCGAATCTCGAGATGGTGCTGCGCAACGGCGGCGGCGGCGCGTGCAACAACACCGTGGGCACGCTTGCTTCCGGCGACGGGCGGCTGGTCGTCTCCGACCCGAACGGGACCTGGGGCAATATCCCTTCCGGCGGTTCGGCGACGAATACGGGCGACCGGTTCGAGGTCCAGGCGGGCGCCGGGATTCCCGGCGGCACCGCGATTCCGTGCACCCTGCACGTAACCGGGGACAGCGCCGACTATGAGAACACGTTCGTGTTCAACCTGATAATCGGCGAGCCGCCGATGCCGGGTGCGGCGCTGATGGACCACGACACCGGGTACTGCAAGCTGACGGTGAGTTGCTTCGGGTCGATCGGGTATGACGACACGCCGGCCGACGCGGGCAGCGGATTCCGCTATCCGAAGACGGCAGCAAGCGCGCTCTTCTACGGGAGTTTCGCAATCGGCCAGAGTCCGGCGTACGTTGCGGACCGGCATTTCGGCCACCCGGCGAGCGGGAATATCAATACCGACCTGGTGATTGCCGACAGCCTGCGGCCGTACACGGACCCGATTGCGGACCAGGTGTACCGGGGCGCGTTCGACGACAGCGGTCATCCCGCGCCGGTGGGGGTCGAAATCATCCAGTACAGTTACCAGTGTGCGGCCCCCGGGTACGACGACTTCGTGGCGATCAAGTACGACATCAGGAATACCAGCGGCGCGCCGATTGACGACCTGTACGCCGGTGTGTTTGCGGATTTCGACATCGGTGCGGCTTCGGACGAGAACACCTGCACCAGCGATGAGACGCGGCGGTTCACCTACATGCGGCATTCGAGTTCCGCGAACCCGACTGTCGGCGTGAAGATACTGTCGCCGAACTCGTTTGCCAACCTGGCCGCGATCGACCACGAACGGTACGTCTATCCGGATTCGTGCATGACCGACGGGCAGAAGTGGCGGTTCATGGACGGGACCATAGTTCAGCGGAACTCGAACCGGACGTACGACTGGTCGGTACTCACTTCGGTCGGGCCGTTCGATCTCGGGCCGCGGTCCGCGTACCCGGTCTGGTTCGCGTTCGTCGGCGGGTCGAGCGAGGCCAATGCGCTGGAGAACGCCGACAGCGCCCAGGCATGGTTCGACAACAATGTCGGCGTTGCGGGCCGGCCGGTCCGGCCGGGAATCGCGGCGAAGCGGCTCGAAGTGCTGCCGAGTCCGTTCACCGGCGACGCCCGGATTCGCTATCACTCGGCCCGGCCCGGGCGGGTCAGGATTACCGCGTTCGATATCACCGGCCGGACCCGGGTGACGATCTTCGACGACGTTGTCCAGGCCGGGACCGGCGAACTCGCGTGGCGGCCCGAAGGGCTGGCCGGCGGCGTCTACTTCGTCCGGTTCGAAGGGCCGGATTCGGTGGTGACCGAACGGGTGCTGCTCGCTCGATAGGACCTGACTGCAGTCCGGAAGCCGGGGACCCCGTGTCGGGTCCCCGGCTTCTTTTGGCGCGGATTCGGGGTTGACAATAGCCTACCGTTTCAGTATGTTATTGCCGGATGGTTACGACACGCTCAAGGTACTCGCTACGGGCGATGATCGATATCGCGCAGCACGAACAGGATGGTCCGGTGTGCGCGTCCGAGATCGCCCGAAGGCAGAACGTATCGACCGGATACCTGGAGAGGATTCTCAAGAACCTGGTGGACGGCGAGATCCTCACATCGAAGAAGGGTCCGGGCGGCGGATACGTACTCGACCGCCCGGCTGAGGAGATATGCCTGTGCGATATCGTCGATGCTTGCGGCGAGGAACTGGTTGAGGTTCCGTGCGTGTGCGAGGATTGCGGGACGGATTGCCCGCTGTACGGCGAGTGTCCGGCCCGGGCGGTCTGGGCTGAGTTGCGGGAAGTAATCGGTGGTTTCCTCAAGCGGCGCAGTCTGGCCGAATTTGCAAATCTGGAGTTTCGGACAGGGAGCAGTCAAAAAAGTGGATTGCGCCCCCTTCGGTTCGCCGCCGGTTCGTACTGAGCCGGCGGTCCGGAAGTCTGCTCCCTGTCCGTATTTCGCCCCTTGACCCGGGGGCAAACCCGCCTAGCATAATTCCTGATGATCGGAAGTCGTAAGTTCCTGATCTGCGACGTGTTCGCCCGCCGGGCTTTTGAAGGCAATCAACTGGCGGTCTTTCCCGACGCGGCCGGACTGACCGACGAGGAGATGCAGACCCTGGCCAGGGAGATGCACTTCAGCGAAACAACGTTCATCCTCGGACAGGAGCCGACGGAGAGAGGATTCCCGGTGCGGATATTCACACCGGCTCGGGAGGTGCCGTTTGCCGGGCATCCGACACTGGGCACTGCTTTCGTGCTCTGGGACCGGTTTCTGAACCGGGAAGGGCACGAAGTGAGGCTCGACCTGCCGGTGGGCAGCGTGCCGGTCGAAGTGGTCGCGGACGGTGAGCGACTGGTGATGACCCAGCCGGCGCCGCAGTTCGGCAGCAAAGTCGGGCGGGACGCGGCCGCGGAACTGCTCGGCATCGAGGCGGCGGATATCAGCAACCGCTACCCGGCGCAGGAGGTTTCGACCGGGCTCTGGTTCCTGATAGTCCCGGTCGGACGGTTGGAAACGATGAAGCGCATCAAGCTCGACCCGGGCGCATCCGCCAGGCTTTTCAGCACCCTGGAGGCCAGGGCGGTGCTGGCTTTCTGTCCCGAGGCCGAGGACCCGGAATGCGATTTCCACGTCCGGGTCTTCTGTGATTTCTACGACGTGCCCGAAGACCCGGCAACCGGCAGCGCGAACGGGTGCCTGTGCGCCTGGCTGGTCAAGCACCGGTATTTCGGGACCGACAGCATTTCAGTGAGAAGCGAACAGGGTATCGAAATCGGACGTCCTTCCCGGCTTTATCTCGAAGGAGAGGAATCCGGGGGCCGCATAACGGTGCGGGTCGGCGGCCGGGTGATTCCGGTCGGGCGGGGCGTAATCGGACCGGACGGCGCGCAATGAAGCCGCAGGGGACGCGCGGGTCCGGAGCAGGCAGGAGGAGAAGATGAGACTTGCGAGGATTGTAGTTCTGGTCGCGGTGGTTCTGGTCGCCGTGGCACCGGCCGAGCAGCGGTTTGACCTAATGCGGGTCCGGGTCGGCAGCGCCGGGGACGTGCGCACGCTCGAAGCGGCAGGCTGCATTGTCAACGGGCCGGACCGGGACAAAGGATTCCTGGTCGAAGTGCCGGCCGACCGGATTGCGGCGCTCGAACGGGACGGCTGGGAGATGGAGCTGCTGATACCGGACATCAGGGGATACTACCTGGCGAATTTCGAGGACGGCCGGTATCACTCCTACGTCGAAATCAAGGACAGCTTCATGATAATGGCGCAGGACAATCCCGGAATCTGCCGGTTTGAGACCCTCGGGTTTGCGTCGAACGACAGCCTGCTCTTCGCGCTGAAGATTACCGACAACCCGGACGTCGAGGAAGACGAACCCGAGCTCTTCTTCGACGGCGCGATTCACGGCGACGAGAAGATTGCGGCCGAAGTGGTCTACGGCATGGCGGTGGAGATGATCTCGCAGTACGGAATCGACCCGGCCGTTACCTACTGGGTCGACAACCGGGAGACCTGGCTCCAGGCCCCGGCGAACCCGGACGGTCACATCCGGCACCGGCGGTCCAATGCGAACGGCGTGGACTGCAACCGCAACTACGGCTACATGTGGGACGACTGGTGCGGCACCGGAGCGCCGTTCTCCCAGCCGGAGACAAGGGCGCACATGGAGTTGTCGCTGCGCAACGCGTTCTGCCACTGGACGTCGTACCATTCGGGCATTTACTACATCTCCACGCCCTGGAGCTACACGGAACTCGGGACCCGGGACTCGATGGAAATCCATTACCTGGCCGGACAGTGGCACGATATCACCGGGTATCCGTACGGGCCGGGCGCGCGCGTCATGTACGAGATTCACGGGCCGTCCAAGGACTACGCCTACGGTGCGCACGGCGGAATCGGCTGGACGGTTGAGAGTTCCCGGATCAAGACACCGCCCGCGGATTCGATTGACCCCATTGTGGCACGCGAGATTCAGGCGATGAAGATGATGCTCGCGAACATGGATCGGGGAGTACGCGGAATCGTGACTGATTCGTTGCCCGGCGAGCCGCTCAAGGCGAGAGTCACGCCGATGCCGATCAACTTCCCGTGTTACTGCGATTCGCCCGGCGATTATCACCGCTACCTGCGGCCCGGGACGTGGGACCTGGTCTTCTCGGCCAACGGCTACGCGACGAAGACAGTGACCGGTCTGGTCGTGACCGCGGATACGGTAACCAGGGTGGACGTGCAACTCGCGCCGGATACGGCCCTGCCGGTGACCCTGCACCGGCCGGTCGTGTGCAACATCGACGACCGGGACGAGATCTGGAGCACACCGAACCTTGCGTGCGGCGTGCACGACGGCCGGCGTGTGTCGCTGAGCCGGAGCGGCTGGGTGGTGATGGATTTCGGGACCCTGGTCTACAACCTGACGGGCAATGATTTCACCGTGTTCGAGGACGATGCGGACCCGGAAGGATACCAGGTGTACGCCGCGAACAACTGGGACGGTCCCTGGGCCGACCTGGGCACCGCGACCGGAACCGCGGGTTTCGACCTGGCTGACGGCGGGTTGAGTTTCTGCCGCTACGTCAAGGTTGTCGATGACGGCAGTTCGACCGGCGGCCCGACCGCGGGGTTTGACCTCGACGCAATCGAGGCGGTGATGACCGGCGCGGCCGCAGTCGTGCTGCAGGACAAGGTCATCATCGACTCACCGCCCGGGGGGAACAACAACGGCAAGCTCGACCCCGGCGAGACCGCTGACCTGGTACTGAGTCTGCGCAATGTCGGCCGGCTGGTCGCCGAAGACGTTATCGGTCTGCTCCGGACCGAAGACACCATGGTTTCGGTTCTTGATTCGACCGGTACGTTCGGCACAATCGAGCCGGATTCGGTGCGGGCGAACACCGCGGACCGGTTCCAGGTCAGTGCGGACCCGACCTGCCCGTGCGAACACGCAGCCCGCATGAAGCTGAAGCTCACCGGCACCGGGTATGAGGATAGCCTGGAGTTCCTGCTCGTGGTCGGCGAACTGACCGCGGTTGACCCGATACCGGACGGCCCGCGGGAGCCCGCGCTGTACTGGGCGTACGATGACGCGGATTCGGCCTACGCCGCGGCACCGGTCTTCGACTGGGTCGAGATCTCCGGAACCGGGACCCTGCTCGACCTTGGTGACGACGACGTCGAGCAGGTGAACCTGCCAGTGGGGTTCGGTCCGTTCATCTACTACGGCCAGTCCTACACCCAGTTGTCGGTCTGCAGCAACGGGTTCGTCGCTCCGGGGCATTCGACGTACACCCAGTACACGAACCAGTCGCTGCCGTGCGCTGCCGCGCCGCCGGTGCTGGCTCTGACCTGGGACGACTTCGACCCGGAGGACGCGGGCGGCGGCGGCATCTGGTGCTACCATGATGCCGCGAACCACCGGTTCATCGTCGAGTGGGACTCGGTCCTTTACTGGAATTCAACTCAGTGGGACAAAGCGGAACTGATTCTGTACGACACCACGCTGGCCGCGGCCGACGGCAACTGCGAATTCACGTATCAATACCTGACCGCGAACCAGGTCGGCTCGCGGACAGTCGGGGAACAGGACCCGACCAGTACGGTCTGCATCCCGGCGCTGTTCAACGGCAGCTACCATCGGGCCGGCTCGCCGGTGGTTCCGGGACGGGCGATCAAGTTCACTACCGCCGGTCCGGTGACCGGGCTTGCGGGAGGGCCGCGCGAACCGGTCGCGATGCGGGACGCCGTGCGGGTCCTTCCCAACCCGAGCACCGGCAAGGTGAACTTTTTGGTGCGGCTCAGCCGGTCCGGGCCGGTCCGGCTGCGGGTGTTCGATGCGACCGGCCGCCTGGTGCGCGTCCTGCTTGATACCGGCAGCGACAACATGGCGGCAGGTAACCTGGCCCTGAACTGGGACGGCCGCGATAACCTGGGCCGGAAGACCGGGCGCGGTGTGTTCCTGGTTCGACTCGACGGCCCGGACGGAGCCCGGAACCGCAAGTTCGTGCGACTCGAATAGCACGCTTCGGTTGTCCTGAGTGTCCGAGAACCGGAATGGAACCACAAAGGCAGAGGAAAAGACCAACCGCCAAGGCCGCCAAGAATGCCAAGGTAGCGGAGCGGAGAAACATAGAGGCTTGTCCCGAGCGGAGCCGAGGGATACAAAGGCAGGAAGCCAGGAGTCACGAGGCTTTGCGCCGCCTCGTCGGCCGAGCTGATACCGCGTCCACCGGGTGACAGTGCTTCTCAGTTCCTGGTCTGTTACTTGGTGACCTTGGTGCCTTGGTGTTGAAATCCTTCTGTCGGCTTTCGGGTGAGTGCGCTTGACTGGCGTCAGGCGCAGACTAGAATCACGTCGCGACGTATAAGCAAAAGGAGGAACCCTATGTCGAAGTTCGTACTCGTGCTCCTGGTCGCGCCGGCCATACTGCTGGCCACCGTGACCCTGCCGATGACCACCCTGCCCCCGGAGGGACCGGCCCAGGATATCGCGCCGGTCGAGGGCAAAGCCGGCCCGAGCCGTGAGGCCGCATTCACTATCGGGACCGTCGATACTATCGGCGGGACCACTTATGACTGGCAGACGAGCGGTCCGATGCTGCAATTGCTGGTGAACTCGCCGGCGTACGGAGTGCACGCACTCTGGATTTTCTCGGCTTCGATGACGGGAACGACCTTCCCGGACCGGAACATGCGCTACAACTTCCACGACTACTCAACCGGAGCGTGGAACTGGATCGACCCGGACTTCATGGCTTCGGGCGTGAATGTCTTCACCGAGCGAACCGGGTTCGGCACACTGGACCGGGACCCGGCGACCGACGTGGCGGTGGTTTCGGCCCACCATGCCTCCGCCCTGCTGGCTCCGATTGTGGCCCGGGACCTGGCTCCGGGCACCGGGATTTTCGAGTACTGCCCGGGTGAGCCGACCCTCGAGAACTACGCGTGGCCCTGGGTGGCAATCGGGGATGACGGCATTCTGCACCTGGCATGCATCGACTACGCGACCAAGGATGACCTGTTCTGGTCCAGGTGCACCACCTGGTGCGACTGGCAACCCGCGGCCGGCATCCCGCCACCTCAGCCCCAGCCGGGCTTTCCCGGCCATTCAATCGACGCGTCCAAGGTGCCGGGTTCGCAGAACGTGTGCATCGCCTGGGAGTACTCGGAAGGCGCACCCGACCCGGGTTTCTACCGGCTTTCCACTGACGGCGGCGAAAGCTGGACGGCTTCGACCGAACTGCCCTGGCCGCCGGCTTACGGCGGTGACACCCTCACTTCCTATCACATCACCGCGTTCTTCCCGTTCTACGACTCGCGGGACTCGCTCCACTTCGCGGCCTGCATCATGCCGTACGTGGCAGCACAGGGCTACGTCATACCGGCCCGGATCTACCACTGGAGCGTTGAGGACGAATGGAGCCTGATCCGGCTGGCGGACCCGGATACCCTGGCGGCACCGGTCGGGTACAACGCCACCTTCGCCTGCCGGCCGAGCCTGGGCGAAGACCAGGACGGCAATCTCTTCGTCGCCTGGGAGGAGTTCGACAGCCTGAACTACGAGCCCGGACCGCCGGAAGTGCTGCGGGCCGACATCTGGTACGCCTACTCGGTCGACCATGGCCAGACCTGGACCGACGGCGTCAAGCTCACTGACGGCGGAGACGTGTCGTACCGGTTTCCGTGCATACTGGACAACATCGGGGACACGATAATGGTATCATACATGATCGACCAGCACGCCGGGTTCTTCATCCAGGAAGAAGGGCCGGCGACCCACAACCCGATTGTGGTGCAGCGCTGGGAGAACCCGCTTTCCGGCGTGATTGCGGGAGAGCGGAAGACCGAGCGACTCACGATGAAAGCGTCCGCATTCCCGAACCCGTTCGGCCGGGCGACCAGGGTTTCGTACACCGTGCCCCGGGCAGGTTACCTGTCCCTGGTGATGTACGATATCGCCGGCCGGCCGGTGCGGACCCTCGCTGCCGGCCATACCGAACCCGGGAAGTTCAACGTCGTCTGGGACGGCAGGTCGAATGCGGGAGACAAGCTTGCGTCCGGCGTCTACTGTTAGCACCGATTGAAAATTCCCCAGAATCACCGATCTAAAAATCCCCACTTCT
>CBDUVZ010000113.1:0-10045 GCA_965370805.1 uncultured bacterium | reverse complement strand
CCCCTGGAAATAGGTATAAACCTGTTTATACTTTCCCTGTGGCTGAGTTCAGAGAGCAGTTCGCTTCATTCAAGCCCTTGAGAGTCAAGCCCGGCGTCGGCTTGCCGGGTTCGTGTTTGAACACTGGGACGCCATCAAACCGGCGACCTCAGCCTGACCCGTCCGCCGCTCCCTCCGGCGTGAAGCGTAATGCGTCAAGCGCCATCCCCGCTGCCCTTGCCCCGCTTCGGACTGCGGGGTGATGAAGCGAAGTGTTGGTTTATTGGTTACTTGGGAATATGGGAAGTGTTCCGGGTTGTTCCATGGCGGGGGGAGAATGGGAGGAGTGATGCGAACCAACACTACAGCAGAACTTCAGCGCCGCACTTGGGGCACTTGTAGACTGCGTCAGCGATTATGTCGATACGGCTTTGCGCAGCCTTCTCCCGCATACTCTGTGTAATCCTTCGGGCACTCTTCTTCAACTCCTTGCGGGTCCCCAGGTAGGTGTAGCAGTCTGGACAAACAACGAAGTCGTAGCTCATGTAGAGTTCCTCTGCGCGGTGCTTGGCACGCACTGTTCCGCTCAGCCTCTTGAGTTCCTCTATGTGCTCCATTTTCTCTAGTTTGGCGTCCTCTTTTATCAGACTGTCAGCCTCCTTCACGGCGGACCTAGCGCGAGGGTCATCGAACTCCCGGAGAGCGATGGCGGCAGCACGACGTACCTCCGGCTCTTTCTCGTCCGAAACAACGCGCAAGAGTGACTCGAGTGCCCGGGTTTCTCCTATCGACCCGAGTGCCTCTGCGGCGGCCCGGCGTACGACTCGGTCGGTACCTCTCAGTGTGGCGTCTACCAGCGGTTCCACAGCAGGTTTCCCAATCGCTCGTAGCACGCGGAAGACGGCCTCACATGCACTTCCGTCCCTCAGTATCGCGACTAACGGCCCCACTGCGGGCCTTCCAATGTCAACACACCTCTCCCACCGTTCTCTGGCGATGCAGTAAGCCGCTTCGGCCTCCGTGCCGTCAGCTCGCCAGCCCAGTTTGTCCAGAGCGTCGGCGGCAGTTCTACGCTCGTATGCGTCGGAGTTCGTCAGTGCGGCCACCAGGGCCTCCACGGCCCGGGCACCGCCTATCCTTCCGAGGGCTTCCACGATCTTCTCGTTCGTGTATCTGTCGTTGTGGTCTTTGAGTGCGGTCACCAGCGGCTCCACGGCCCGGGCATCGCCTATCCTTCCGAGGGCTTCCACGATCTCCTCGTTCCTGCAAATATTGTTGTGGTCTTTCAGTGCGGCCACCAGCGGCTCCACGGCCCGGGCATCGCCTATCCTTCCGAGGGCTTCCACGATCTCCTCGTTCCTGCAAATATTGTTGTGGTCTTTCAGTGCGGCCAGCAGTGGTTCCACGGCCTTGGCGTCGCCTATGCTTCCGAGGGCTTCCGCGGCACGCACGCGTACGGGACACTCCGAATCTCTCAGTGCAGCACAGAGTGGCTTCACCGCCCGTACATCTCCGAGCCGCCCGAGAGCTTTGGCGGCGTCCTTGCGCACATCGTCCGTCTTCTTGTATCTGAGTGCCCTGATTAAGCCTGAGACGTTACGCTTTGATTCCAGTTTTTCTATGTTGGGCGGGCCAAACAGTGCCATCTCTATGCCTCCTTACTTGTGGGAATCAGGGACAACCACCGTTTTCCGGCCGGGCCGTTGGCATCCATCACGGTCAACTTCTGCTCCAATTCGCCCGCGGGTCAAGGAGAGTATCGCCGGTGCTTCGGAAACTGGTTGACGTCACCGACATCCCATACCGAGTTACGACCCTGCTTTGAGGTGCTCTTCGACTGCGGTGACGAACCGCCGAGCTTTGCCGATGTATTCTCGTGCTTCCTCGGCCGTGGCAGATCGAACGGGCTGATAGTCCGATACCTGACGGGCGTCGAATGCCCTGTGCAGGTCGCGTGAAAGTTCCCTTGAGAAGACACCCTTGAGCACAAACTCTGTGTCGAACAGGCCTATCGCGCCGGTGTGTTTGCCGGGAACCTTGCCGATACTCTGCAGGAGCGCCAAGACCGCGTAGAACATGGCGTAGTACGCACGGTTAATGATGCTCTTAGGAGTACCGCCTCCTTCAGCAAGCACCACGGCATCATTCAAGGTGGACTGAGCTTGTTCGAGCCGCAGCTTCACGAGTTCGGTGGTGTGTTCGGGCGTCATACAGTAACCCCTTCCTGCCTCACCGCAATCGCCAGGAGCGAAGACGAGAGCAGCCCTTCCTCCCAGTCGAGGCGCGAAACCGTGACCGGCACAACGACGATGCTGTGTTCCAAACCCACTTCCCATGCGCAGTCGTTGACGTAATCCTCGACCTCGCGGTCCACCGGTGTGTTCAGTATGACCATAACGTCGAGGTCGGAATCCGGCTCCGCGTCCCCCCGGGCGCGCGAACCGAACAGCACCAGGCGACTCAATGGCAGCCGCTCCTGCAGCTTGTTCTTGAGTTGGTTCAGGATGTCAGCTTCTTGGGTAGTCATTTGCCTGCTACCAGGAAGATAGTCGCCACGACCCCAATGTCAATGACGTGGGAATCCCGAGGGGAATCAGGGACAACCGTCGTTTCCCTGCCGGGCCGGTGTCATTCACCACGGTCAACTTCTACTCCAATTCGCCCGCGTGTCAAGCATAGAGAGAATTCCAGGGGTCGAGGGGTCGAGGGGTCGAGTGAAGAGCCTTTCGATGCTTCTCATTGCGGTTGGAGAATATCAGCAGGCGTCTTTCCGCCGCGTTCAGTCCGACACGTGCCTGGTATTCCTAGTGCTCGGGCGCTTCGTAGTTCGGCGCTTCCCGGGTAATCGTTACGTCGTGCGGGTGGCTCTCGCGCAGCCCGGCCCCGCTGATTCTCACGAACTTCGCCTTGCGCCGGAACTCGGGCAGGTTCGCCGCTCCGCAGAAGCCCATGCCGGCCCGCAGGCCGCCCTCGAGCTGGAACAACACCTCCTTGACGTCGCCCCGGTACGGCACCCGGCCGACGATTCCTTCCGGCACCAGTTTCTTTGCCCCCTCCTGGAAATACCGGTCCGCGGACCCGGCTTTCATCGCGTCGAGCGAACCCATCCCCCGGTACACCTTGTACCGTCTTCCTTCAAGCAGCACGTTCTCCCCCGGGCTCTCCTCGGTTCCGGCCAGCAGGTTGCCCATCATCACCGAATCCGCCCCCGCGGCCAGGGCCTTGGCGATATCGCCGGAGTACCGGATTCCGCCGTCCGCGATTATCGTGACCCGGCGCCGCTTCAGCGCGGTCGCGCACTCCCGGACCGCGGTGAACTGCGGCATCCCGGCCCCGGCCACAACCCGCGTCGTACAGATTGAACCCGGCCCCACTCCAACTTTCACCGCGCTCGCTCCGGCCGCAGCCACGGCGACTGCACCCGCCGCGGTCGCCACGTTACCGACCACCAGCTCCAGCTTCGGGTAGCGACGCCGCAGCGCTTTCGCGCTCGCCAGCACTCGGGAAGTGTGGCCGTGTGCGGTATCAATTACAATCGCATCCACTTCCGCGTTGACCAGGGCCGCCGCCCGCTCGCTGGCGTCCCGGCCCACTCCGACCGCGGCAGCGACCCTCAATCGCCGCCGCCCGTCGACGGTCGCGTTCGGATACTCTATCCGCCTGATGATATCCTTGGTAGTTATCAGGCCCCGCAGAATCCCCTTGCGGTCGACAATCGGCAGCTTCTCCACCCGGTGCCGGCGCAGGATGGCGCGCGCTTTGCTCAGGCTCGTCCCGACCGGCGCGGTGACGAGGTTCTCCCTGGTCATCACATCGGCAACCGGCTGGTTCATGTTGTCCTGGAACAGCAGGTCCCGCCGGGTCAGTATCCCCAGCAGCTTGCCCTTCGAGTCCACGACCGGCAACCCGGAAATCCCGGACGACGTCATCGTCTCCTGGGCTTCGCCGATTGTCCGGTCCGGCCCGACCGAAATCGGGTCGACCACCATGCTGCTCTCGACCCGCTTCACTCTTGCCACCTCGGCCGCCTGCTGCTCGACGGTCATGTTCTTGTGAATCACCCCGATTCCACCTGCCCGGGCCATGGCAATCGCCATCCGCGCCTCGGTCACCGTATCCATCGCCGCGCTCAACAGCGGCAACTGCATCGCGATACCCCGGGTGAACCTGGTATCGACCGCCACCTCATCCGGCAGCACGGTCGATTTCCCGGGTACGAGCAGAACGTCATCGAACGTCAGAGCATCCTCAAGCTTCATCTGCTGTTCCCCCTGCCGCGAACCCTCACGGCGTTTGCTCATCTTTCAGAAGACCCTTGACCGCCTCCTCGACTAACGCAGCTTGCCCCGGACCGAAGCCCTCGAAACGCCCGGCAATCCCGCCCGACCGGTCCAGCACCACGACCGTCGGCAGAACCTCAATCCCGAAGAACCGGACGATACTGTCGCTCGCCGGAACCACGACGTCCAGGCCGTGTATCTCCTCGCGCTTCTCCTCCCCGTCATGCTCCGCGACAACCGCCAGCACCCGCACCTCATCCTCCGGCCAGCCCCGGGCCAATCCTGCGACCTCCTCAAGCAGCGGCTCGCACGGCGTAGCCCACGGACTCCAGAATACCAGCACCACCACCCGCTCCGCCAGTTCGCTCGCAGCAAATGCAGTCCGGTCCGGCAAACGCAGGCCCGACCGCCAGTCCCAATTGTCTTCAGTGACAGAACCGCAGGAAAGAAACAACAGCGCGACCAGAACCAGCAGACTCCGGCATTTCACACTCGGGGGCCCTTCATTGGATGGCGCAAGCGTCCATGAAGGGCGGATGATTAGAACTTGCTCCGCAGCGTCCTGACGTACGAAAGCTGGACCTTCAGCTCATCGGCCTCCTGACCGCCCGGCTCCTTGTCCAGCAGTTCCTGGTATACGGCC
Source organism: uncultured bacterium (assembly GCA_965370805.1). Classification (GTDB taxonomy): domain Bacteria; phylum Hydrothermota; class Tepidihabitantia; order Tepidihabitantales; family Tepidihabitantaceae; genus CBDUVZ01. The sequence goes on along the minus strand of CBDUVZ010000113.1, from coordinate 5,143 downwards.
TCGGCCTTGTCGTAAACGCCGGCGCTGACGTACGACCGCCCGGCCGCCATCATCGCCGTATTGGCCAGCGGTGAATCCGGGTAGCGACGGTACGCCCGTTCGTACCCCTCGGCCGCTTTCAGTCCGTTGCCCAACTCCACGTCGCAATCGGCAATGCCCATCAACGCTCCCGGGCCCAGGGCCGGATGGTTCTTCAGCCGGCCGGCGGACTTCGCGAACTCCTCCCTGGCCTCACTGAACCGCTGGGTGGAGAAGTAAATCTGGCCCAGGTAGTACGTCGCCTTGGCTCCCACCGGGTCCTTGCCGAACCTGCCGGCCACGCTCCCGAACGCCTCCTCGGCCTGCTCTACATTGCCCTGGGTAAAGATACCCAGCGCCTCGGTGAACCTCATCTCCGCTTCGACATTCACCCCGGAGCCGCGGTTCTGCAGCAGCAGAATCCCGCCGACGACTACCGCCAGGGCCACGCCGCCGATAACCCAGACCCTCTGCCGGTCCTTATAGTAGAACTCGGCAATCTTCTCGACGGTCATCTGGAAGCGGTCCTCTTTCAGGTCCGCTTTCTTGACGCGATGCTTTCCTTTGAATCTCATAATAGTTTGTCCTAACTACCCCTGAGGCGACTCGAACGCCTGACCTACGGTTTAGGAAACCGTCGCTCTATCCGACTGAGCTACAGGGGCGTTAGCCGCCAGTATAGAAATAACCGCCGGGAAGTCAAGCAAACCCCGGCCCACGGACCCCATTTCGTGCTCCTGGTGCCTTAGGATTCCTCCCCTCCGCTCCAGCCGCTCCTTTCCTCTCTCCTCTTGGGCACAGCTGCCGGTGCGTCCTCGCACGAGGGCCGGAGTGAGGGCTTGCCTGGTGGTTTCCGCTTCCTCATTCTGCACTCTGCATTCTGCATTCTGACTTCCGCCTTCGTGCCCTGGTGTCTACATCCTCTCCGCTCCGGTCTGCAACACGCAAAACCACCCGAATATAACAGAATAAGCTGCATTTGGCCCCACCCCGGGGAACGTCCCCTGTCGTCGCCAATTTCGCCGCGAATTACTTCCCGAATTACATCGCCAATAACTTCGCCAACTACTTCGTCGAGTTCGTCGCCAATAACTTCGTCAGCTTCGTCGCCAATTTCCTCGCTAACTTCCTCGCCAACTTCTTCGCCAATCTTGTCGCCGATTACTTCGCCAATATCCTCGCCAACTTCTTCGCCAATCGCTTCGCCAAGTTCACCGACAGTGTTTTCGCCAACTACTTCGTCAGCTTCGTCGCCAAGTTCGTCGTCGGAATCGTCGCCGATAGCATCCGAACTGCTGCCCATGCTGCCGCCCTCAAGCCCGCCGGGCTTTGGACTGCGGCAGCAGAGCTGCCGCTTTGGTCCGCCGGAACTCCGCTCCGCTCTCTCTGCGGTCTCGCAGTCCGCAATCACCAATCTGCAATCTAGAACCTGGATAGATTGTCTTCAGGCTTCGGAACCCACTTGAGCCCCCGAAGGAACTCTGACTCTACCGGAATCGGAAGTACGTAGAGGGGGAAGTGTCCCGGGTTTCGGGTTTCCCCAATAGCACCAACCATTACCCGCACCCCGGTCCGAACTGAACCTCCCGTCGGTTTCCGTCTACCTCGCCAGTACCAGCTTGCGGACAAGGCTGCAATCGTGCGTGGAGAGACAAACCAGGTAGACACCGGCGGGCAACGCTCTACCGACATTGTCCTTTCCGTCCCAGCGGGTTGAACGAGTGCCCGCGCTCACTTCGCCCGTCGCCAGGACGCAGACCTCCCGACCCGCGACATCGAACACACTCAGTTCGGCCCGGCATGCAATAGGAACCTGCCAATGGATAGTAGACAGGCTCAGGCTTGGATTGGAACCAAGGGAAAGGCCTAGCATAGGGATGCCGTCCCGGGTCCCGGCCCGGTCCTTCTGAACCGCCAGGACCGGAACATCGGTGGTGAACTTGATGGCCCGTCCGGACTCAATGGCAGCAGCACCCCTTTCGTACCGGCGATTGTGAACGACCTGAATGGCAACGGTCGCGGAGGAATCCTGGATGCCGATAGTGCTCCGGTCATAATGGGGAGTCTGGTACTGACATAGTATCTCGCAGTTTCCGTCAGCGGCGGCCCGTGTCGTATCATAGAGAGCGACCTGGAACTTGTAGAATCTATCTCCGGAGGAATACACCGAGTCCCATTCGACAACGAACCGGTGGCCGGCAACATCATGATAACACCAGATCGCGCCGTCTTCCTCCGGGTGGAGATCATCCCAGTTCGCGGCGAGGAAGGGTATGCCGGACCAAGGCAGCCTTCGATTTCGCTCCCTGGTTTCGGATGTGGAGTCGAATACAATCCAGCCGTTGCTGCAGACCGAAATCCGGCGCACGGGCTCACCGTAGTATACGAACGGACCGAAAGTCTCGGGCAAATCGAGCACCACCGTTTCGTTGTCGCCCAGGTCGAGTCTGACACCGACCCCGGCGATTTCCACCCAGTCGAATACCGGTCGCTGGACGTACTGAGAATCGATGTCGTCATACGCCCAGTACTCTGCAGGCGTGCGCGGCCCGTCAGGTATCGGGTCGGTCGGGCAGCGCTCCCCGACCCGCAGGATAAACGAAAACTCCGTCGCATAGTCGACCGCCGTCACAAACAAAGTGCAAGGGACTTCGGTCTCCGGCACCATCCAGTAGGCAATCATCTCAAACCGGTCCAGGTCGTTGTTGACCGTGCCCCGGCTGCTAATAGCACCGAAGCGGGCTATCGAATCGGTAACAACCAGTTGAGGATGACAGGCCCGCAGGATCGCGGTGACGCTGTCGGCCCGGCCCCGGCCGGCATTGTGCAGCGTCACCACGAGTCGTGCCGTCTCCTCCGGGTCGAGACGTCCATTGCCGTTGCCGCCGGGTGGCGAGTCGTGGATTTCCATATCCAGGAACTGGAGTTCAAGCCAGCCGACCCGCAGGGTAACGGGAGAATCCCAGACTGAATCATTGGCATCGCAACACCTGAGGTTGAAATCGATGATATGGTCGTTGGTACAGGCAGGCGACACTGCGAGTCGATAGCCATCCGGCCCGGTGAAGGCTGAATCCAGTCCCGGGATGGTCCCGAACATCCGCACCGAATCCAGAACGGTAACGAATGAATCGGCAGAACTGAGTATCCCGGATACCGAGACTGCGGTTGCGGTCCCGTAGTTCCTGACCCAGACGGGAACGATGACAGTCTCTCCGGGATTCACCACCCGGTCGCCGTTGCCGTGTGGCGGGGAGTCGTTCATGAAGTGCCGGAGATGAAACACATGGCAGGCTTCCCGGGTCCGAACCCGGCAGGTGTCAAAACGCGGCAGCAGGTTGGCCCCGGAGAATGCCAGTTCCATTGGACCGGCATGGTTCGGCGTAACCCACAGTTCGGCCGCACCCACGCTGTCGGTCGTGCCCCAGATGTAGCAGACGCTGTCCATGGATGCACAGACCGAAGCGCCGGCGACCGGCTGCCCGTCAACATTCACCGTCACCCGGTACGGCTGCGGTCCGACGTCAACGACCGAATCGAAACCCACCTCCGGACGCCGGGGCGACCTGGTCCAGACATTGAGTTCGGGGTCACCAAGCAGATTCCATTCGTCATACAACTCTTGATCATGGAACAGCGAATCAACCCTGAACCGGGCACGCAGCGTGGCGTCACCAAGCCGGTGGCGGTCTTCCTCGAACAGGGCCTTGAAGAAACCACGGTAGCCCGCACTCCGGTAGTGAGATGCATGGGACAGTGAGCCGGTCGTCCCGAAGTAGGCAACGGCTCCTCCCAGGCTGTCCGGGGAACCTGTCAGTACGCATTCGTTGCCGAACATGACCTCGTACGGCGAGAGCGAAAGCGTAACGCACGTGGCGCCGACCAGAACCGGCATCGCCGGCCCGTTAGTCCAGTCCGCGGGGTCGGTATCGAATCCAATCCAGTGGCCGGTGGTTTGGCCCCGGTACGTAACGAATACCCGGCCATCATTGATGGCCGCTTCGAGGTCATCACCGGAGTGACCGTGAAGGCTGTACAGGCTCTCGGTAACCACGTAGCCGGCATCCCGCCAGAGTTGACGGGCGTAGCGCGAATCGGCCTGGTAGTATTCATCAGGCGGGTTATCCTCTCTGATTGTCGTGACGCCCTTCAGATACCAAGCGGTATCCTCCGGATACCGGGGATTCTCGTAGGCAATGCACTTCGCAACCATGGTGCTGCACTCAGACAGACAAGACGCAGGCAGCCGGCCAACCGGGATTTCCATCAGGTAGTCGCCCGTCATGTCTCCGTACGGACAGTCTGTGAAGTAGTCAAGTGCGGGAATGGAATCGCCGTCGTCGACAAGCAGCACGCATTCAGGCGGAATCGACCACCAGTCCCACGCGTCGCGAATGTAGGCCTGGACCTCAGAAACGGTCGTACCCGTCTCAGTCGTTGACACGACCTTGGCCAGCATCCCCTTGCGGGTCTTCCATTCGGCCAGAGGCTGGACCGCATCCACGAACTCGCTGGAAGCAACAATGAGATAGCGGGCACCCTGCTGGGGCTGACCGAGACAGAACCCGGGACAGAGCAAACGGACAAGAATTACACTGAAGACAGTCAGAGAATGGCATTTCATGAGCATATCTTCGGAGCGGATCGCCGCAGAGACGACCAACCACACAATAATGAGTCCAAGGCTGGTAACTGTCAAGCACAGCAGCGGGCTGGAACACAACAAGGCCATGCGCCGCAGACACTCTGAATTCTGCGCTCTACCTTCCGACTTCTTCTCACGCCTTGGTCATTTCCTGTTCCTTCATAGTATGAGACGTCAGACCCCGCCTTTTTCTTGCAGTTTGGCTCCGATCTTGCCGCCCCCGGGGCCGCAACTTGCCGCCCCCTGAGTGGTCCTCCCATACGTCCCCCGATACGTCTACCAGTGCGCCCGGGCATACGTCCCCCGATATGCCTACCGGTATGCCCGGTGATACGCCCCCTGATGCGTCTACCGGTACGTCCCCTGATACGTCTACCGATGCGCCTACCGATACGTCCGGTCATGCGCCCCCTCATGCGTTCCCCGATACGCCTACCGATACGCCCCCTGATACGTCCCCCCATACGCCCCCCGATACGC
>CBDUVZ010000112.1:0-10065 GCA_965370805.1 uncultured bacterium | reverse complement strand
AGAGGGGAACGAGCCTCGCGGTCACTGGATTGTCTCCGGGGTTCTCTCCGGCAAACGATATCGATTCACGGTCGGCTTGTCCGGTTCCGCCCCCCGGCGTGCAGGTTTCACATCAGGCATCCGGGCCCGGTCGCTTCCCGCCCTACGGTCGGTCTCCGTCCCGTTCGGACAGTACTTCGCGGCACGCGGAAAGCACGAAGCGGTTCGTCTCTTCGGCTTCGACCGTTTCAAGGATGCGGCGCAGGGGGTCGTCGAGGAAGCCGGCAAGCGCCCGGACCGTGACCAGCCGCACGAACGGGTCTTCGTGCCAAAGGAACAGAAGGAACGTCTTGCGGCAGCGGACCCGGAGCTTGCGGTCTTCGAGCGTATCGAGTTCCGCCGCAATCCTGCCCGCAACCCGGATTGCGTGCCCGAGCGCCGGTGACTGCTGTCCACCGGTCGCGTCAAGGAGCGGCTCGAGGCCGGGCCGTCCGATCTTCTCCAGCGCCATCTCCGCCGCGGACCGGACCGTGAACAGCCGGTCCTCAAGACCGGCAATCAGGTTCGGGACCGCGACCGGGTTCTTCAGCTTGCCGCACGCTTCCGCGGTCACGATGCGCGACGGCTCGTAGTCGTCTTCGAGCAGGAACAGAATCCTCGGCACCACTGTCGAGTCCCCGATATTGCCGAGCGCTTTCGCCACCCAGCGCGGGCTGGCCCGCTTCTCGTTCATCGCCAGGAACAGGGAGTCGACCGCGTCCGCGGCGTCTTCTTCGAGCTTGCCCAGCCAGTGGACCGCGTTGGCCCGCGCCCGGCGCCGGTCGTCGTGCAGGGCCCGATACAGGCAGGGCTTGGCGGTGTCCGGCCATTCCTTGAGTAGGCCCCCGATTGCCCTTGACTCGAGCCCGCTCTTGGTCGCAACCTTCTTCTCAAAGACGTAATCAATCGCTTCCCGGCCCAGTTCCTTCAATTGCTTGCGGGCCTGCCTGACCTTGGCCCGGACGTTGCCGACTTCCCACATCGCCGCAATCTGGAAGATGGAATCGACCGGCAGGTCCAGGCTGTCGGCTTCGACTTCAAGCGTATCGCCTTCGTCCGCTTCGTCGCCCGCCACGCGCTCGGCCGAGAGGTCCAGGCCGACACCGTACACCCCGTTGGTCCAGTGCCCGAAATCGGAACCCGCGCTGCCGCCGGTGTAGTGGTCTTCCCCGGCCAGGTCCGCGAAGTTGCCGACGCTGGCGAACCCGCGCGCCGGCCGGCCGCCGGCCAGTGCCAGCTTCTCGGTCGAGGAGTAGACGTCGTTGCCGGTCACGTCGACGAACAGGCCGACCGAATTGGTCAACGCGGTGCCCTGCCCGCCGGACGCGTGGTAGACGTCGTGACCCTTACGGTCCACCAGCACGCCGACCGACAGGTCGTGGCCTTCGCCCTGGCTCGGACCGAGCCGGGAGTAGTACGAGTCATTGCCTTCATTGTCAATCAGGCAGCCGACCGCAAGGTGAATTCCCGCGCCCTGCGAGTACTGGGCCGCGACGTAATGGTCATACCCGGCCCCGTCCCAGAGCGCTCCGAACGAGTACCAGTAGCTGGTCGCCTGCGCGAACACCTCCGCGTTGTAACAGTCGTTGCCCGACCGGTCGCAGAGGAACCCGATGCCGCCGGCAGCGTCCGGGCGCCAGCCGATGGCGAACCCCTGGGCGAACGAACGGTACTCGTGCGGCAGCAGCGGCTCGTGCGCGTATTCCCCGCCCGCGCTGTAGACGTCATCGCCCCCGCCTTCGAGCATCAGTCCGTACCCGTGGACCGAGCCGAACCCCTGGCCGTAGCACCAGCAGCGGTAGCTGTCATCGCCCCGGGCGTCGGCCAGCAGCCCGATGCCGAACATGCCAGCGCCCTGGGCGTAGAACCCGGACTCGTGGATGTCCCTGCCGTCCCGGTCAGCGAGCACGCCGGTTCCGAGGACGCCGGCGCCCTGGCTGTAGTGGCCGGAGCGGAACACGTCGTTCCCGGCAACGTCAATCAGCACGCCGGCACCGAAGAGCGCGGCTCCCTGACTGAAGAGCCGTTCGGTCGCGTACAGGTCGTCGCCCCGAAGGTCAATCAGAACCGAGTACGGATTGCCGAGCACGCCGACCGCGCCGCCGGCCCGGTTCCGGTAGCAGTCGTCACCCCCGAGGTCGATGATGACGCAGCAGTCGCGGCGGTACGTGTTCTCCCCGTCCGCGCCGATGACAACCGTTCCCCAGTCGGTCTCGGCTTCGAAGTAGACGCCGCCGGTGACCCCGGCCGCAGTCAGAGTCCCGGCTTCGTGCGGGAACGCAAGCGACTCTTCGGTCAGCAACTGCTCAGCTTCGCCAGCGGCCAGCACCACCGCGAGACCGCTCAACGCCAGCGCGCGCCGGTCGAGCTTGCCGACGTACGCCAGCAGGGTCTCCGCTTCAATCTCCCGGGTGGTGTCGTACGCCTTCCCGAACTCACGGTGCAGCACCCCGCAGAGCGTCGGGTTCAACGTATCGTCCTCATCGCTCCAGAAGTCGGGCGCTTCGCCGACCAGGATATCCAACTCCTCCTTGCTCAACCCGGCAACCGCGTCCGACCGATACCGGTCCGCTACCCGGAATGCGGCAAGGAGCACATTCACGGCCCGACCGAGGTTCGGCGGAAGCACCATGGTCCCTTCCAGCGCGTCCCCCATCTCGGATTCTATCGCCCGGCGCAGAAGAGCGGAATCACCCGGCCTGAGCGGAACGTCTGTCTCCAGTGCCTGGAACCAGGTTAGTGTCAACAGGTTACGTTCGTTTGCGAGAAACAACTCAGCCGAGGAGTCGGTGTACGCGGCCACTTCGAGCGGGTTGTCGAGCAGGAAATCGACTGTCTTGAGCCGGAACAGGCTGTCGGTCGCCCATTGCTTGTAGAAGCCGAGTTCCGTCTCCTGTATCCCTAGAACCTCAAGCCCGCTTCGCACCGCCCCGGTCGCGGCCGGACCGAGCCCGGATGCAGGCAGCAGGCCACATCCGACCACCAGCAAAAGGCAGACAGCGGAACGGAGCACACCTGTATCTGCGCGCTCGCAGTGGTTATCGTTGCCATTCATTGCTATTTCCTCACGGTCAGCCGGGAACGGACACCCCGACACGCTGACTTACGCCGGCTCGATCAACAACAGTGGCTGACCGTACTCGACCGACTCCCCGTCTTCGACCAGGATGTCGACGATCCGGCACTTCTTCTCCGCCTGGATTTCGTTCATCAGCTTCATCGCTTCGACGATACAGAGCGTCTGCCCGACTTCGACAATGTCGCCCTTCTCGATGAAAGCCGGGTCGTCGGGCTTGGGACGGAGATAGAACGTACCGACCATCGGCGAAGTGACTTCCTCGGTCTCGGCGGATTGCTCGACCGGCTGACCGGCAGATTCCAGTGGCTGGGCCGGGCCGGGTATGTCAGCCGCGGGCGCGGCGGGTTCAGGCTCGGGCTTCGGTGCGACCGTCTGTGGGGCCAGCGGGGCCCGGGGTTCCGGGCTTGCTGCGGCCGGCGCTCGTCCGGCAGGCTCGGCTGCCGGTGCGCCCCACCTGATTCTTATCCGGTCCTTGCCGTGATGGTCCCACTCAAGCTCGGTGCCGTCGTGGGCCGCCATCGTCTCGATCAGTTGGCGCACAGTCTCAACGTCAATCTCGCCGCTCGGAGCCGGACGCTGCGGTTGCTTCGCCGTTGCACTCGTGGCGGGTTTCTTTGCGGCCTGCTCCCTGGCTTTCGCCGCTTCGGCCGCGGCCGGGTCCTTGCGCCACTGGAAGAACTTCAGGGCCACTTCCGGGAAAAGACCGTAGGATATGTAGTCTTCTTCCTTCTCGACCAGGTCCTTGGACAGTTCCTTGCGCACCTTCGGCATCAGGGGCTCGAACGTATCCGCGGGTCGGCCTTTGATCGGCTTCTCCTTGCCCAGTATCTTGGCGAGCACCGACTCCCGCACCGGGGCCGGAGACCGGCCGTACAGGCCCCGGACGTAGTTCTTGACTTCCTTGGGAATCATCTTGTACCGCTCGCCCCCGAGGACGTTCATCACCGCCTGGACCCCGACAATCTGGCTGGTCGGCGTCACCAGCGGCGGGTAGCCCAGGTCCTCGCGCACCCGCGGCACTTCGTCAAGCACTTCGGACAACCGGTCACCGGCATTCTGCTCCTTGAGCTGGTTGAGCAGGTTCGACGCCATGCCTCCCGGAATCTGGTGAGTGATGACCATCGAATCGACCACTTTGGTTCCTTTGATGCACCGGTCCGTTCCGATCCCGACGAAGTGCTGCTCGATCCGCTCCATCTCCCCGAGGTCCAGACCCGGGTCCCGGTCCGTGCCCGCAAAGCACGCGGCCATCGTTTCCGCGGCCGGCTGCGAAGTCGAGAAGGAAAGCGGGGCCGAAGCGGTATCGATTACGTCCACCCCGGCTTCGGCCGCCCGCAGGTACGTCGCGACCGCCATACCGCTCGACGCATGACAGTGGAGCTGCACCGGCAGCCCGGTCTCGGCTTTCAGCGCCGTAATCATGTCATAGGCGGCCTGGGGCGCGAGGATCCCGGCCATGTCCTTGATGCAGATTGAATCCGCGCCCATGTCCTTCTGCTCCCTTGCCCGCTCCAGGTAGTAGTCCAGGGTATGAACCGGGCTGATTGCGTAGCAGAGAGTCCCCTGGGCGTGCTTGCCCGCCTTCTTGACGAACTCGGTCGCCCTCTCGAGGTTGCGGGCGTCGTTCAGCGCGTCGAATATCCGGAAGATGTCAATCCCGCGCTCGGCCGCACGCCGGACGAACTCTTCGAGCAGGTCGTCCGGGTAGTTGCGGTATCCGACCACGTTCTGCCCGCGCAGCAACATCTGCAGCTTCGTATCCTTCACCCGGCTGCGGATCTCGGAAAGCCGCTCCCAAGGGTCCTCGTTCAGGAACCGGAGGCAGACGTCGAACGTCGCGCCGCCCCAGACTTCGAGCGACCAGTACCCGACCTTGTCGATGCGGTCAAGCACCGGGCGCATGTCGTCGATTGTCATCCGCGTTGCCCAGAGTGACTGGTGGGCGTCGCGGAGTGTGGTGTCCGTGAATCTGATCGGGTTATTCGCCATAATGCTCCACTAAGTTCTGCACTATCAGTTCCATACTCATTGCCCGCGAACCTTTGACGAGGATTGTATCTCCGGGCTTGACCATGTCAAACAGTTCGGCCCGGACCTGCCCGCTCGTGCCATAGAGCCGCATGCATTCCGGTTTCATCCCGGCTTTGATTGCCACCGAAGCGGCGTGCTCGCACAGCGGGCCGACGAATAACACCCGGTCCGCGCAGTCCGCCGCCAGTTGACCCAGCTCGCTGTGGAACCGGACCGCGTCGGCCCCGAGTTCGAGCATGTCGCCGAGCAACGCCACCCGCTTCCCGGCCGGCGCGCTCCCGCGGAGGAGTTCCAGCGCCGCCCGAACCGACTGGGGATTCGAGTTGTATGAATCGTCAATCAGGACGGTCTCCCCCAGGCGCCGGACCGCGAGCCGCATCCGCGGGGGCCGGAAACCGGCAAGTCCGGCGGCCATCCCCGCGAACCCGACACCCAGGGCATGGGCCGCGCCGCAGGCCGCAAGGCAGTTGGCCAGATTGAACCTCCCCGGCACCGGGACGCGCATTTCGTGCCGCCCCTGGAGCAGAAACCGGGTCCCGTCAAGCCCAAGGTCCCGCACGTCGGTCGCGAACACGTCCGCTTTGCTCTCCAGCCCGAACGTCACCCGGCGGCAACTGCAGTGCTTCTTGCCAATCTCCATCACCAGCCGGTCGTCGGCGTTCAGGACCGCGGTCCCGGACTCCGGCAACTCCTCGAGCAGTTCGGCTTTCTCCCGCGCCACTCCGCGGCGGTTCTTCATCGTCTCAAGATGGGCATCGCCGACATTGGTCACCACCCCGACTTCAGGTCGGCAGACCCGGGCCAACTGCCGCGTGCCATCGGGTTCGTTCATCTCGATCTCGAACACTCCGACTTCGGTGTCCGGCTCCAGCCCGAAAACGGTCAGCGGCACGCCGATCTCGTTGTTGTAGTTCTCGGGCGCTTCGACCACCCGGAACGTACGGGAAAGGATTGCCGCGGCCATCCGCCGCACGGTCGTCTTGCCGTTGCTGCCGGTGACCGCCAGCACCCGGACCCCGAGCCGCTTGCGATAAAACGCCGCCAGGTCGCCCAGCGCCTTCCGGGTATCCCGGACCCGGACAACCGCGCCGCGGTCGGGCGCGAACCGGGGGTCGGAAAGTAGGACCACGCTCGCGCCGTTCTCGACCGCGCCCGCGATGAACCGGTGGCCGTCGAACCGGTCGCCCTTGATTGCCACGAACAGCTCGCCCGGCTTGACCTTGCGGGAGTCGATTGCTACTCCCCGCAGCACCGGCTCGCCGTGGCGCAGCAGCCGGCCGCCGGTCGCTTCCAGGAGTTCGAGGACAGTCATCTCTCTCATACCGCTCGCTAGACAATCAGCATCGCATCACCGAAGCTGTAGAATCGATACCGCTCCCGGACCGCGTGCTCATATGCCGCGAGTATCCGCTCGCGGGTCGCAAGCGCGCTGACCAGCATCAGCAGGGTTGACCGGGGCAGATGGAAATTGGTCAGCAGCGCGCCGACCACGCGCCATTCGTAACCCGGGAAGATGTACCAGTCGGTCTGCCCCTTGCCCGGCCGCACGCGCCAGCCGTCAGCGGTCTTCTCCGCCTGGCTCTCGACCACCCGCACTGTCGTCGTGCCCACGCAGACAATCCGTCTTCCCTGCTCCAGGGCCGCATTGATCCGGTCCGCGGCCGCGCCGGTCAACTCGAACTCCTCGGGGTGCATCGTGTGCTCCTCGACGGTCTCGGTCTTCACCGGCCGGAACGTACCCAGGCCGGCGTGGAGCGTCAACTCGACCGGCTCGACGCCGTTCTGCTTCAGGCCGGCGAGCAGCTCGGGCGTGAAATGCAGCCCCGCGGTCGGAGCGGCCACCGCGCCGTCCCGCTCCGCGTACACAGTCTGATACCGCTCCGGTTCCTCACACTTCTCCCGGATGTACGGCGGCAGCGCCAGCTCTCCCTGGTCATCGAGCAGCTTCCCGACGTCAGGTGGCGTGAACTCCACGACCCGCAGCCCGTCCGGCTTCCGCTCCAGCACTTTCGCGCTGTACTCGCCGAACTGCACCGCGGTTCCCGGCCTCGCTTTGCGCGCCGGCCGGGAGAGCGCTTCCCAGACCCCGGGCCTGATGCAGCGCAGGAGCAGCAGTTCCAAGCGTCCGCCGGTCGGCAACTGACCGAAGATTCTCGCCGGGATTACCCGCGTATTGTTCAGCACCAGCAGGTCGTCCGCTCGCAGCCATTTCCCGATGTCGGTGAACTTGTCGTCAGAAACCCGGCCGGTCTCCCGTTCGAGCACGAGCAACCGCGACCGGTCGCGACTCGACGCCGGGTGCTGGGCAATCAGTTCCCTGGGGAGTTCGTAGTCGAAATCGGATACGAGCATCAGGGCGAATCAACTGCCCGTCGCAAGTTCGTTCCCGGTCAAGCGCCGGTACGCCTCGCGGTAGCGCGCGGTCGTGCCCTCGATTACCGTTGCCGGCAGCCCGGGTCCGGGCGGGGTCTTGTCCCAGTCAAGCGTCTCCAGATAGTCCCGGACGAACTGCTTGTCGAAGCTCGACGGCGAGACCCCGACCTTGTAGTCGCCCACGTCCCAGAAGCGTGACGAATCAGGAGTCAGCACTTCGTCAATCAGTGCCAACCGGCCTTCGATGAACCCGAACTCGAACTTGGTGTCCGCGATGATAATCCCTTTGGCGAGCGCGTGCTTCGCCGCCTGGTTGTAGATTCTCAGCGAGACTTCCCGCGCCATCTCGGCCGGACCCTTGCCGACCATCCCGGCCATCTGCTCCATCGTGATATTCTCATCGTGCCCGGTCTGGGCCTTGGTCGACGGCGTGAAGATCGGCTCGGGCAGTTCCTGCGCCTGCTCCAGACCCTCGGGCAGCTTGATACCGCAGACCGAACCCGAAGCCTGGTACTCCCGCCAGCCGCTCCCGGCCAGGTATCCCCGGACAACGCATTCGACCGGCAGCGGCTGGGCGTGCTTCACCAGCATCGCCCGGCCGTCGAGGACGTCCCGGAAAGGATGCAGCTCCTTCGGAAACAACTCCGGGTCGGTCGTCATCAGGTGGTTGGGAATCACGTCCGCGAATCGCCTGAACCAGAACGCCGAAAGCTGGGTCAGGACCCGGCCCTTGTCCGGTATCCCGTCCGGCAGCACCACGTCGAACGCCGAAATCCGGTCGGTTGTGACAATCAGCAGGTCAGGCCCGACGTGAAAGATATCCCGCACCTTGCCCCGGCTTGCGGGCGGTATCCCGGGCAACTCGGTATTCAGAACCAGCATAGTGCTACCCCTTTCGCTTGCGCCCCACCGGCATGATGTATATCGGATGGGTGTCGATTCGCAGAACCTGCTTCACCCGCTTCGGGTCGAACGCGCCGACCATCACCGTGCCCAGGCCCAGGGCCTCACACTGCAGGTGGACGTTCTGCCCGATATGGCCCGCCTCCATGTGGACGTACATCTTCCCCCGGTCGCCGTACCTGGCCGTGGTGCGGCGGTAGACACAACCCAGCACAAGGTTGACGGCCGCGGTCTCGATGCACGCCTGACCCAGCGCCGCGTCGCGCAGCAGGTAGATGACCTTGTCATGGCCCAGCGGTTCGAGCGCGTGCTCCTCGGGAATATAATGATAGACGCCGCGCTTCAAACCCCGCACCCGGCCGGTAACAAGGTAAAGCTCAATCGGGAAAGTAGCGCCCGCCGAAGGCGTGGTCCGGAAACCCCGGCGCGACGTCCTGCCCTGCGCGGCCCAGAGCAGTTGCCCGATCTCCTCGATGGCAAGCGAATCGGTATCGTACACCCGGACCGAACGACGTCCGTGAATCGCGGCCTCGACTGTCACTGCCCCGACCGTATCCGGGGCCGGAAGGGAAACCAGCTCCACCGGTGCGGTCATCACTTGCCCCGGCAGAATGGCAAGGCCCAGCAGCAATCCGCAAAGCATCGTCGCACCTGCTACTGCCCGGCCTTCAACCGGCGCGCCACTTCGCGCGAACTCCGCGCGACGCCGGTGCCCAGTCCCCGCCGGAACGTGGTCAGCTTCCGGGCCAGGACCTTATCGCTCAGGGCCAGGACCGAAACCGCGTAGAGCGCCGCATTCGCCGCGCCCGAACGCCCGACCGCCATCGACGCGACCGGCACTCCCCGCGGCATCTGCGCGGTGGACAACAGCGCGTCCAACCCGGCCATACCGGCGTCAATCGGCACGCCGATGACCGGCAGAACCGTGTGGCTCGCAATCACCCCGGCCAGATGCGCGGCCTTACCCGCGCCCGCGATAACGACCCTGATTCCCCGCCGCGCCGCGCCCCGGGCGAAAACCCGGCACCGGTCCGGCGACCGGTGGGCCGAAATAACCGCGACCTCATAGGGAATCATAAACTTGTCAAGAACCCCAAGCGCCTCGCGCATGACATCCAAGTCATGCTCGCTGCCCATCACAACTGCAACTACCGGCCTGGTCGTCCCCGGCTTCCGACCGGACTGAGCAGACTGTTTTCTGGTCATTTCCTACTCCACCTCTCTGGCAATTTCCTCATTCTGCACTCTGATATCTGCACTCTGCCTTCTGACCTTTCCTCCCGCCTTGGACATTGGGACTTGGTCATTGGACATTTCCTCACACGCCATACTCCATAATATGGCTCAGCCGCGCCTTGTAAAGCCGGAAGCAACCACCCCGGATACCGCCTTTGGACTGCGGCTGCGACAGCCGCCGCTTTGGATAACCGGAAGCATCGCTTCCGGAGGAAAAAGCGGCAGCCCTGCTGCCGCACTCCAAATCCACCCTGGCGCTCTTGGCGGCCTTGGCGGTTTTGACTTCTGCACTCTGCACTCTGACTTCTATCCTCATCTGTGTCTATCCGTGTTTATCTGTGGTCTATTCCGGCCCGCTTCCGCAATCTGCCCTCTGACCTCTGACTTCCGCCTTCATCTGTGTCTATCCGTGTCCATCCGTGGTT
>CBDUVZ010000111.1:0-10080 GCA_965370805.1 uncultured bacterium | reverse complement strand
GCCGGTTACCAGTCCGGCCGCTCCTTTCTCGCGCAGCCGGACGAGTTCATCGGCCGCTACGAACTGCCTGACCATTACCTTCCCGGCCGCGGCATCACCGAAGCTCAGTTGCCCGTGCGCCTCACCACCCCGGCCCCAGACGCCCCGGACAACGACTCCGTTGTTTTTCACCACGCAGCCCTTGTCGGTAACTTCCTCGACAGTTCCGGGCAGCCAGGCGTAGACTTCCTTCTCTTCGAGCAGCGGCTCGATCATCACCATCCCGAAATGGAAATCAATCCGGTTGACCTTGCCCCGGACCGGTGATGCGCAGAACCGGAGTCCGGCACCGACTCGCGCGGCAAGCCATTGTCCCCGGTCCACTTCCTGGCCGACTTCGACCTTGAGGTACGGTCTGAGTTCACGCGGCTCCACTTTCATCGCTTCCGCGACTTTGACCGCGGTCAGTTCCCGGGCATGCTCCGGTTTCTCCCGCACCACGATTACCCCGGTTTCCAGTACTTTCTCAATCCGGCCGGCCACCGGTGACCGGAAGGTCTTTGCCGGACCCCACCGCCGTTTCTTCCGGGCGACGATATCCCCCTGTTCGATTTCGTCACCCACTTTCTTTACCAGATGCTGCTTCAGTTCCCCGGGCTCCACTTCCAGCCCCCTGGCGACGTCCACGAAGAACGGTCGCAGGAACTGCCGGACGCTCCGCCCGACCAGGGTATCGGGTCCGACCCGGTCCCCGTTCCTGACGAACACCTCGCCCGGAATCGCCAGCTCCCTTCTCATCCTGATTTCGCCCCGCTGCACGGATTCTTCGCGTTCCGGCTCGGTCTCACGGCCCGGCGGGACATACTCCGCGGGCAGCATGGTGCCGGCGCCGGCTTCAATCGGTCTTGCCCGGGCATCGAGAATCAAACCGCACTCCCCGCCGCTGAGCTCGATTTCCTGCCCGGTTTCTTCGGCCTCGCGTTTCACCTTCAGGCTCTCGCCGTCGGCGAGCGGAACCAGCTTCACTTCTCCCGGCTCTGTTTTCTCCGCAATCTCCCGCCCGTGGCTGGTCGTGCCCGCGAGGCGCGGGCTCGCCGCGTCTTCCCGACCCGGTCCGAGGACGGTTCCCAGTCTCACAATCCCGAGTTCGTAGAACAACTTGCGGGCAAGCTCGGGGTTCACTTCGGCCAGCACCCCGAGGTGCGGGAACATGAACGCGCTGTCGACTGCCAGTTCGACGACACCCCGGGGCTGGAGCGCGTCAAGCAACATCATCGCGGCTGCCGCGCGTGGCGAATGGGAGAGTATTCCGCCACTGCCGATAACCAGGTCGTAATCCTCAAGCACCAGTTCCGGTTTCTCTTCCGGCTGGAGTTCCCGCTTCCAGTCCCGCTTCATTCCACGCAGCAGGTTGTCCAACTCCGGCCGGGTTGATGCCGGTTCCCCGGCCGCGCCCCGCATTACCTTCAGGTGCCCGGCGACCGCCTCGCGAATCGCAATCGAGGCTGCGGCCCACTCGGTCGTCATCTCATCATGCGTGGCGGCCAGCCGGGTCGGGTTGATATACTTGTTCCCGATCCGGTTCCACAGTTCCGTCTCGGTCAGGTCGGAATGGTGCAGCTTCCTGATTGCATCGACGCCGCCCAGTTCTGCCACATTCAGGATGCTGTAGCTCATCCCCAGGTTGGCGCTGACGGTCCGGAACACCCGGCCCCGGGTCGCGGTGAACACGTCGGTAGTGGCGCCACCGATATCGACTGCCAGGATTGTCTTGTCAAGGTCCCGGGATACCAGGCCCAGGATTTTCCCGAACGCGGCCGGAGTCGGTTCAATCGGAGCGCAAACCCAGGACTTCAGCCGCTCGTACCCCGGCGCCTGAGACATCACGTGGTTCATGAACAGGTCGTGAATCGCCTTGCGGGCCGGCTCCAGGTTCTCGCGGTTCCCTTCGGGCCGGATGTTCGCCACCGGGCAGAACGCGTACCGGTCGGAAAACGCCCGCCGCACGTACTCGCCGGCATTGACGTTGCCCGCGTAAATCACCGCCAACTTCGCGTCCGGATTCAGCTTCGGGTGCAGCCCTGATTCCAGAATCAGCTCGGCCAGGTACACCGGCCCGCTGATTGCATTCCCATCAAACCCGCCGGCCAGCAGCACCATATCCGGCCGCAGCCGTCTCAACTCCTCGATCTTGTAGTACGGGGTCCGCCCGTCATCCATCGCCAGCACGTCGAGCACGATTGCGCCCGCACCGAGTGCGACCCGGTCCGCGGTCTCGGCAGTGATGTCCTTCACCAGCCCGGCGACCACCATCGCCAGCCCGCCGCCCGCGCTCGACGTCGAGAGAAAAGGCACCGCCGGTCCGCCGGCGTCGAGCAGGGTCCGTCCCGATTTCCGCTCCAGTGCCCGGATTGCACCGATTACCCCGACCGCGACGTCTTCGTGCGGTTTCTCGACCGTTGTCGGTGCCTCCTCGCGGAAAAACCGCCATTCTTTTCCCTGCTTCAGGAACAGAATCGCTTTGGTCGTCGTGCTGCCGACGTCGGTAATGCAGAACTCGGTGGGTCGGGACGGGAATCTAGTGGCTGCCATTGGTTGGGTCCTCCGGGTGACTATCGCCTGAAACCGGCCTGATGTCAAGTTGGCCGGTCAGAGCAAGCGGCAGGGGAAACCCCTGCCGCTTGCTCTCGCCGGGATTTCCGGCTAGTAGAGGAACTGGTAGTACAACTTGACAACCGACTTCGCCGTCGCGTCGGTGCCGGACGTCGACTCGTTCAGGTAGTTCAGCCCCAGCCGTGAGTTGTAACTCTTGAAGTAGTAGTTGAACCCGGCTTCGATTGCCGTGACCTCATCGTTCCCGTTTCCCGAATTCGGATCAATCGAGGTGAACCGGGCAATCGGTTCCAGCTTGCCGCCGACCGCATAGCCGGCCTGAACCGTGAATCCGGTGGAACTCACGACCGTGTCCAGTCTCGGGTCATCCACGTCCTTC
Source organism: uncultured bacterium (assembly GCA_965370805.1). Lineage (GTDB taxonomy): Bacteria > Hydrothermota > Tepidihabitantia > Tepidihabitantales > Tepidihabitantaceae > CBDUVZ01. Next base: position 7,109 of record CBDUVZ010000111.1, on the reverse strand, counting down.
ATGTAATAACCGGCGTCGAACACCAGATAGTCGAACCGTAGCGCCGCGCACGCACCGTAGCTGGTCGTGGTGACGTCCGCGTACTCCAGCGGCTGCCCGAGCGTGTCGACCCTGGCTACCTCCTGGACTGTGTTCACGTAGATCCCGGGCACCACGGCGAACACCGGACTGCCGAACCCGCGGTGCGCCGACTCCTCCATCGGAACCGGGCCGAACGGGGCAATCGTCAAGTCCGCGGCCACCATCACGTTCGGGTCGGTATTGAGCGGAACGTTCTTCCCTTTGCCGTTGAACACCCCGGCATTGAGCGCAACCTTGCTGTCGAACAGGTTCAACCCCGGGGCCACGCCGATCTGATACTTCGGACTGAACCTCGTTATCTGGTTCCGGCCCTTGAACATCAACTTCGAGCCGGACGAGTTATAGACCCGACCGAACGGTGCCTTCGACTGTCCAAGCGTGACGGAGTAGTTGTCTGCCTGCTTGACCTTGACGTAGCACTCGTATAGCTGGTACCTCCCCATGACGAACGAATGATGGAACATGTACTCGAGCCACGACCACGTGTTGCCGGTGAGGAACAGGCTCGCAGCGCTGTGGTAGAAGCTGAATGCGGGTTCGCTCTCGAGAGGTTCCCCTTCGTAGTCCAAGTAGAATGTCTGGGTTTCGGCGACGAATTTCAACTGACCGGAAATTGACAAGTTGGGACCGCCGTCATCTCCCAACGTGAACTTCGCCTGCGCCGCCAGCGGCAGCAGCAGACAGGCAACGGTCACGGCCAGAACGGCTCTCTTCACGCTTCCTCCTTTGTTGACGGACTCTGCACTATTCCGGAACAACGCCATGCTAGCAACTCGCACCGCTTGCCCGCACGTGCTGGAATCAGATCCCGCGACTGATTCCCGGACAGCAGACAGATATCGGAAAACGGTGTTTATGTACCCGGGTACTTCAGGTAGGGCTTCTACCTACCGGTTGAAGTCCGGCTGAACCGCGGGCCAACAGATTCCCTACGGCTGCAGCCCGCTTTTCACCAACTCGGCCAGGACCTTGGCGCCTAAGTCACTCGCCTTATCCCAAACCGCCAGCCACAGCTTGGAAGCGGGTTCCTCACGTAGTGTGGATACAGCCGATAGATACACCAAAGCCTTCTCGCACACGTCGTCGAGGCTCTCACCCTCGATGGAATCAATGAGACACTTCAGGGCCGGAAGTTCCTGCTTTCGCCTGGCTGTGGTGGAAAGCTGCCTGGCCAGTAGGAGTGTCCGCTGGCGCTCGATGTCCATGACTCGCCTCCAAGCGGCAGATTCGGGGTCTCGCATCCTCTGAAGTGCGACGAGTGTCCGCAGTCTCGTAGCCAGATAACCCGCATAGAAACCGTACAGCACTACGGCGAACGAATCGCTGGCTCGAATTGCGGCGAGGCTCCTCTTGCGATATTCCCTGCCTGTTCTTCTGCATATCGCCTGGTGACCTATGAGGGAATAGAGGTAGGCAGCAACTTCGCCATAGTCCGCGAGTGTCTCATCCAGGTACGATGCAGTCCTGCGAAGTATACGATTATCGTTCGTGTTCTTGAAGTCAGCGACCTCTGAGAACGCGGCGTAAACGAACGCATTCATTTCTATCTCATCCGTGGCGTAGCCGCTCTTTGACCAGCACCCTCGGGTTTCGTCCCAGGAATCGGCCAAGAAACGCCGCGCCCGTCTCTCCACGGACGGCTTCCTGTGATAGGCAAATCCCCTTAGCTGAGCAACGCACACCGCCACGCTGAACGGTTCTGCATACTTGCCGGTCGTGAACAGGTTCTTCTCAAGGGAACGTAGCCCAGACTGAAAACTCGACTCGAGCTCATCCCTGAACTCGTCATCCTGAGTGACTACTCCGCCGGATGTCGCCGGCAGGCTGAGAAACACACCAAGCATCTCCAGGCACGACATCGTCGAGTAGGGCTCTGGTCTGCCACCGAGCCTCAGCGGCCACCCTCCGGTCTTTTCGTCCTGCGCTCCAACGATGTTGCGCAGGATGTCGAGGCGCGCAAGGTTCAGCTTCGAGTAGCGGGCAAAACAGGTAATGGCTTGGGCTGTGTGACGGATATCTTCGGCTGCGACGACCTCGTGAGCGCCCCGCTCTGCACCAATCGGCGGGACATCCTGTCTGGGGTAAGTGTCGTAGAATCGCACCCAGCCGTCTTCAATACTGTCCTCGAACCAGCGCACCGCCTTTGACTTTGGCTCCCGGCGTCCGGTTTCATCCAGCCAGTCTTCGAGAATTCTAAGTCCGAGGAGCGTCCTGAACCCGTTGGGCTTGGGTATGTCGCGGCCCCTCAACTTCGGGACCCGACTGACGCCACCCCATTCGCCCCAAGGCGTCTGTGAAGCAATCACAGCCTCCAGACACCTGGTCAACGTAGACTCAGACAGCAACATCCACTATCCCCAGGCCAACCAGGACCAGACGAAAGGTATGATGTGGTTCACGTAGCGCGGCTCTTCTTGCTGCGATATCTTCAGGACTGGTCCGGGTCCGAGCCGGGCTGAGGATTCATTGACGCGAGCAGGTCGTCTAGCTTGGAACTCTTGATGTAGTCCTCGTTCGTGCCTAACTTGTCAGTGAAATCCCGGTAGCTGATTGTCCTTTCGGACTCGGCTTTTTCATAGTGGTCTGCAAGGTTGCCTATGATACGCTCGGTACCCGGGTCATCGGAAGAATACCCGTATAGCACATTTGACGTGCCATTCAACTCCTTCACAATCCACGTCAGGTAATACGAATCGTCCACGCAGACCGCGATGCAAGGCGTGAAATTCCCCTGTTCGCTCTTCACGAGTGTAGAGCTCTCGCCAATCAGCCCAAGAAGACTCAGAACCTGACAGTCGGCTGCCCGGTGGGCAAAACGCAACAGATACTCCGTCCACGTCTTTAGTTTCTCTACAGTTGGGTCATTCTCGGCCGCGGTTTGCTCCTTACGCCCGAGCGATTCGATACAACTGCAGGTATTTTTCCTGATTCTGTCCACCGCATCTCTGGATTCTTGCTTTCGGATGTTGTATGTGTCGTCAAACTTGCTGATCGCATTGAACAAGCTTGGGGGGAATTCCTTGTCCAACTGGTCTATTGCTTTCTTTGGCTTGCGATCACGGGCATCCTCTCTGAGGTGCTCGACACGACGCCGTATGAACTCCTTATGCCACGAACTGAAGTGTGCGTTCAAGACGACACGAAATGCCACTCTGTCTTGATAGTCGTCACTCGCGAGGACCTCCAGATTCTTCGCGTAGCTGTTGTACAGCCGAAGATCACCAGATATGTTGCCAATCGCCGGGGTCGGTGAGAAGATGGTCATCCTGCAGCGCCTGTTCTCGTTCTTCTGGATCTGCTTCGTGATGTGCTCGAAGTTCCTGTTGAGTCGCTGCAGCAACTGGTTGTAGTCGGTGACTTTGTTCCGCTGGTACTGAAGAAGCCGTAGCGTATTGGCAAAGGAGTAAATGGCAATCAGAACGCCAGCGGCGGCAAGCACGGTCACCGAATAGTCCCGAAGATGCAACTTGCACGCCAACCCCCAAGAAAGAAACAGCGAGACTGCGGCAACCAACACCACGGGAAAGACATTGACCCACACGATCTCTCCGTGGTTTCGCACATAGTCTACGTAGAGGTTTAGAAGCCGCTTGAACCCTTGCCGCCGAACCCTAAACCACGCGAGTAGCTTTGACTCCCCGTTTTCTTCCCCGTTCACTTTACCCATTTCTACCTCCCCATCTGTTTCGAGTACAGGACGCGTGTGAGGAAGCGTCTTGTCCTCTCCTCTTTTGGCTCTGTGAGTATCTGCGCGGGTTTGCCGATCTCCAGGACGCGACCTTCGTCTAGGAAGGCAATCCGGTCTGCCACGTCCCGGGCAAACATCATCTCGTGTGTGATTACCATCATGGTCTGTCCCTGTTTGGCAAGGTCCCGGATTACGTCCAGTATTTCATCCACCAATTCCGGGTCCAGGGCCGAAGTGATTTCATCCAGAAGCAACACATCCGGTTTCATTATCAACGCCCGGCAGATAGCTACTCTCTGCTTCTGTCCGCCGGAGAGGCTTCCTGGGTACTCTTTGGCCTTGTCAAGCATTCCCACGCTTTCAAGCAACGTCTCTGCCTGCTCGGTCGCTTCTCGCTTTGACTTATGCCGTACCCGAAGCGGCGCCTCGATGATATTCTGCAACACGGAAAGATGCGGCCACAGGTAGAGGTGTTGGAATACCATACCGGCTCCAGTTCGCAGGACGCGCCGGTTTACAACACGAGGAGGACCGGAGTCAAAGACTCTGGTATCGCCAAGCAGAACAGTACCTTTCTCCGGTTCGTCAAGCAGGCTGATGCAGCGCAGCAGAGTGGTCTTTCCGGAACCACTTGGCCCGATGATAGCCAGTACCTCTCCACGAGAAATAGACAGCGAAACACCGTCAAGCACACGGTTGTGGTTGTACGATTTCTGGAGGTTAGCTATAGATAGAGCAATGCTGTTCATGTCTACACCGCTCTGATTTTCGCCTCAAGGCGTCGCGAGAGAAAAGTAGCAGGGAGTATGATGGCAAGGTAGATCAGCGCGATGACCGTGTAAATCTCGAGCGGGCGGTATGCTTGGCTTATTATGGTATTCGAGGAGTGCAGCAATTCGTACACGGCGATAACAGAAGCCAGGGAAGACAGCTTCAGCATAGTAATCCAGAGCCCGACCATGTTGGGGATTATGACGCGCCCTGCCTGCGGCAGGATGATGCGGAAGAACACTTGGTGACTCCTCAAGCCCAGGGTTTGCGCCACCTCAGTTTGTCCCCTCGGGATGGCAATGATGCCGGACCGTATTGTCTCAGCCGCGAATGCTGACAGGTTGATCGAAAGCGCCAAGACTGCGGTGAAGGCATTCCCAAGATTGATCTTCAGAAAGATGGGCATGCAGTAGTAGAGCCAGACCAGCAGCACGAGCAGCGGGATACCGCGGAACAACTCGATATAAGTTACAGACAGGAAGCGCAGTATTCGGGACTTGGTTAAACGAAGCAAGGCAAGTACCCCGCCTGCCAGAGTGCCAAATACGATGCAGAGGATGGTTATCTTCAGCGTCATCCAGGTTCCAAGGAGAAACGCCTCCTTGTATCGGAGTATGACGGAGAAACCCCAGTCGTATGCCACCGCGGCCCCTTCGCCCTGCTGGTCAGGCCGGACGGACTAGCGGACCTCCCATTCCTGCTTCGGATGCACCCAGTGAGTATCGTAGTTAGATTCCCACTCCCGCATTCTCCCGGTGCTCTCCATGTAGTCCAAGGCAGTATTCACGAACTGCAAGAGGACTACATCGTCTTGACGCACGGCCCAGCCGGCGGGAGTCAGGTCATAAGGGCGTCCCGCGAAGAGGTCAACGGCTTCGGGGTGAACGGCCGCGAACTGACTGGTCGTCCACGCATCAGCCAGTCCAACGTCTGCCCTGCCTGCTAGGACCTCGGTCAGAGGCTGAGACAGGTCGGCGGTGGACAGTACTGTCAATTCCGCATTTGGGAAGTGCTCCCGCGCATACTCATGACTGGCCTCTCCCTGCGCCACAGCCAGTTTGATTCCCTTCTTGTTGAAGTCCTTGATTGACTTGAACCGGGTATCGCCGTGCCTCACAATCGCACCGTTGCCGATGTAGATAATCGGACGAGTGAAGGCAACAGCCATGGCGCGCGGTATCGTTCTGTAAGTAGCGGCGATGGAAAGGTCAAACTGCCCGGACTGCAGACCACCGACGAACGTTGACCAAGTGGCTTCCACGAACTCAACCTTGACCTCCATCACTTTTGCCAGGAATTTCGCCGCATCGACGAAGTGCCCTGACAGTTCTGTCGTATTGGGGTCCTTGATTACGGTCGGCGGATACACCACGTATCCCACCTTCAGGACTCCATCCTGCTGGATCTTCTGGAGCGTTTTCGGACTGGCCACGCCTCCACTTGGCGGTGGGCAGGCAAGGAACAGAACTGAGGCTGCGAATATAACGAACAGAGCCAGGCTGAGAAAGCGTTTCATACTAGACCTCCTTGGCCAACTGGGGCCAGACTATCGACTTCGGACATTGAACTGTGAAAAGAGACCTTAGACCTTGGGTGCGGAACACCCTCTTGAGGACGGGCAGCAGCCCGTGGATGATGCCCTCTAGCCTGTCGCATCCGAAGACACTTCTCTGCCAGCCTCACACGGGTCTGTCCCATACACGCCAAGGATAAGAGAAGCTGGGCCTGTGTCAAGGAGTAGACCTGAGCCAAGTGCTGCAGGGAATCTTCTGGCAAGATAGTTGGAGCGGAAGCACTAAGTGCCGTCAGACGGCTCGAGTGGCCCAGGCTTTCCAGACCTCGACATCGTGAGCCACCCACCCGCTGTCAACACACAGCGAATATGTCATAGCGGATCCACAAGGAAAACGTCATACCCACTACTGTCTGAAAGCAGTCAAGAGTCATAGTCGTTACCTCAGTTTCCGGACCCGAATTGCACCAACTCCGGGGTGAAAGGCATGCACCGAGTCATCAAACCAGTTCTGGACTTCAACCTTGGCACCGACAAGGCAGGGAGCGCGTTTGCCGAGCAGAAGCTGGTAGGTGCGGCTTCGGTAGGAAATGGTGTCATCATTGGCGACGATGCGGTTGGCTTTCGCGCAGAGCACGGTATGCAGGTCGATTCCTTTCGGGACAGTCCGGAATACCGGCTTTGGGTTTCGGGGCTGGACTCCGAAACGCCGGGCATACTTGGGGATGAAGGTATCGTTGAGATAGACGGTGGCCGGCTCGGGTTTGGTGATGCCTCGGTGCCTGAACTCAACGACGAGCCGGCCCTGGAAAGAGCCGTTGATGCGCTCGCCCCGGCCGCGGGCCTGAGGACTATCGGCGAAGATGAGACCGACGGCCAGCTTCTGCATGGCGATCTCGAAGTGGGTCGGCGCATTGTCCCGCTGGAAACGGTGGACGCCACCACGGCGGGTAGTGGTGAATTGACTGGCTCGGTCGAGGTACAAGACTCCGGGCAGGCCGTGTTGGCAGAAGACGTGGTAGAGGGCCTCGAAGCATCCGTTGAGGGTTTCCTGGG
>CBDUVZ010000110.1:0-10147 GCA_965370805.1 uncultured bacterium | reverse complement strand
GACTTTCCTCGCCCACTTCGGGTTCGAGTGCTTGGTGTAGGGCATCCCGGTCAGGGTAGCCCAAGAGTCTTCGAGAGCGTAGTAGGCGTAGAAGTCGGTCGTCTTGTAGCCCTTGGTCGCGTAGATGAGGTTATCGCCGTCATTGAACGTGGCCCAGGCACCGCGTTTGACCGCTTTGCTGCCGGGCAGCGACGGGATCTTCTCCATTTCGAGCCAGCCCGCAGTGACGGGCGGGCAGCCGCCGACGCTGAACGATCCGCTGAGCGTGTCGTTGTCGGGGTCAAGGTCGGTGATGATCAACTCGGTCCAGACTGCGTACGGGCCTTCCAGGGCCGGAGCGGTCCAGTTCGGGAAGGTGATTGCGCTGTCGCCGCCGACTGTAACACCGGCTACCGCGGTCGTTTCGTTGTAGACTTCGACGTCGGTCGTGGTGTCGCTGATTGTGAAGTAGACCGAGAAGGCCGGTGCGACATCGCCGTAGTTGTGCACCGTTACCTGGGGAGTCACAACCTCGCCGGTGTCGAGGAACCCGACCGGGACATCAATCGATACGATGCCCATGTCCGGGTTGCCGGAGGAGACCGTGAACGCACCGGACAGGGTGTCGTTGGCGGCACTGGTGTCGGTGATAATCAGCTCACTCCAGGTCGCGTACGGGCCTTCCAGGATCGGTGTGGTCCAGGCCGGGAAGGTGATTGCGCTGTCGCCGCCGACTGTAACACCGGCTACCGCGGTCGTTTCGTTGTAGACTTCGACGTCGGTCGTGGTGTCGCTGATTGTGAAGTAGACCGAGAAAGCAACCTCGACATCGCCGTGGTTATGCACCGTAATCTGCGGTGTCACCACCACGCTGGTGTCGATGGCTCCGACCGGGGCGTCGATGCTGACGACGCCGACGTCGGGATTGCCGGCCGCCGCGGTGAGGATCAAGGTGCCGTAAGCAGCCGGGATATTCCAGTCGTTCTCGTCCATGTCGGTCTTCCACCAGCCGGTCCACCAGCCGTAGGCTTCGAGCAGGTTGTACAGGTAGAAGCCGACCGTGTCTTCGGTGGCGAGGTCGAGCTCCCAGGTGTTGGTGCCGATCGGCATGGCGAATTCGACTTGCATGTTGCCGGATGTGTTGCCGGCAGCGTGGAGGCCGATGGAACCGGTGTACTGCCATCCGCTCGGCAGCGACCGGTAGGTCACGGCGTCGCCGTTCGTCTGGTACCAGTAGTTGCCTTCGCTCGAGTCTCCGGCCCAGGCGTCATCGTTGTTCTCGTCGAAGTAGAGGCCGAGCTGTACGTCTTCGACCAGCGGCTCGAAGGGGAGGTCAACGGCGATGTAGAGGTAGTTGGCGTCGTGCTTGAGGTAGATGAAGACGTTGCCGGGGAAGTAGTAGTAGAGCGGGTCGCTCGCGCCGTAGACGTTGGAGACGTCGTAGACGTTGGCGTCAGACCACTCGGCGGTGTTGATGACGCCGTCGACCGTGACCGGTGAAACCAGTCCGGGAGCAATCAGCGGGTCGACGACTTCGAAGCCGATGAAGAGTATGGTCTTTTCGTCGTTGGCCGGGTTTTCGTCGGGGGTGATGAAGGTCTGCATCCATATCTGGTAGTACTCGTTGGTCGCGTGAGGGGTCCAGGCGCCGAATGTTACTTCGGTGCTTTCGCCGGGAGGCAGCACGACGGTGAGTTCGTCGCTGAAGAGGAGGGCGTCGGTGGTGGTGTCGGCAACCCAGCAACTGCAGAGAACGGTGGGCTGGGTGTTGGTGCCGAAATTCTTCACCGAGCCGGCCGGGTTGATGGCGACTCCGGGTGGGATTACGATGCCGGGGACGTTGATCGAAGTGAACCCGACGTCGTCCGCGGTCGCGGCTGAGGTTACAAACGCGGCCATCATGATTTCACCGTTGGGCCAGATGCCCCAACCGCCGGGACTGCCGACGAGAGTCCGGAGGTCGGAGTTGCCGTCACCGTAGGAGGAGGGGAATCCGGTAGCGCTGAAGGGCTCGACTACCGCGATGAATGAGCCGCTGTCGATCGTGACAGGAGTGGTGAGGCCGTAGGTGTAGATGCTGTCGCCGGCTTCAAGCCAGGCCGATTGGTAGAGCAGCGTAGTCATGTCGTAGCCGTCGTAGATGTTGAACCGGAATGTGCTGTCGTCCCACGGGTAGCTGGCATGGATGGTGAAGCGGTGGCGGAGGGATTCGGCTGTCGCCGGGTAGCTGAGGCCGAACTCGTCGGGGAAGAACCAGGTTCCGCGTTCCGGCCCGCCCCACCACGTCCATTGCGAGGCATTCCAGTCCGCGTAAGTAATCCATAGGGTGACGTCGAGGTCGAACGTGGCGGTGTCGTTGTTCGGGTTCAGGTCACCGGCCAGTTCGACCCAGGCCTCGAACGGGTAGATGCCGAAAGTGTCCTGGGTGTACCACGGAGCGAACGAAACCTGCTCGCCCTCGCCGAAGTTGAGTGCGACCGTGGTGGTCGTAGTGTCGTAGTAGGAGTAGGCGCCCGGACCGGTGATGTGCAGGTAGACTTCCTCGCCGAGCGGAATCGGGTCGTTACCGAGGTTCATGACCGTGGCCATCGGCGTGATCCAGTTGTGAGGTTGCACCGGGGAGACGACGTCGACCGACACCACGGCCATATCGGTGTCAGGTATTACTTCGGGCTCGATAATCGCCCGGATGTTCCAATTGCAGTCGATGCCGACGGCGTTCAACTGGGACCAGGGCAAGCCGATGTAGTCCGACTTGATGAAACCGCCGCGGTCCTGAATCATCGGCCCGGCGTCGCGCCCGAGCGGGAGTTGGCCGGCCGAGTGGTTCAACTGGATGCAGACCCAGAAGTCCTCGCCGGACGGAAATCGCCGCGGGGTCGCCATCGGGTCGAGCTGCCATCCCGTGGCCGACACTGTGAGGGAGAACGAGTCCAGTGTCGCACCGGGCGTGGTATTGGTGCCCGGCCCGTAGATGATAACCGTGGCCCATGTCGGCACGGCGTTTGCGTACCACAGCACCTCGGTCAGGGTGCAGCCGGTCGTCGGGGTAAACCGGACCGCACCGGAAAAGTAGCCGCCGGCACTCAGGCCGACGCCGCCGGCGTGGGGCCCATCGTAGTGCAGGGTATCGCCCGGGTTGTCGGTCGGCTCAAGGTCTACCGGGATGGAGTAGTGTGGCCCCGGTGACGTGGTGAACATGGCTGCCTGGTTGGAACTGTTCGAGACAGTGCCGAGTCCGACTTGAGTCGGAACAGCGGGCTTCTCGATTCCGGGAACATTGGTGTTGCTTCTTGGTGAAGCGGTCCCCGGCGTGCTACCGAGCCATGCACCCGTCGCCAGAACCAGGGCGAAGGTACACAGCAGGACTGGCACGATTCGTCGCATCTGAGCCTCCTTGGTTTGTAGATATGCAGGCACTCTCGGGAGATGTGCCCAGCCAAAATGCCCACTGCAGTCCGGAGTCCGACACCCGGTATAACCCATCCGGATAGTACCGGACCGCAAGTGAGACCAGTAATTCTAGTCCGGCCCGGTCTGCTGTCAAGCAGCGCCCGCCGGTGGTGGCGAGGGGCAAAAACAACGGGGCCGGACGGTCCTGCGCCGGACCACCGGCCCCGTTTCCGGGTACGCGTTGCTATCGCACCCTAGTCGGTCATCATCAGCTTGACAAGCCGGCTTTCCCGGCCCGCGGTCAGCCTTGCCAGGTAGACGCCCGGGGCCGCTCTTCGGCCCTGGTCGTCAAGCCCGTTCCAGGTGAATTCGTGCGCGCCGGATTCAAGCCGCCGGTCGAGAATCGTCCGGACAATCCGGCCGGCTGCGTCGGAAATCCGGACCCTGGAGTGAACCGGTCCCGCAAGCCCGAACCGGATGACGGTGCGGGTCGAGAACGGATTCGGCGCTGCGGTGAGCCGCAGAACCCGGGGTGTCACTGCGTTTTCTTCGGCTACGCCATCGCCCATGATGAACTTGATTTTCGAGCCCAGGAGCGTGAAGTCGTCAGTCGGGAGGTCATACCACTGGTCTTCAACCACACCGGTAATCCGGTACGCCGGCTGCCGCGACACCCCGAACATGTAACTGATTACGACCCATTCGTTGGGCCAGGCCTGGGGCGGGTCGGGGACGAAGGTATCGACAACTCCAGGGTCGCCGCCGAAAGGCGCGGTGTACATCGGGATTTCCGGCCGGCCGGTACGCTTCAGCTTGATTGTATCGACGTAAGTGGTCTGGTCCCCGGTGTCCAGAATGCTGATCAGGCTCAGCCCCAGCGCCTGCTGGAACAGACCGGCGGTTGCCAGAACCAGAGCGAGCAGGACTACCTTTTTCATCAGTCTACTCCTTGTTGGATTGCATGACTGCATTTGTCAGTAAGCATTATTACACCACCAGCACGAAACGTCAAGTGGGGCGAACCGGCCTGTTTGACACTCGTCGAACGAGTATTCCATCGTCAGGTCGAGATTTGTCCCACTCCAATCCGAGCGTTGACTATGCTTGACGGATGCCGGCTGACCTTTATCATAGTCTGGAGTTGAGTCGGCGCCGTTCACGTGCGGAGACGTCGAATGAGCCGGCACCGCAAACAGTCATCAAAAGGAGTTGATATGAAAGAGAAAATCATCGTTGTGGCATTGCTTGCTGCCGTGCTGGTCCCCGGCCAGGCGAGCGCCATCGCCCCGGTTACCGGGATACTGCAGACAAACGGACACGGCATGTCGGTTGATACTGTCCGGTGGATGCTCCAGAGCAGCCCTTTCCCGGTGTATGAAGGAACCGAAGGCTGGGAAGGGGACAGCGGGGTAGTTGACACTTTCGAGTTCCAGTTTCCACTGGATTGGCCGCTGAGTGCACAATTGACCTACCGGCTTCACGCCGGTGGTCACCTTCAGTTTCTCGTCGAGCCGGTGGTCAGGGACAGTTGGTACGAACTGCCGGTTGCATTTGCCGGTGCATCGCTGCAGGAACCGCCGCAGGTGATGTTTGTCGAGAGCCTGCAGGTCGCGGTCGAGTCACCGGGAGAAACGAGACTGGCCGGCAGTCTGGCCGCGGCGCCGAATCCGTTCCGCGGCCGGACTCGGCTTACCTGCCACCTGTCGCCGCTCGGCTCGGCCCGGCTGGCAGTGTATGACGTAACGGGTCAGCGAGTCCGTTCCCGGACCGTCGCTGCCGGTCCGGACGGAATCGCCCGACTGGAGTTACAGGGCATGACTGAGGGTGTCTACCTCGCACGGCTGGAGACAGACGGCTTCGCCGCAACGCGGAAACTCATAGCCCGGTAGCAACTACCGAAGAAGAACGTCACGCCGGCAGAACATTCGTTCTGCCGGCTCGGCGTTTTTCGCCCGATTCGGGAAAACGCGACCCGATCTTACCGGACTCCGGCAGTTGCGGGCCGGCTGCTGATTCCCTATACTGAGTCGCATGGAGCAGCCGGACCGCTTCCGAGCGAACCCGCGTGCCGGGCGCAAAGCCGGTGCGTTTGCCGCCGTCCTCGCCGGCCTGGTGCTGCTGCTGCTCGCCTGCCTGCACTTTCCAGGATGGCAGACTCGACTGACCGTGCCGGTTATCTCCCACACAGTCTACGCCAGAGAGTTGCTCGACAGCACGCTCTTCCGGGTCGGGGCCGATTCGGTCATGGAATTGTACCTGGAGCACGACCTCGACACGATTCGGCCGACCGACCTGTTCGGCACTGTCGAGGTGTCCGATACGTTCAGCCTGATGCTCGACAGCTTCGTGCTCACCCCGGTGCTGGACCTGGAAACCGGAGCGGGAATGGACGATATCATCGGGGCGGCTCCGCCCGATTCGGCGCTGATGCCGGTCCCGGCATTCCGGTGCGAAATCCCGGTGAGCGGCAGCCTGCCCGGAATCGAACACGCCGAGCCGGCCGGGGGCTTCGTCATTGCCCGGGTGGAAAACCGGACCCGGGTTCGGCTCGACACGGTACGGCTGGAGCTTGGCGGTATCGGCACGTTCAACCTGGGTCCGCTCGATTCGATGTGCGCCGCCGCGCAGCGGATGGAACTTGCGGGCGCGACGCTGGGCTCGGTTCTCAACGGCAGCATGGTGCTGACCGGCCCGGGAACCGGCGCGGAATCGGTCTGGGTGCGCGCCACCGATTCGGTGCTGGTCCGGGTCGTGATTGACTCGATGCGACTCCGGCGCGGCCGCATCCGTCCCGGCGACTCGACCCGGATGACCGCGCGCTACGCGAAGACATCATACCTTCACACCCGTCACCGGATGCGGCTCGACACGGCCCTGTTCGGTTCCGGCACGATCGATTTCCGGCTGCACAACACGATGCCGCTGCCGCTCAGCGTCGAACTCTGCGTTGAGGAACTCGGATTCGACTCTGCCATCGACCTCGGTCCCGGGCAGCGGACGGAGTTCCCCCTCGAACTCACCGGCCGGGGGTATCGCAATCGCAGCCCGGATTCGAGCCGGCTGACCGTCTGCTGCTTCGCGCGGGTGAAACCGACCGGGTCGTTCGTGAACCTCGACCCGTCACACGGACTCGAAATCGAGTTCGACGGCCGAACCGAAACCCCGGACTACCTGGAAGGCGAAGCGCTGGACACGGTCTGGAACACGGAATTGCACGATACCGTGGCAATCGACTTCCCCGAGCAACTGGCCCACCTGAAGTTCGCCCACGTCTGGCTGCACGGCACCGCGGTCAATGCGGTCGACTTCGCCGGGGTTCTGGAGATGACGGTCACCGCGGTCAACCCGGAGGCGGAGAGTACGATTGCCCGGAATACGGTCGTCGTCAATCCGGGCACGCCCGGGCAACCGGAAGCCAGTTCGGCGTCCTCGGACATCGCCGGGCTGTTCAATATCGCGCCGGACCGACTGTTCATCTCCAGCCGCGCCGGACTGATCGGCCCCGGCCGGGCCTGGTCGGGTTCCTGGCTGACCGGTGACGTGATCCTGCAGACCCCGCTGCGGGCGAAACTGATTGCGGATACGTTCCGGTTCGGGCCGTGGGAAATCCCGATTGATTCGACGGTCAGGCCGAACAGCAAACGGGAACTGAAGGGCGCGGAACTGGTCGTCCATGTCGTCAACCACCTGCCGCTCGCGATGACCGGTCGACTGCTGCTCTGGTCACCGACCGCGGACACCGCCGCGGTGCCGATTGCCGTGCCCGAGGCGCAGATCGACCCGGGCTCGGGACGGGTCGTTGCCGCCCGCGATTCGACGGTGCGGGCGGAACTGAACGCGGAACAGTGCCGGGTGTTCTACGCCGAGTCGTTTCAGGCCGAACTGGAGCTGTTCGTCCCGACGACCGACACCATAACCCTGATGGCCCGTGACTACTTCCGGGTCGAGAAATCATACGCCCGGCTGACCGTGGAGATACCACCGAAATGAACCTGCCCGGCATCCTCGTCGTCCTCATCTGTGGCTGGCTGAGCGGCATCGGCAGTCAGGTGATGACCGACCCGGTCCTCGCGCGCGGCTGCGAAGCGGTGACCGCGAACCCGGCCGCACTCGTCCTCAACGGCAACCCGGCTGCTTCGCTGAGATACTTCGGGGTCCGACTCCACGCGGGGAACAACCTAGTCAGACTCAGCGACTACGGACGTTACTTCCGGCACCCGGTCCGCCTGACCGAAGACGACAAACAGCAGATTCTGGACCGCATCGGCGCCGGACCGTTGCGGCTGAGGACCGGCGTGGAATACCAGGTTCTGCACGGCCACTACCGGCTTCTCGGCTGGGCACTGGACTACAAGGAGTACGTGGTGCAGTCACTGCCCCGTAGCCTGTTCGAGCTGGCGCTGGAAGGCAACGAACTGAACCGCACCTATCGACTCGACGGCCTCGGCTTTGACACGCTCTCTTTCCTGCGGGCGTCGGTTGCCGGCGGCTACGCGCTCGGACCAGGCAGCGTCGGGCTCGGGCTCTCCTGGCTGCACGGATTTCGGTACACCGTGACGACATCATCCGCCGGCGAACTGCTGACAACCCCGTACGCTATCACCGGCTGCAGCCACCAGTCCCGCGACCAGGCCGGCGGCGGCGACGGGTTCGGCGTGACTATCGGCGGGGCGCTTCGGCTCGGCCGGTACTGGCAACTCGGGCTGAGCATCCGCGACCTGGGGGCCGGAATCTGGTGGCACGGGAACCCGGGCGTGAGGGAAATCACGACCGAACTCGAATCGCTTGACGTGTACCGCTACTACGAAGAACCAATCCTCGACTCGTTCGTAATCCACACCGACAGCTTCCTTCCCCGCGGCACTATCTGGATGCGAGTTCCCGGGGCGCTCGCAACCGGCATCGGGTTCTCGCCCGGCCGGGTACTGAGCCTCGGGCTCCTGGTAAACCTGCCGCTGGGTTGGAACCGGTTCATTGATGAGCCGCCGCTCGCCGGGCTCCGGGTGCAACTCCGACCGCTGTACCACCTGGGACTTGACGCCCTGGCCGGCTGGCACCGGCAGAAAGGCTGGGTCGGCCAACTGGCAATCGGCACGCACTACCGTGGGGTTGAGTTCTCAGTCGGCGCGGAACTCCGGGGCCGCAGTCCCGGCGAAGCGAAAGACGCGGCGGTCAACCTGGCGCTGGGATACGATTTCTGAGCCGGAACCCCGGTCCCGCCGGCCGGTAGTCGCCCAAGAACCGGAATAGAACCACAAAGGCTTGTCCTGAGCGCAGCCGAAGGATACAAAGGCAAGAAGCTGGGAGTCACGAGGCTTTGCGCCACCTCCTCGGTCGAGGCGATACCGCACCTGCTGGGTGACAATGCTTTTCGGTTCCTGGTCTGTTACTTGGTGTTCTTGGTGCCTTTGTGTTGAAATTCCTATGTCGGTTTTCGGCAATCTTCAACCACGGTACTGCTCGCTGTTCTCCAGGTAATCGACCGCCAAGGAAACGAACACATTGACCCCGATAGCCAGCACGTCTTCGTCGATATCGAACCGGCTCGAATGGTTGACCGCATCGATCCCCTTGTCCGGATTCCGGGCCCCGAGGAACAGGAACATACCGGGCACGCGGACGAGATACTCGGCGAAATCCTCGGCCCCGAAATTGCGGTCGGTCTCATCGACGACCATAGGGAAACGCTGCTTGAGAACGACTGTCGCCCGGGCAGTGAACGCGGGGTCATTGACCAGCACCGGATACCCGGGCGGAATCTCCAGTTCGTAGCGCGGCAGGTCGGGGATATCCGGACTCGCAAACTCCTTCACCAGCGCGTCGAGCCGGTCGCGCATCGTACGCTCGATAGTATCCGCGACGCGCCGGCTGAAGGCGCGGAAACTGCCGGTAACAACCGCTTCATCCGGAGTCTGGTTGAACTGGGTCCCGCCGTTGAAAGTACCGAACCCGAGCACATACCTATCGTCAGCGGACAGTTTTGACCTGACTTCGTCCGGGACCTGCGCGACGAACCGGGCGGCAATAGCAATCGGGTCGATGCACCGGTCCGGATGAAGATGGTGGCCGGACCGACCCGTAACGCGGAGTCGGAATATGTAGGGCGAGGCCATGAACGGGCCGGACCGATAGCGGATGACGCCGCTGTCGGTATCCCCGAACAGGTGAATCCCGACGACAGCATCCACGCCGTCCAGCCCGCCGTCGCGGATAACAGCAGTCGCTCCGCCCGGTGGCGCTTCTTCGCACGGCTGGAACAGCAGGCGGACGCTGCCGCTGAACCTGTCCCGGTGCTCCTGCAGCCGGCGGGCCGCGCCCAGCACCATCGCCATGTGACCGTCGTGGCCGCAGGCATGCATCATCCCATCATTCTGCGAGCGGTAGTCGGGGTTCAGCCGGGTCTCCGGTTCGGCAATGCGCAGCGCGTCCATGTCCGCGCGCAGGGCGATGGTCTTGCCCGGTTTGCCGCCGAAGATGGTAGCGATGACGCCGGTCCGGGCTGCGGCGCGGTTCTCGATGCCCAACTCGTCCAGGGTTTCGATTACCTTCGCCTGGGTCGCGTGCTCCTCGCCGCTCGGCTCCGGGTGTCGGTGGAACCAGCGGCGCAGGCTTATGACCCATTCGACCAACTCGGGCGTCAGGGTGATGTCGGGTTCGCTCATTGCCATGTCAGACCACACAATACGCCATGACCGCGGTCCGGTCAAACGTGGCAGTCGGCCGCCGTCTTTCCTCAGAATTGGATCTGCCCGAAATGTCAAGTCGGGCTGTTGGA